>CAZHKZ010000008.1:0-35552 GCA_964533055.1 uncultured Gammaproteobacteria bacterium | reverse complement strand
GGAGTAAAGATGATTTCATGGCCCCAAGGCTTATCTACCTTAATAACAAATGGTTCGTTGGAGAAAGTGTCCTTTTTAAACTGCTTGTAGTCAGGCATATTAGTGGCCAGAATTGTCAGTATCTTCTACTGCTGTTGATTTGATAAGTACGGTAAGTTCGTCTCTTTTCTCTTCCATTTTCGACTTATCATACGCTTCGACATTGAGTCTAAGAAGTGGCTCAGTGTTAGAAGTTCTTACATTAAATCTCCAGTCAGGATAGGTAACTGACACACCATCTAGCTCTGATAATTCACCATCTGCATAAGTCTCCTTAAGTTTTGTTAAGATTTCTGGAGCATTTGTCACTCGGAAGTTAAATTCTGTTGATTCAAAACTTCTCCTATATTCTTCAGCAAGTTCAGAGAGAGATTTTCCTTCCTGGGTCATTACCTTCAACACTGTCAAGATAGTCATCAACTGATTCTCGCCGTTGCCAGCATCTTTATAGAAGTAATGGGCTGAGGATTCTCCAGCAAATACAGCACCTGTTTTATGCATTGCCTCTGTAATGAATGCATGACCAACTTTAGTTACATCACTCTTTCCGCCATTTTCCTCAACTATCTTACGTGCAGTAAGAATATAGCGAATGTCGAAAAGAATAGTGGCACCAGGATGTTTCTTGAGAAATTCTGCTGCAATGATAGAGGTGATAATAGAAGCTGGAACAACTGCCCCCTTCTCGTCAATGAAGAAGAGCCTATCACCATCTCCATCCGGAGCTAGGCCAAAATCAGCTTTTTCTTCAAGAACTTTCTTTTGGAGATCTACAAGATTAGCGAAGTTGAGTGGATCTGGTTGATGAGCGGGGAATGTGCCATCAAACTCAAAATTCATTTTAATAAGATCTGCAGGAACTTTCTCAAAAAGCGCTTGGATATACTGTGCTCCCATCGCATTTGCAGTGTCAGCAACAATTTTATATTTATTGATTGTTGGATTATCAAGAATATTAAGTGCAGTTGTTACTTCTTCATCTAGGATTCCTTCTTTCTTTATCTCAGATCCGCCTGGCATTGGATCAGCAAATTTGCCTTCAATTGCCATATTCTTGACATCCTCCATGCCCGTGCTTTTACCAATCTTGATAAGTCCCTGTGGACTATTGAGAACAAATTTTGCACCGTTATACTCTTTTGGATTATGTGAAGCAGTTACTTGAAAGCCTGCATCATATCCCATATGAAACACAGAAAAGTAGAAAGATGGTGTTGAAATAAGGCCAATATCAATTACTTGTGCTCCAAGTTCGACAAATGATTTCTTTGCCACCTCAAACAAAGCAGGAGATGAAAGTCTCATGTCATAACCCATGACAACTGACAAGTTCTTGTCATTACCTAGTTTTTGTTTGAAAAAAGTATAAGTAGCTTTTGCTATAGAGGCGATATTCTCTTCATTAATCTGAGTGGGGTAGATGCCGCGGATGTCGTATGCCTTAAAGATTTTTGGGTCCAACTGCATGAAAATTATCTTAGATCTGCAGTAATAAAATGTCAATGGCAAGATTAAGGGGCATGCTTAATTCGCCTGTTTTTTGCTCTTTATCCAGTATGAATAGTTGCTCATGAATCGCTAAGAGTTGATCAGTTGAAAAGAGTTTGGCTTGTCTTGCAACTTTGCCCTGCTGCCATGGGGCGAGTCTTTTAGCCTCGTCGATCGTCTCGATTGATGGAGTCTGAAGTGCGAGGAGAAGTCTGAAATGACGTACGAGCATAAAGAAGACCATCTCAGCGTCAGTTGTTTTGAGTGTTTCATAGTACATGCGTACTAGCTCCTTACCAGCTCCCGGTTTGATTGCATCTAGAAAGAAAAAGAGTGTTTGGGGGAGCTTATATGTCTTAATGGTTGGGTGATTAAAAAGTGAAAGTGATTTTTTATCTAGCTCTTTGTTCTCCCAAATATAGATTTCGTTTTCAAGTGTTTTGCTCTTAAGGTATTCAACAATTGCTTCGAATTCTTTTTTGGCTTTTCTCTTCAGAAAAAGCTGCTCTATAATGATCACTTTTTCAGTATCAAAAAAACCACCACCATCAATTCGTTGTGAGAGATCAGTCATGTTGAGTGACTCAGGAGATATCTGGATTCCCTCAGGAAATTTGGTTTTGATGTCGTTGAGGTAGTTGCGAGATGAGGCGATATCATCGCCATGAATGATGGTAATCATGTCACCCACAGTATACAGCAAGCAGTATAAAGCAAAAAGTTAGAGGTGATTTATCCACTCATAGATTGAGACGAGCACCTGATTAAATGACTTTTTGTCCTCCTGGATATCCTTTTTAGGAAAGCTTTTTCTCACAATTTTTTGAGTTGGCTCAGCAGTTACTCCGAGAACTTTAGGAAGAGTTGGGGAGCCTTTTACCTTCGCTATATTCCTAAGCGTTTCGTACTGTTTAGTGGTACCGCCGGTTGAAGTGAGAAAGGAGAACTTCTCGAACTGCCCGCTAGCTCTAAAAAGAAACGGCATAACTGCCACGACATCTGGATCATTCCAAACTGACTCAAATGCGGTATTATAATACTCAGCCCTCTTCTCATCAGTTACTTCATCCCCAGACCAACCAGTCTCTGTGATAAAGATAGGGAGGTCTTTGTCAGAAAGAGCATCAATCAGATCTCTCTCAAAGCGAAAACTCGTAATACTTTTTGAGGTATGTACATCAGGAGGCTGGGAAAATCCAGGATTAGGATATGAGTGACTCGCAAATCCATCAATTTGATTAAAGATACCAGGAACTGCAGCGTTCATCTCTCTCATAAAGGAGTACTGGTCTTTATACAGAGTCCCATTATTTGGAGCAGCGTTATCAAAGCCCCCACCGATAATAAAAAAGTCTTGGTTGCGAGACTTAAATGCAGTGACTGCATATGAGAGGATCGTCGCATAGTCTTTTGGATCTGCAGCGCCACCCCATTCATCGCCTCTATTGACCTCGTTAAAAGGAATGATATAGCGATTTTTGATTGGCCAGGTCAGAGAGCTGAGAAAATTGGCAAAGTCTAAGACATCCACTTCCGTCGGCTTGCGCCAGACACTAGTATTGAAGTAGTCTCCTTCAGTTGCAAGTCTGAGAATTGGGATGAGATGTAGTCTCCCTGCCTCATTGAGAAAAGTTTGCCACTTCTTGATATCTTTATCATTTGATTGAATAGGGATAATGACATATCCCCAGTCTCCTTTATTGTTAACAAGCTTTGCTGCATCTGCTAACTCTGTTGGGAATAGGATATGAATCCCAACTTTATTGTTAGGTCTCGTAAGTGGATTATCAGTAGCGAGAGCTCGAGAGGGTAGGAAAAGTAGCATTCCTGCTAAAACGAGCAGTAAGAGTTTCATGGAGTCCCAATTATAGCAATACGAGGGTAAAAATAGCTATAATACAGCTCTTATGACAAATTTTTGGTCAGAACTTCCAAAGCCATTTTTTGTGATGGCTCCAATGGAGGATGTTACAGACACGGTATTTCGACAGATCATCAAAAAATGTGGAGCTCCTGATGTATTTTTCACTGAATTCACCAATGCTGATGGTCTTTTTTCGCGTGGTTATGAATATGTCGCTCGACGTCTGGTGCATACATCTATCGAGCAGCCATTGATCGCACAGATCTGGGGTACCAATCCAGATAATTTTTATAAGGCAGGTAAGTTGCTTTATGAGCGAGGATTTGTTGGGATCGACATCAATATGGGTTGTCCTGAAAAAGGGATTACAGCAAGGGGTGCATGCTCAGGCCTTATCAATAATCCTGCACTTGCCAAAGAGATAGTACAAGCAACACAAGAAGGCTCACACGGTCTTCCTGTGAGTGTTAAGACACGGATTGGATTTAAAGAGATGATCACCGAAGAGTGGGCCTCTTTTCTTTTAAATCTAGATCTTGATGCTTTGACTATTCATGGTCGCACAGCCAAAGAAATGTCTGAGGTACCCGCACATTGGGATGAGATCGGGAAAGTAGTAAAGCTTCGAAACAAAATGGAAAAGCATACTGTGATCATAGGTAATGGTGATATTGTCTCCAGGCAAGATGGGCTGGATAAAGTAGCAGAGTATGGGCTTGATGGCATCATGATAGGAAGGGGAATCTTTAAAGATCCGTGGATTTTCAATAAAGATCATTTTGGAGATGCAGTCACGCAGAAAGAGAAGCTTGAGATGTATCTGGAGCATGTGAATCTTTATGAAAAGACATGGGAAGATACAAAATACTTTCCTGTTCTTAAGAAATTTGCCAAGTGCTATATCAACACAGTTGACGGTGCATCAGAGATGAGGGACATCCTAATGCATATTGAGGATTTTAAAGAATATAAGCATGCTCTTACATCATTCTTACATAATCTGGATTAAATATTTCTTGACATCCTTTACAGTATATTTGATAGTGATGTATGGGTTTGCCAGTTAATATATTTTTAAGTGCTACTTCATATCTTCGTAAGATTAAGTTTAGAGTTGTCATAGGAGGATTTATTTTTGTAGGAGGATTGGGCCTCGCACTTTTCTTAGCCAACAATAAAACATTTTTTCAAGGTAGAGCATCAATTGGTGAGAGTGTTGCTTGTATTGCAGGTGCCATATCGTCAGACTCAGCTCGTCTTGATACTTTAGACATCTCCAGTTTAAAACAAGAGTTACAAAAGACGACAGATGAATTAAAGGTTCAAGCAGCGCAGTTGTTTATAGCACAGGCTGAGGATAAAAAAGTTGCTGTAAAACAAATATCAGAAAAAAGAAATGAAATTTTCTCAAAAATTGTTTCAGTTTCACCAGCTGATGCCCTTCAAATAGCTACCAGCAATCAATCTGACTCCACTCTTTCTGCGCTTTCAAAACTTAGTTCAAATTGTGTCGAGACTCGTACTCAATTCAAGGGTCAATTAAAGGTGCAGTTTGTTGAGTCTGATGATGTGCAGTCATCTTCAAGCCAGCCCATGTATTCCCTCAAGCTAGATTCAGGTCTGGAGCTGCCAATTGTTTTTTCAACTGAAAATAAAGTATCGCTCACACCAGATGCTTTAGTACAAATTGATGGCATTGTAGTTGCAAATCAGATTTTAGTTGATGGTGGCAATTTAAAATCAATACAGACGGTTGGATCAGTTAACAGTTCATCACTACAAGCCAATAGTTCAAAAGGTAATAAAGTTCTTGTGGTCCTAGCGAACTTTTCCAATAATCAAATGCGCGCTGCCACAAAATCGACTATAGATACAATCGTATTTGACAAAGTCAATGCTTTTTATAAGCAAAACTCATACGGTAAGACGTATCTGTCAGGACAGGTTATGGATTGGATTACGCTACCTATCACACAGACCTGCGACACCAAGGCTATTCTTCCTGCAGTTATCGCAAAGATTGATAAAGAAGTAGATTTCAAGTCATTTGATGCATTAGTGATCTCATCGCCAGTTGCCAATAAGAATGGGCGAGGATGTGGGTGGGGTGGTATTAGTACAAAAGGTAAGAAAGTTGTCTCTACTGCTGATGGCAACGTGGCTCTTGGCCTAACATTCATGTCTCTCAATTATGCTAATGCTGCGTATTATCAAAAGAATCTTACTCACGAACTTGGTCATTCGATTTATGGCCTGATACATGCTGCATATGTAACTTGTCCAAGAGTTGTGAGTGCCCAAGCTAATTGTGCAAAGGAATACTACGATCCGTTTGATAGTATGGGTGGTGGTAAAGCAGAAAACGTATCAGGGTACTTCTCGGCAGCTCATAAAGATCTCCTTGGGTGGTTCTCCCCATCAAATATTCTGATGGTAGAGGAAAGTGGCATTTTCGAACTTGAGCCTCTTGAGACTACGACGTCAGGATTAAAAGCACTTAAAATTCCAAGAACAGATGGGAAGTTCATCTATGTAGAATTTAGGCAGCCTATTGGTTCAGACGCGAATTTTTCTCCTGCTTCATTTAATCTCTTTAGGGGTGTCCTTTTGCATAGTAATTATGAAATAGCCTATCCAACAGGTGGATATTCAGGTACATTCCTTCTAAATCCGTTAGGCAGTGAAAATGTTTCAAGTGCGCTCACCACGGGTAATGTTTTTGAAGATACCGCAACAAGGACTCGGATTAGACTAATTACAATTAAAAATGCTGAGAATCCAGCAAATGCTAAAGCAGTCGTAGAAGTGCTTGAAAATGGAAGGGCTATTGCTAAACCAACCCCTACATATACTCCAACCCCAACACTCACTCCAACCAAAAAGCCTACTCCTACATCCACTCCGAGACCGACTGCTACTCCAACAAAGGTGCCTATCCCTACTCTGAGATACCCATCATTGAGTCCAACTCCAAATATATCTACTCGAGGCGCAGACTTGAAAGTGGTGAGATTTGTGCTAACTGATGAAGCTGGTGTGGAGAAGACTATTTTTAAAATTAATGAAAATATTTTTGCCAAAGTGATATTTCAGAATGATGGGGATGAGAAAGCATACTCAGTAACTGGAAAGGTTATAAGTCAGTTCTTTTCCAACATGGTAACACTTGTTCCTTTTGGTCTTACATCAGATATAAATATGTTTATGGTTAATGGTGAATATGGAGTAAAATCAAGCAAAGAATATGGCTCAAGTAATATTGGTCCAAATTCATGGGCATTTGATGGTGCGAGATCGTGGACTATGAAAAAATCAGGAGTATATAATGCTCGGGTAATTATTAATTACGATAAAAAAGTGCCTGAGATTAATTTCAGCAATAACCAAGCAGTCGTTAGCTATCAAATAATTAACTAGACGTCTCCTAAAATCTCAATACTATTCGTGGCGGACTACTCTTCTCGAATGAATAGACGATAATTTCATACTAATTCCTCATTATTCTTAGAAAAAGCAGTGGGATCAACTCTCCTCAGAACTTAATTAAATATATTTCTCCACTAATTATTTATGGTTTTAAGCCTAAATCTGGTATAATCTGATCGTATTTAATTCTTGGCCCGTTCTTCTATCGGTTAGGAAACAGGGTTTTCATCCCTGGAAGACGAGTTCGACTCTCGTACGGGTCACATTTGATAATTCCCTCTAAATCATGAAAAAGGCGGCCTCGCGAAGCGGGGCCGCCTGGGATATGACCTTTTAGTCAAAGAGTAAGAATGCGGTTAGGCCGTCCGATGACGTCCTTGAAGTGTGTCGCATGAGATTTCGCCCTCGGAATTGACATGAGCAACATGCCTCTCTCTGTTTTTGAGACAGATTCTGAAATCCCGATCTCCCAAGGCGAAGATTTGAGCGCCTGTGATGCCGTGAGCCTTGAGCCAGTCCTTGACTGGCTGCTTGCGATTCTTCTTGCTGTCACTTTTATTAGCGCGCATTACGAACCCCTTCGCATTGAACTACACAGACTCTAGGTCTGGCTTGCCAATTGGCAGCAGCCTATCTCAGTTATTTAGTGAGACACGCTGTTGCCAATCTTTTATAATTTTAAATTGTGAATGAACAATATTAAGGTATATAGTATATCAGAATTTCAGACAAAAGATTGTGATACGACTTAAATCGATAGTACAACTGATTTAGCAAAAAATAAAAGGCGGCCTCGCAAAGCGGGGCCGCCTGAGGTATGACCGCTGGGGGTCAATTGAAATTCAGAGAAAATTTGTGATGATCAGCAGTGCTCCCGCGATGCATGTGGAGATACTCCCGCCAATGGCGTAGTATTTCCTGCAATCTTCAAGGGTGAAGTTCGCGGCAAGGCATGTAGCCAAGCCGACTCCTAGAAGAATTATCCCCGCCATTCACACTCCTTCATTGTCAGGCATTTCTTGCTGATATTCAGCATTGGTGCCCTAACTTCGCCGAACGGGTTGATGAAAGCGATCGCAACTTGATTGCCGACGACTACGTCGAATTCCCATTCTCCTGACTTGAGTTGGAACCCATAGGATTCCGAGATGAATGCTTCGCCCAAGCGAGCTTGTAGCCCCCATGAGAGAAATCGATCTCGCGCATCGATCTCAGATCGAACAACAACGCAAGAAGATGTAGGCGTGAGCATCATGGGCGCCCCTTCTGTTAGCTGGAGGGGTTGTGTCTTGAGACATGTCCAAACATGTCTACTTTGACCTGAAACTGGATCTCTGGATCGAATTCATAGACATCGAAGATCCAAAGATCACCTTCTCGACCAAAGTAGCTCGGGTTGATATGCCCGTGCTGCATGCACCAGGCATGAACATGGTCAAATGCCTGAGTTTGCGACGTGACAACGATCACCCTTAGAAAGGGTAGTGGAGGATCGGATGACATTTCTCACTCCTTGATGAACCCGATCAGACTTTCGTCTGGCTTGCCTATTGGCAGCAGCCTATCTCAAAAATTTGTGACACGCTGCCACCAACCTGGCATATTTTTCTGAATTTCATGTAAAAGTGCAAAAAAGATCTCGCAACTGTACATTAACGCCAGTATGAGACCTTGCACAATGGAGTATATCAGAGGGATATCGCTAATTCAATTATTATAGGGCAGTTTTCCTGGCTACCTTGTCAAGGCTGCCACAGCCTTGGTATAATTAACACCTTAGCTATTCGCCAAATGCCATTAGCTATTGGGGCCGGTAGCTCAGCGGTAGAGCAGGAGCCTTTTAAGCTCTTGGTCACAGGTTCGAATCCTGTCCGGCTCACTTAGTGTCAACTTTACCTTACTCGACACATGAGTGATAACACTGAGACTGAAATTAAATTCCTCGAAATTGATAAAGGGGCTCTTATTTCAAGTGTGTATAGACTCAATCACTTTTAACTAGTTATGTTGGTGGAAGAGAAAAATTGTAAATCAAGAAGGTATGATTATCTGAAGCTAACTGTTTCGAAAACTTTCTCGTAGAGGTCAAATGTCTTCATAATCGATGGGCTCAACTTACGTGCTAGAATCGCGTTCCCTACAGATTTTTCCACGACATCATCGCATGTATGATATGGAGATCCAATATCATCGGGTATAAACTTACCCCCAAATGCGAGTCCATTTATGGAGCCACTTGAACGGGATAATAGCATGACTCGTTCATACCCAAATCCTGAACCCGGTTCGCCCATGCAGGCTGGAGTAGTTGTGTAATGAACAATATCATCTGTATTGGTGCAGTTTATAAACCAAGGAGTTGCACAAAATTTTACTAGGTCTTCCTTTTTCCATCTCCCAAAGCCTGGGAAGTCATATAGCATGTTCGTACCTCTTGAGGGTGAAAAATTTTTACTTGCACCTCCAATAGTGAAGGAAGAATTAGGAAATTCTAAGCGAAATACTGCTGCAGGTTGATTATCTGTGGAACATAGCGGCTTATTATGACAAAAATTATAGTTGACTTTTGGAGTTCCCCAATCCGAAGGATACTTGAATTGTAGACCCACCTCTTCATTGTTGAATGTCTTCCATGAAGAAAGATCAAACTGATTTCTGGTCTGGACTGGTTTATCTGAAAAATCAGGAGGTACTATAGTAGGGGTAGGCTGAGAAGTCATAATAAGGACTTCGTTATTGTTAGAATCAGTATCGGTCTGTAGATTTTTAAATTGTCGGGGCAGATTAAGTATTGCTAATGCAATAAGAGTACTAGCTCCGAGCAGTATAAATATAACATGAGCTTTTTTTGATTGCTTTTTAGTTCTAGTTATTGTTTTAGTTTTAGCCTTCCTCATCTATTATCAATTAAACTAAGGTAGGAAGTTTTTGTCAAGAAAAGTAATTTTGGTGAAATAGATATATCTTATAATTTTGTCCAGATATATGATTCTCATCTATTTGTTATACTTCACTCATGGGTAAGAATACAGAGACTGAAATTAAATTCCTCGAAATTGATAAAGAAGCTCTCATCTCAAGGCTGCATGAGTTAAAGGCAAAAGACCTCGGCGAAGATCTTTATCGCGAGATTATTTTCTATAGCAAGAATGCAGACTTTCGTAAAGAAAAAAAGATCGTGCGTCTGCGAAAGACCAAAGACGAGCTTTTGCTGACCTACAAAGAGCGAGCCCTCGTTGAGACCTCCACAACTACTGAAATTGAGATCAGTGTGAACGATGAAGAGAAGACCGTGGCCTTCCTAGAAAAACTTGGATTGGTAGCATTTCGGATTCAAGAAAAGAAACGTCATTCATTCATGTTTGAAAATACGAGAGTTGATATTGATACTTGGCCTGGAGTACCTACCTATGTAGAGCTAGAAGGGGAGACTGAGAAAGAATTACTCGAGATCGCAAAAAGGCTTGAACTCCATGGGGAAATGCATATCGAGGCAGCAGGAAAGATTCTTGAGACCTACTACGATATTCAGATTCATGATCTACGCTTCTTCACCTTTGATAAGATCGAATAATCTCTAGCGTCTAATTGTTAGAGACATTCTACCCATAATCCCAGCTTTTTCTCCTGAGCTTCGTGTTCTGCCTGCAGGAATACTTCTTGGTATCGAATGTCTGGTGGATAGCTATATGCTTTTGCGTAGCCCTCCCGCACGAGCTGTTCATTGATGAAAGTGTCTCCAATATAGACGTATCTCAGGAGTCTTCCATATCTATCAGTATTAGAAATATCTTTTTTCAGAGTTACTTCTTTATTTAAGAGGAGTTCTTTCGTGTGTTCTGATGCTTTTTTACCAAAACACTGGACGCCCTTGCGTGGATCAACTGTCTCAGGAGTATCTATTCCAATCAGTCTGACTTTTTCACCAGTTGAAATCTGTATGGTGTCTCCATCTATTACTCTTGTAACAATTGCAGACTCAGTTGCCATTGGAGGAGCCATAGTGGGCACTATATCTTGAACAGCAAGTGTGGCAGGTTTTGGCAAGTTATACGTTTTGGCAACATAGCTTACACAAAGAACAAAAATGAGTGAAAGAATGCTACTTACTATCTTGCCTTTGGTCATAGAGCTACTCTAGCAATACTCTCTAGCATATGGAAGTGGGTGAATTGATTTAGTATCTGAATTAACCTATAATAGACGCTCTCTTACCCCTATGGAAAAGATCATTGTAAAAGGTGCACGTGAGCACAATCTTAAGAATGTCGACCTCGAAATCCCAAAGAACAAATTGGTTGTTTTTACTGGGCTTTCAGGTAGTGGCAAATCCTCTCTAGCTTTTGACACTGTGTATGCTGAAGGTCAAAGGAGATATGTTGAAAGTCTTTCATCGTATGCACGCCAATTCTTAGGAACGATGAAAAAGCCAGATGTTGATTTGATCGAAGGTCTTTCTCCTGCTATCTCTATTGATCAGAAATCAACCTCTCATAATCCTCGTTCTACTGTAGGCACAGTTACTGAGATCTATGACTATATGCGACTTCTTTTTGCGCGTGTTGGTCATCCACATTGTCCACAGTGCGGACGAGAGATTGCACAGCAGTCTAAAGAGCAGATCGTAGACAACATTTTACTTATGCAGGAGACACAAAACGATCCTGTAAAGAAGTTTGCCCGTGTCATGATCCTAGCTCCAGTTGTTAAGGATCGAAAAGGTGAGTACTCAGAGCTTTTTCTCTCCCTAAAAAAGAGAGGATATCGAAAAGTTCGTATCGATGGGCATGTATACTCGCTTGATGACAAAATGGTCTTGATTAAGACTAACAAACATAGTATTGACGTAGTCATTGATTCACTCGTGATTGCAAAAGAGACAGATAGGATTAGACTCTCAACTGACGTTGAGCAAGCACTTTCCCTTGGTAATGGCGAGCTAATAGTCTCTGTTATTAAGGATGCTTCCTTCGACATTCCAGATCTTCCAAAAGAACTTGAAGACCACCTCTATTCTGAGAAATTTGCATGTCCCGTTGACAATATTTCGATGTCAGAAATTGAGCCTAGAATATTTTCGTTCAATACTCCCCATGGCGCTTGTCCCGAATGTTCAGGAATTGGTCGTGTCCTTATCGTTGATAAGGATCTTATCTTTAATGAGAATCTAACGATCAATGAGGGCGGGATCCTTCCCTTCTTTAATCTTGGGTCAAATGATACATGGTTCTCGAGAACCTTTAAGACATTCTGCTCTGAAAATGGCATCAAGATGGATAAGAAATTAGGAGATTTCTCTGAAGCTGAGAAGGAGCTTCTGCTTTTTGGAACTGGTGAGAAGGAGTACAAAGTAAAAGGCGAAAATCGTTGGGGGAGTCAAACGGTTATAAGTGAAGCTTTTAAGGGGATTGCCGCAGAATTAAGAAGACGATTTGCAGAGTCAGACTCAAATTATGTTAGAGGACAAATTGAGAAATTCATGCGATATGATGTCTGTCCAGAATGTAACGGAGCACGCCTTAAGAAAGAGGCGCTTGGAGTGACAATAGATGGTAAATCCATTGTAGATATCTCTGATATGCCAATTGGCAAAGTTCTTGAGTTCTTTAACACAGTGTCTGTTAAATTCAATAAGCGAGAACTTGAGATCGGCAAGCTCATTTTACGTGAGATCAGTACTCGTATCGGATTTTTGGTGGATGTCGGACTTGAGTACCTTACCCTATCTCGAAATGCATCAACTCTAGCCGGAGGAGAAGCACAGAGAATCCGTCTGGCTTCACAAATTGGAAGTGGACTTACTGGTGTTCTCTATGTGCTCGATGAGCCATCAATTGGATTACATCAAAGAGACAACGCCAAACTTATAGATACCTTAAAGAGACTTCGCGATCTTGGTAATACTGTGCTTGTTGTAGAGCATGATGAAGACACTATGGCAGCTGCTGATTATATCTATGATTTTGGACCAGGTGCTGGAGCATATGGTGGAGAAATTGTCGCCCATGGAACGTATGAAGAATTGAAAAAATCATCTACCTCAGTCACAGGCCAGTACCTATCTAAAAAGAAGGTCATTAAAGTTGAGCGAAAGGTAGACCCTATGCTCGTTAAAAAAGATCCAGGTAAGCTATCCCTCATAGGTGCCAGAGAGCACAATCTTAAGAATATTACTGTAGATTTTCCGCTACATAAATTCATCGTAGTGACCGGTGTTTCTGGAAGTGGTAAGTCAACACTTATTAATGACATTCTTTATCATGCGCTCATGCAGCAAAACAACCCATTCCACAGACAAAAAGCAGGAGAGTTTGAAAAATTGGAAGGGCATGAAAAAATCAAGAATGTCTTTGCGATTGATCAATCTCCGATTGGTAGAACTCCGAGAAGTAACCCAGCGACATATACGGGGTGTTTTAACTATATTCGCGAGGTCTTTGCCAAGACGAAAGAAGCTAAGTTGCGAGGATATGGCCCAGGAAGATTCTCATTTAACGTCAAAGGTGGAAGATGTGAGGCCTGTGAAGGAGAAGGTCAGATCAAGATTGAGATGCAGTTTTTACCAGATGTCTACGTCACATGCGAGATTTGCCAGGGTAAGCAATACAATAGTGATGCGTTAGAGATACTTTTTCAGGGTAAAAATATTGCTGATGTTCTCGATATGAGTGTGGCCGAGGCGGTAGAGTTCTTCTCATTTGTCCCAGGACTTGCACACAAATTAGAGATGCTTAAAGAAGTTGGACTTTCATATGTGACGCTTGGTCAGCCCGCCCCAACGCTATCAGGTGGAGAGGCGCAACGTGTTAAGTTGGCAGCAGAGCTTTCGAAAAGAGGGAGAGACGCGCTCTATCTATTGGACGAACCGACAACAGGTCTCCATTTTGCTGATCTTGAAAAACTTTTAAATGTACTGCGAAAGCTTGTGGATCAAGGTAATTCAGTCATTGTAATTGAGCATAATTTGGATATGATCAAAAACGCAGATCACATCATCGATCTTGGCCCAGAGGGCGGAGAAAAAGGTGGTACAATCGTGGCTACGGGTACTCCAAAAGAAATAGCTGCCAACCCAGTCTCAGAAACAGGTCGTTTCCTCGCCAAAATCATTTAGAAGTTATTAGGAATCAGGAGCTAGGAGCCAGATGCATTTCAATCCTAACTAGTTCCTAATTCCTGACAACTATCTTCTATTTTAAGGTAGAATATCCTCATATGAAGAAAATTCTCCTCCTATTACTTGCAACTATATTCTTGTTATTTTCTACTGCACAAAATGTGCATGCAGAATCAGATTATTTCTCCAGAAAGTATGACGTTATTTACACGGTCAAAGAAAACGGAAAGACCAATGTAGTTCTCACTGTTACACTGACAAATAAGACAAGTGACTACTATGCCTCATCGGATACCATTACAGTTGGATTTGATGACATCACTGATGTAAAAGCACGAGATGCCACTACTGAACTGCGCCCAACTATCACAAGAACAAAAGAGGGGAATGCAATTGAACTGCCCTTCAATCAAAAAGTAGTTGGCAAAGATAAATCACTCGTATTCGTCGTAACATTTGATACGACAAATGTTGCACATCACAAAGGCAAGACGTGGGAGATCAATATCCCAGGCATCTCCTCGCCTGAGGACTATTCTGATTTTAGAGCAGAGGTGAAAGTACCTCAGAATTTCGGCACACCAAGCTACATTAAGCCAGTTCAGCCCGACAATGTTCTAATTTTTACAAAAGAAGAACTCGGCAAATCTGGTATTTCAATTGCATATGGAGCGGATCAAATTTATAAGCTAGATCTCGTTTATCATTTGCGCAACAAAAACGTTTTTCCGATTCGAACTGAGATAGCGCTTCCAATGAATACTAACTATCAAGACATAGCAATAAATTCAATTGACCCAAAACCAAATAATGTTACTACTGATATTGATGGTAATTGGCTGGCACAATATACTCTCTCGCCGTCTGAGAAAATGGATATCAGTGTAAAGGGTGTTGCGAAAGTAAAACTTGTTCCATCACAAGTTAGTCTCTCAGACGAGGAGAGAAAGCTATACACAAAAGAGCAAAAATACTGGCAGATTTCGTCTGCCAAAATTAAAGAGCTGGTAAAAACGTACAATACACCACAAAAAATCTATGCCTATACTGTAGCTACTCTCACCTATGATTTTGATCGAGTAACTCAGAATAAGCCAAGACTTGGAGGACTAGACGCTCTTTCAGATCCAACTTCAGCTGTTTGTCTTGAGTTCACTGACCTCTTTATAACGCTTGCAAGAGCAGCAGGTATTCCGGCACGTGAGATAAATGGATTTGCTAATACTGAGAATTCCAAACAGCGTCCACTCTCACTTGTTCAAGATATTCTCCATGCATGGCCCGAGTACTATGATGCTACGACAAAACGCTGGATCATGGTTGATCCGACATGGGGAAATACAACGGGGGGTACCGACTATTTCTCAGTTTTTGACTTTGACCATATTGCATTTGTGAGAAAGGGGAGAAATAGTGAGTATCCAGTTCCAGCAGGTGGGTACAAATTTGAAGGAGATGAAAATAAAAAGGACGTAAATGTAGACTTTAGCACTACTTTTCCAACTGTCTCACCAAAAGCATCAGTAACTCTCGATTTTCCAGACAAATTGTTATCGTTCTTTTCACTTAACGGTAGTATCCATATTGAGAATACTTCGCCAACCCTCTTCCCGTCCCAAATTGCGCGAGTGATCTCAACCGGTATAAGCCCTAGTGAGCAGCAAATCTCACTTTCAGAAATCCCTCCTTTTGGTTTTACTGATCTTGATGTCGGATTCGATCAAACATCCTTTTTTACAAATAGACGGGCTGATTTTACATTCGTTCTACAAGACACTATAATTCAAAAAAGCGTTCTTATTACACCGTTCGCACTTACCATAACACAAATTTTAAGTATTGGAGGAGTTATTCTTGCTATATCCACGATCATCATATTTATCGTTACCAGAAAGTCCAGGAGTATACCTTTACCGAAACAAGGAGAAGGAAATTCTCTACGTGGGAAAGGCCAAAAATCTTAAATCTAGAGTCTCCTCTTATTTCACTTCATTTGCACAATTAGGCCCAAAGACCAAATTGTTGGTCGAACAAGTTGAGTCAATCGAGGTCATTCTTGTTGAATCTGAGGTTGAGTCTCTCCTCCTTGAAGCTTTTTACATCAAAAAATTTCGTCCCAAATACAATATCAAACTTATTGATGGTAAGTCATATCCGCTCATACGCATAACGATAAAAGACGAGTATCCAGTTGTTATGTTTGCAAGACAAATGACAGATGATTCATCACTTTATTTTGGTCCATTTCCAAATGCGGGTGCGGTAAAGTTAGTTTTAAAAACGCTGCGAAAGATATTTCCTTTTGTCTCAGTTCTTAGACATCCACCATACAAATGCCTTTATTACCATCTAGGACTTTGCCCATGTCCTATCATCAATTCAAGTGCTGAAAATAAGAAAGCATATTCCTCCTCAATCAAAAGCATTATCAAAATGCTTGATGGCAAAACAAGAGATGTGATCAAAGATCTTGAATCTGAGCGTGAATTGGCAAGTGGAAAAGAAGAGTATGAGGAGGCAAGCTTTTTGCAAAAGAAAATTGATGCACTTCGACTGATAACAGAGCCTGTTCATGCGCCATTTGAGTATGATACAAACCCAAATTTACGTTCGGATCTTCGGCAGGAGGAGCTTGATCAGCTTAAGACTGCTCTTATTGAGCATGGACTTGAAGTTAACACACTTTCACGCATTGAGTGTTATGACATCTCCAACATTCAGGGTACGAACAGCACTGGGTCCATGGTAGTACTTACCAATGGGGAGATAGACAAATCCCAATACAGAAAATTTAAAATTTCACTCGATGGTAAGCCAAATGATTTTGCCATGATGGAAGAGATGTTGACGAGACGACTCAAGCACACCGAGTGGCCAGATCCCTCCCTCCTTCTCATCGATGGTGGTAAAGGTCAGGTTGCCTCAGTGCTCGTAGCACTTGCAGCTACTGGTAGGTCATTCCCTGTGGTAGGACTAGCCAAGAGGGAGGAGACCTTGATCATCGCTAAAGATCAACCCTTCTTTAATAAAAATACGAAGGTCATCTCTGCAGGTCGCAAACTATATGGAACAAACGAAGATGCATTTCGAGAGTTATCGCTTGGAAAAAAATCACCTGCTCTTAATTTGGTAAAGAGGATTCGGGATGAGGCTCATCGATTTGCTGTCTCATACCATAGAACGCTTCGCAGCAAATCCTCATTAAAGAGTTAGTTCGTTCTTGTGATGGTGTATGAGTAGGGAAAGAAGAGAAATGACGCTGGTGTGTCACCATTCGCATCATCGTTAAGATATTTCTGGAAATCAGCGTAGATTTTCTTTCTCTCGCTTATCGACACCGTTTTTCTTCCATCCTCTAGCAATTTATCTATTCGTAAGTTCTGAAAACGAGTTATATTTGTCTCTTCATTTGAGTGCCAGAGCGCATATTGATCAGGGTCACGAGGGATTGAGAACTCACCAAGATATATCTCAAATACATCAGGTTTTGAATCGACTTCCTCAACTTTTACAGGGATACCTTGTTTGCGCCAAATTGCTGCAACTTCATTTGCAACGTCTTGATAACGTACTAAAGTTTTGATCGTAAGCTCGGGAATTTTTGCCCCATCGGGATATATTGCATCGAGAAGCAGTCTTGTGTGGGCGATATCCTGTTTTTTTTCACTCAAGTCTTTACTAAAGTAAATCGACTTGGGCGAGTATGGTACAAATGCTCTTTCACCTCTTGTAAATGAATCTGGGAGTGCATACGAGAGTGCTTTGCGCAATTTATTGTCTGAGATATTTTTGTCTTTTGTATTGTAGAAAAGAGTTACAAGCTGATTATAATTAGTGCTTTTTTTGACAGTCGTTGTCTTTGAATTTGTAAGAGGAATTCCTTGGAATGTATCTTCATTAATCCCTGTTACTTCAGTCATCTCACCGAGAAGAAAGGCTGTCTTAAGCGCTTCATGATTTGGATAAAAGAGATATGTAATTTGCTCTTTCTTATTTTTCTTATTAGTGATTGAAAGCTCTGAAATGTACTCACCATTAAGAGTGCTATCAGTTATTTGATATTCTCCAAGGCCACTGAACCCTTTGGGGAAAATTGGCTTAGAAACAGTCACTAGAAAAGGTGCATAAGGATCCTTCGTTTTTAATGTAAAAACAATAGTACTCTTGTCAGGTCTTTTAATATCAACATCTGCGAATGAATACTGAATATGACTTGAGTTGAACTCTTTCTTATTAGAAAAATAAATACCCTTTTTTAGATGAAAGGTATATGTCTTATCATTGCCAGAGATTTCCCATGATGAAGCAAGATCTGGCTTAATTTGGCCATTGGGTTCAACTCTAGTAAGTCCTCGTGAAAGTTTGGAGGTGATTTGGGTGGGAAGTGTATCTGCGGTATACGCACCGACCATTCCTACAGTTTTTTTCACCGGGAAAAGATGAGAGATATATGTGAAAAAAATGATTAACGATAGGAAGATTATGAGTCCAGCAACGAATGAAAAAGCTATAAATTTACCCCACTTTTTGATATAAGCCTTGATCAGCCAAAAAAGTAATCTTCTTCTGATGATTGCCATAAATTTATCGAGGAATGAGAAGTATGATTGAAATTATTCCAAGAATAGCAGCGAGAACTGCTGTTGAGGTAAAAAGAAATTTTTCTATATTTCTTTTACTTCGAAACATTTCTCCACCACCACCAAATACAGGAGATAGGCCTCCGCCTTGAGATTGAAGCAGAATAGCAACAATAAGTAAGATTGAGACAATAATTTGTAAAACGACTAATACGCCCATAGAGTCCACATTATACCGCTTTGATCACTGCTTTCGCAAGCTTGAGTGGATCATGATAAATAGGGAAAGATTCATTAACGACATCCTCCTCAAATACAGTAATATTTTGTGGAATACTCCCTTTAGAGATATACTCATACTTATATTGAGCGGGCATTGGAAGAGCAACATTCTTATTAAGAATAATAGAATTAAAAGGGAATTCCCCGAGATGGTCTGAAATTGCGTTCACAAAGTCAGTCAGCACAAAACCTTTTGTTTCAAAAGGCTTATTAGCAATATTTGCGATAAAGATTTTATTTGCTTTACTCTCAAGAATCGCATTCTTAATTTCAGGCACAACAAGCACGGGCAACTGATTAGTATAAAGATCTCCTGGTCCACTTATGATTACATCAGCTTCCATAAGTGCTTCTACGACTTTTGAATTAACTCTGGGTGCGACTGGCTTGATAAAAATATTTTTAAGACCATAGGGCTCACTATAGAGTGCAAGATCAAGGGTTGTCTCGCTTGTTATCTCTCTACCATCATTTGTAATTGCACAAAGCTGAACATGCTCGTCCGTTGCAGGTAAAAGATCTGCGGTCACTCCAAAGAGCTTTTTTGTTACTTGGATGGCTTTATAAAAGTCACCAGTTCGCTGAATCTCAGCAAGCATAATCAAATTACCCAGCTTATGGCCATCGATAGACTTATCATTTTCGTTTTCACCAGGAAATCTATAGAGAAGGAGATCCTCAAGTTCTTTTTGATCATTTGGAATGAGGGAAGCAATGCAATAAATGATGTCTCCAGGCGGCATGATGTCGTATGCCTTACGAAGTCTCCCAGAGGATCCACCGTCATCAGCCATCGAAGTAATGATTGTAAGTTTGGGATTGTGGTGTTTGAGGCCACGCAAAAGATTGCTGGTGCCTACACCCCCGCCCAGACAAACTATTTTTAAAGTATCTATTCGATCAGCCATTTAATAAGCGTGATAATGAGCGAGAGGACAAATGCTGCTGCTAAAAAAGCAAAAAGCGTGTTAAATGTAATTGCTGGAATAATAAATCCGCCAATATCTGCCCCCCCGAACCTATATGCATGGATAATTATACCATTTACGAAGACTGTGAGTAGATATAGGACTAAGGAGTTGGTAAAAATTGAGAAAAGACCAAGCGTCATCACATTAAATGGGAAGCTAATGATGTCCAATAGTGGCTTAACAATGAGCATCATAAGCGTTAGCATAACGCCAGCAAAAATAAGCGTTCCGATGCCTCCAGCAAGTGTTACTCCAGGTACAACATATGGGAGAAGGAAGAGTGCAACTGTATGAATCACGAGGTTACGAATTATGCCTTTCATGTACTCTTCATCCTATCAATAGATTCCACATGCTGTCAAACCAAATTAAACGATTTGCAAGGCTCTCATTGTCGTAGTAAGATGGCCTAATGAATATCATCCCATGTCCACACTGTGGTAAAGAAGTTGAAATATCTGAGGCTTTTAAGCATCAAATCGAGGAGCAAGTAAAGAAAGATTCTATAGAAAGGTTTGAAGCTGACATCGAGAAAGCTCGCAAAGAGTCGTATGAGAAGGCACTCGCAAAGGCAAAAGAGGAGTCGGCATCTCAGCAAAAAGACGCAGACAAACAGCTGATCGAGCAAAGAGAGCAGGCAGCAAAATTGCGAGAACAACTCAGTGAGCTAATGGACAAATTTACAGAGCTTAAGTCTAAAGATGATAACAGGGAAATCGAACTGAAAAAAATTCTTATAGAAGAAAGAGAGCGAATTCAAATAGAAGTCTCCAAGTCCGAGAAGGAGAAAGCAGATATGGATAGGCGTGACCTGCAAAAACAGCTTGATGACACAAAAAAGCTCCTTGAAGATGCACAGAGGAAGGCAGATCAAAAGTCCCAACAAATGCAGGGAGAGGTCATGGAGCTAGATCTTGAGGCACAACTTATTGCAGCTTTTCCAAATGATGAAATTCTGCCTGTACCTAAAGGGATTGAAGGGGGAGATGTTTGGCAGAAGATCAAGAATAAGCATGGAAATGTGGCTGGTTCAATATTATGGGAAATAAAAAGAACTAAGGCTTGGAGTAACTCTTGGACAAGTAAATTACGAGAGAATACAAGGCAAGCAAATGCGAGTGCATCAATTCTTGTTACTGTTGCTCTCCCAGAAGGTATCACCACATTTGGAATTCATGAGAATGTCTGGGTTACCACATTTGAGTATGCAATCCCGCTATCTTTAGCAATCAGGGGTGGTATTCTCCAGGTTGCGATTGCCAAATCAGGTGCTGCGAATAAGGATGAAAAGCTGGAGTTACTATATTCATATCTCACAGACAATGCATTTCGACATCGTTTTGAAGCTCAAGTAGAAAGTATTATTGAGCTGCGAAGCGATCTTGAAGCTGAACAACGTTCAACAGTTAGGTCGTGGAAGAAGAGGGAGATGCAGATCAATAGAATGCGCAATAATCTTTCAGGAATGTATGGCGAGCTTCAGGGTATCGTGGGGCAAGCATTGCCAACTCTCCCAATTCTTGATGTGGAGTCAGTTGAAGATCTTACAGAGTCTCAACAATCTCTTTTGGAATGAAGATACTTCCAACTTTTGCATATGAAGAAGTTGAGTGGAACACTGGGAGACAAACTGTGGCAGGACTGGATGAGGTCGGTAGAGGAGCTTTTGCAGGTCCAGTCGTTACAGCTGCAGTTATCTTTCGTCCATATCCCGCATTTAAAAACCCACTTCTTAATTCCATTGATGATTCTAAGAGGCTTTCGGCTCAAAAACGTAGCGAGTTGGCTGAGGCGATTAAAGAAGAGGCTCTCTGCTATAGCGTCTCCGAAACTCCCCTCACAGTTATTAATGCAGTAGGTATTGGAAAAGCAGCACAGCAGTCTTTTAAAAAAAGCGCACAGGATCTTTGCCACGCTTATGACTTTCTCCTAACAGATGCATTCCCAATTAATGAATTAGACCGATCGGTCCAACTCCCAATCATACATGGTGACAGATTATCTATCTCAATTGCTGCAGCATCTATTCTGGCGAAGGTCTTTCGTGATCAAAAAATGGCTACGTTACATAGTAAGTATCCTGAGTATGGATTCGATACGAACATGGGCTATGGAACAGCTTATCATCGTAAGCAAATCTCTCGATTCGGACTTTCACCAGTTCATCGAACCTCATTTAACTTGCAAAGATATAGTATGCCTACTTCTTGACAGCCTCAATAAGGGAAGATACGATCAATTTGGACGTGTTAACATACATTCTTTTCATTACGTCTGAAAGGAGGTGATTTCATGAAAACACTAAATATGCTCGCATGGTGGCTCGTAATCGTTGGAGCTCTTAACTGGCTTCTCGTTGGCCTCGGTGGTCTAACTGGAGCTATGGGATGGAACCTCGTTACAATGATATTCGGTTCTATGCCAACTCTTGAAAATCTTGTTTACCTGCTCGTCGGTCTCTCAGGACTCGTTCTTCTTTGGAACAAGCTCGCTGGTAAAAAGTAATCAAAAGTTTTATTTGATCCTTATAAGAGTCCCGTTACTGGGACTCTTGAGGTTTGTGCTAATATCAACACATGAAGCGCGAAATTGAAATAAAAGCGAAAATTCAGGACGCTAATTCACTTCGGACCTTTCTAAAAAATAAGGGCTGCATCTTTTCACCACCTGTCACCCAAATTGATAGAATATATCTTCCAAAAGGGTTCACCTTTGCTACCAAAAAACTGACAGATCCTGTTCTTCGAATAAGAAGTGAAGGAACTAAATCTATCCTTACTTTCAAGCGCTCCCAATCTCAAGACCTAGATAAAATTGAAATTGAAACTGAGATCGAAGATCCGGTATCTATGCATGAAATGATAGTTCAACTGGGCTTTGAACTCACGATCGAAGTACAAAAAACGAGAGAGATGACAAAATATGGAGACTTCACAGTTTGCATAGATAATGTAGTCGGTCTTGGAAAGTTCATAGAGTTTGAGAAAATTGCAGATGAAGATGCTGATGAGGTTCAAAATGAGATGAAGAAAGTCCTAAGTGAGTTAGAAATTGAAGAATCAGATTATGTTCTTCAGAGCTACGACATCTTGCTGATGAAAAATCGGTGAGCCCGGGAGGATTTGAACCTCCAACAAATACCTTAAGAGGGTACTGCTCTACCATTGAGCTACGGGCCCGCGTAAATTTTCGAATCCTTTGCAAGCTTGCAGTCATGCATGCATGCGGTTATACCAGGTTTCTTTGTACACCCGGAGGGACTTGAACCCCCGACCCCTTCGTCCGAAGCGAAGTGCTCTAATCCACTGAGCTACGGGTGCTCATCCTGCTTTTGGAAAACAGGCACCGTAATTGTACCAAAGTAGCGATTTAAGATCAATGAAACTAAATTTTGCTAACGTGCAGCACTGAAATTTCATGTGAGAAGTTGAATTATTTTAGCACCAACGTCATACTAGATATATGAAGTTTTCATCACCCTTACGAGTTATAAAAACACATAAGTATATAACCGCCATCACTCTTGTAATTATTGTTATTCTCATTGTGCTTTTCAGGCCAAAGCCTCTAGAGGAATTATCAACTGAGAAGGTTGGATATAAAGACCTTGTTAAAACTGTTTCGGCCAACGGGAAGATTAATTCTTCTCAAGAAGCTACATTAGCAATTCCACTAGGATCAAAGGTAGTCTATATTGGCGCACAAAAGGGTGATCTAGTAAAAAAAGGACAGGTTCTTGTCACTCTTGACCAGAGAACATTACAGAAGAATTTAGAATCTTCTTTGAGGGATTATGCAAAGCAACGCAATACATTCGAATCAACTTTGGATACCAATAACGCTTCAAGACCTCAAGATGCGGCGAGCGAGTCGATCAGACGAGTTCTTGAAAATAACCAATATGATCTTGAGAAGGCAGTACTATCTGTTGAGTTAGTATCACTCGCTAAAGAGCAGTCAGTTGTTGTCGCACCAATTGCTGGAGTTATTACCAGCTCAACTGTTGATGTAACTGGAGTATCGTCAACCGCTACAGATTCAATAACAATTGTAGACCCAGAAGGATTACAATTTCTTGTCGATATAGATGAAGCAGATATTGGACTTATACAAGATGGACAATCTGTAGAAATAACTCTTGATGCATTTCCTAATAAAACAATAGCAGGAACAGTAAAAAAGATTGATTTTGCAAGTCATGCTACATCAACTGGCGGAACAGCATATAGCACGACTGTACTTCTTCCCAACCAAACAGACGCCTATCGAATAGGAATGAATGGAGATGCAGAAATAGTAGTTGAGAAAAAGAAACACATTATCACAGCTCCTTCTTCAAGTCTTTTTGAAGATGAATATGTCTATGTCAAGAAAGATAAAATATTTGAGAAAAGAAAAGTGACAGTTGGCATTCAAAATGATTTTGATATTGAAATTTTATCTGGGTTAAGTATAGGTGAAGAAGTTGCTCTGGATCCAGAAAAAGTTACCCTGAGGCAGAAGGGTACAAAAATTCAAAAGATGTAGTACTCATGACTGACGCTAAGAATGTTATTCGCCTTGAAAATATTACCAAGAATTATGTCTCAGATGATGTAACTACTGAGGTGTTGCGAAAAATAACACTCGAAGTTAAAAAAGGTGATTTCATCGCGATAACTGGGTCTTCAGGATCAGGTAAATCCACGCTTCTTAATATAATCGGTCTTCTAGATTCTCCAACTTCAGGAACATACATTCTCAATGGTATAGATGTTACTAATCTTTCGGAAAATGAAATGTCCGCAAATAGAAGTAAAGAGATTGGTTTTGTTTTTCAATCATTCAATCTACTCAAAAGGGCATCTGTTTTAAATAATGTCATTTTGCCAAGTATTTATGCTGGATTAGATAAAAAGGACAGAGAAAAGCGAGCAATTGAACTTCTAGAGAGCGTTGGATTAAAGGATCAAATATATAAGAAGCCAAATCAACTTTCTGGAGGACAACAGCAAAGAGTTGCAATTGCAAGAGCATTGATAAATAAGCCTGCAATCATTCTTGCTGATGAGCCCACCGGAAATTTGGATACCACATCTGGAAATGATGTAATGAAGATCATCAAAAATTTGAATAGGCAAGGCAATACAATCATTATGATTACTCATGAGCACGACATTGCAATTCAGGCAAAAAAGATCATTACCTTAAGAGATGGAGAAATTGTTAAATGAATTTCAAAGAATTACTTTCCTTAGCAGCAGCATCACTTAAGGCTAATGCCTTGCGCAGCCTCCTTACTACTCTTGGAGTAATTATAGGCGTATTTGCAGTCATCGTTCTCGTATCGCTTGGGACGGGACTCCAGTCGTATATTACCAACCAGATCTCAGGTTTGGGATCTAATCTTATTTTTGTTATTCCGGGAAAAGTAGGGGGTCAGCAAGGACCAGGGGATGTTGTCAATAAATTATCTTTTCCACTTGCTGAGTATTTGCAAACTCGGTTAAAAACAATTGCCAAGAGTACTCCGTACATTTCTAAGATAACAACAGTTAAGTACAGTAATAAATCAAACAAGAATACACAGATTGTAGGGACTGGAGCGATTTACCCTGAAATAATAAAAACAGATCTTCAGAGTGGATCTTTCTTCACAAAAGCTCAGGAAGCTAGTGGGGGGAAAGTGGCAGTAATTGGACAAACTGTTGTCAAGAACTTATTCCAAACAAAAAATCCAATTGGGAAGAAAATTTCAATTTCTGGGAGTAGGTTTACAGTAATTGGCATTACGTCTTCAAAAGGGTCTGTATTTGGACAAGACCAGGATAACACAATAATTATCCCATTAAGTACAGCTCGAAAACTTTTTGGCGCACCAACTGTAAGCACGATCTACATTGCGGCAAAAGAGCCTGATCAAGTTAATACAGTTATTAGTAGAGCGCGAAGCATTCTATCGTCACGATTAGAAGAGGATGACTTCACTCTTATGACTCAGGAGCAGACACTTTCAACAATAACTAACATTACAGGGATACTTACTGTCGCTCTCGGAGGAATAGCTGCAATTTCTCTGATAGTTGGGGGAATCGGTGTTATGAATATAATGCTGGTATCAGTCACTGAGAGGACTAAGGAGATTGGACTTAGAAAAGCTCTGGGGGCACGTAGGGAGGATATACTAAAGCAATTTCTCCTTGAAGCTGTAATGTTGTCACTGGCTGGGGGGATAATAGGCATTGCTCTTGGACTCATAGCTTCGTATATCCTTGCTGCATTATTTGTATCCCAAGTTACCTGGTGGTCGGTAGCTCTCGCCTTTGCCTTTTCTGTTGTGGTAGGTGTGGTCTTTGGAATTGCACCTGCAATAAGAGCGTCTAGGCTCTCTCCAATTGAAGCATTACGATATGAATAATCCTTCTCGGGTTGCATCTTTGATCTGATTTGTTACAATTGACTCATGGCTGAACAAGAATTTGCTCCAGTAAATCGTTTCAAGAAATTTGCCAAGAATTTACGGTACTCATACCGATCTCTCCCCGATAAAAAGCAGTATGTTGAATTTTTTACTGCAGTTCTCAGTGTCCCAGTTCTCCTTACTGTGATTATTCTCAATGTAAATAACCTCAATTCAAAGAAGGATGACTCAAAAGACACAAAGAGTGTAGCTCCGATTGTAGTTACTGTTCCTGCTCAAAAGTCCGATACTGTTATTACACAGACCACCTCAGCCGCATGCAAGAAGGGAATTGGCCCGATCTCTATTGCATCCCCTTTAGCAAATGAAGTAGTGGAAGATGATCCAGTCCAGATCTCAATTGAGTATGACCAGGGTGACTACTGTGCTGTCGTTTGGGCATATAGCATCAATGGAGGAAGATTCTCAGACTATGGTAGTAGTTCAATCGCACTCTATAATCCACCAAGTGGGACGATCCGTTTTCAGCTTAAAGTTAAAAGTGTTGTAACTGGTGAAGAAAAAGTTCTCAACAGATCCTTTACCTATCAGGGTCCGACCACTGCTCCTATTGCCACGCCAGTTGCTACTGGATCTGCTAACTAACATGGGAGGCACTCGATTAAAGGACAAAACGTTTTCAATTATTAAGTTCTCCTTAGGTTGGCCAATCTCGCTTATCGCACTCTTCTTTTTGGGCAGGACATTTCTTTCTCATGGTGCAAATATTGCAGAACAACTTCATTCAATTAATCTCTCGCTTCTATTCCCGGGTATAATCTGTTTTATTATCTATTACTTTTTCAGGAGTTTTGTCTGGTACAAGATGATTCGCTTTGGGGGACACTTACTTGATCCGCGTGAATCACTTTTTCTTTGGTCTTTTACTCAACTTCGAAGATATATCCCAGGCAATATCTGGGCAGCTCTTGGAGTAGCTACGCAGTATGGTAAGAAAGGAATATCCAAAAAAGACATTGGGACTTTTATCCTCTGGGAAACAGAAGGTGTAATTATTGCAGGAGTTTTTCTCTCAATTTTAGCAATCCCATTTGTCTCAAGATATTATCTTCATCTCAATGAACTACAATTCCCATTAACAATTGGAGCACTTCTCCTAGCTTCAGTTGGCTTAATAGTATATTGCTACAATCGAACACTTATTAAAATTAAGCATGGAAAAGTTAGAACGATTTTAGAACATATTTTTCCGAGCTTTAGTCCATTTGATACCCTCCAATCAATTCTCTATATTTTCGCTTCTTTTGTGTTTTTAGGGCTTGGATATTTTTTTGTCATTACGTCACTGACATATCTTGACCCAAATATTATCTGGCAATTCATCGGATTCTTTATGCTCAGCCTCTTGGTAGGATTTGTCTCAATTATCACTCCAAGCGGACTTGGAGTAAGAGAGGGAGTACTAACAATTTTTCTTGGCAATATAATGTCAGTACCCTTAGCTGCATTTGTATCTCTTTTTTGCAGACTTATTTTAATCATTTGTGAAGTAATTTTTATTGGGATTGCTTATCTTTTTCATAAGGCTCGCACAGGAAAATTAAATCACGCAATCCAGTATTCAATGGATCATGCGCATGAAGTGCTGTTAGCATTCTCATTTGTGATTTTCTCATGGTACTTCAGTGTTGTGAGTATTTTAAGATTTGATAATTTTTACACAGGAAGATTTGATCTAGGTAATATGGCACAGACTGTCTGGAACAGTTCTCATGGAAGATTATTTGAATTTACAAACCCAAATGGTGTAGAGACTATCTCAAGACTTGCATTTCATGCTGATTTCATCCTTCTAGCCTTTGCACCACTTTATCTTATCTGGGATGACCCGAGACTGCTTTTACTTTTACAAGTTCTAGTCGTAGGTGCTGGCGCTTTTTTTGTGTACATGATCGCAATCCACTTCCTAAAAGACAAGACTTTATCATTAATTATTAGCATTCTTTACCTTCTCAATCCAAGCGTTCAGAGAAGTATTATTTATGATTTTCATGCTGTCACACTGGCAACGACATTTGTTCTTGGCGCAATGTTTTTTATATTTAAAAAAAGGTATGGACTCTTTATTCTCTTCGCTATTCTTGCTGGACTTTGCAAGGAACAGGTCTGGGCTGTCACAGGACTTATGGGAGTCTATATTGCGGTTATTCAAAGGCAGTGGAGGGTGGGAATTGGAACATTCCTCATCTCACTTCTTATTGCCTTTTCACTAATCTGGTATATTATTCCTCATGCAGCAGGGGGTTTGCAGCACTTCGCGCTTGAGTATTATTCATCATCCAATGAAGATTCTAGTTCGCCATCAGACCTCATAAAGAGATTTATTTTTTCTCCCAATGAGACATATGCTTTGGTCACTCAAGAAAGTAGGGTGATATACCTAAAAAAGCTCTTAGAGCCACTAGGCTTTCTCCCGCTCCTTGCTCCAATTTTCCTCATTTTTGCGCTACCAGATCTCACCATAAACATGTTGAGTTCTAAATCAGAGCTCTATCAGATCTATTATCAGTATACTGCCATCATTACACCATTTCTTTTTATCGCACTCGTAACTGGACTTGCATGGGTTTTGATGAAGTTTACTAAGATTCCAAAATTATTCGTTGTTTGTTATTTGCTATTTGTTGGGCTATACGGCTCCTATCAGTATGGACCAATACCTGGTGCAAAAGAGCCTAATACAGACATGTTCACCAAGCAGTATCACCATAAGAATGAACTTAATGCCCTTCTTGATTCTATTCCTGAGTCAGCGAGAGTATCTACTACCAACAGTATAGGTTCACACCTATCGCATAGAAAATATCTCTACAGTGTGCCATTTGCTATGGAGAGCGCAGACATCATCATTCTTGATAATACAGATGATAATCTACCAGATCCAGAAAGTGATTATGCAACCAAATCAGCTGCGCTACAAATAGATCAAGGATATGAACTCTTCTATAAAGATGAGAATGTTACTGCGTTTAAAAAGAAAACTTTTGAGTTGTAACTTCTCCAAAAATCCCATACGATAGTAGTATGGCCTACGTTTATAAAGCTGATGGAACCCGCGAGCCTTACAATCCGGAAAAAGTTTTGGGCTCAATCCGAAGGGCAGGAGTTCCAAAAGATCTTCAACAAAGAACACTTCGAACAGTTGAGGCTAAGCTCTACGATGGAATTCCAACACATGACATTTATAATGCGATTTCAAAAGAACTTTCAGAATCCCCAAATCCATTCACAAAGTCTCGCTATAGTCTCAAGCAGTCAATTATGCTCCTTGGTCCAACTGGATATCCATTTGAAGACTATGTTGCAAAAATATTTGAAGAGAATGGCTATAGCGCTCAGACAAGACAAATTCTGAATGGAAAGTGCGTGTCGCATGAGACAGATGTCATTCTTCAGAAGGATTCAAAAAAAATTCTTATCGAAGCGAAGTTTCATAACAACGCAGGGACTCGTTCTGATATTAAAGTCGCTCTCTATGTAAAAGCTAGATTTGACGATTTAAAAGATAAATATAAATTTGATGAAGCATGGGTTGTCACAAATACCAAAACTACGATTGATGCAAACGCATATGCTGGCTGTGTTGGACTTAAAATCGTTAGTTGGAACTACCCAGAGAAGGGAAGTCTGCGTGATCTTATAGAGACTGCCAAACTTTATCCAATTACTATCCTTATGTCTCTCTCCGCAGACCAGAAAGCACGTCTTCTTGCTAATCATGTAGTGCTCTGTAGAGATATAACTCAAAATAAAGATCTACTTTCTATCCTAGCTCTTACAAAAGAAAAGTCGCGAGATGTCATTGACGAGATACGTTATATCTGCAACTCAGCCAGCAGTTCTACAGAATAGCTGTTGCTGCAGCTATGTAACCCTGCGATAATGCAGTTGTATGCAAAATCTATTACTTATCTTTGTTTTTCTTTTCTCAGTACTTTCATCTGTAAAAGCCTACTTTGCATGTAAAAGTAAGAGTACAATTCTTGCAAGACCCTGGAAAGCGTGTGAGCCTTTTGGGTCATTTGTCTGGGCAGATCACATCATCATCGGTCCATTTTGGATCTTGGCATCATTCTTTTGCTTTGTGCTTCAAGACTTCACTCTTTTTCTTCTTATCGTCTCAGTCTTTTGGCTTATTAGAAGTGGTGGAGAGACGTTTTATTGGTTCCTTCAGCAATTTCATCCGCGTGTTGGGAACGAGCCTGAGCAATTCTGGATCAATAAACACGTGCCAGGGGAGGCAGTTTGGTTCTTGCACCAGATCTTCTGGCAATGCATATCTGTGGTAGCCCTGATCTGCAGTGCCTTCTTTGCTGTTAGTTGGATCTCCTCCTTGTCTTAGCTTCTTACCTCAGTCTTACATGATCATTATTTTCCTCTTATTCGCTCAGCTTATACTTGAGTTTAGAAAGTCAGGAGGGCTTGCCCCTTCGAAACTTTAGTGAAAGGGGGTGAAATGTATATGAATATTATTATTTGGATTATTTTTGGAGCTTTAGCAGGATGGATCGCATCAATTGTTATGAAAACAGATGCTGAACAGGGCGCTCTCATGAATATTATTTTTGGAGTCATTGGTGCCTTCTTAGGAGGTTTTATCATGAATACGTTTGGTGCAAGTGGCGTCACTGGCTTTAACTTTTACAGTCTTTTTGTAGCTGTAATTGGGGCAATTGTTGTTATAGGAGTTGGTAAAATGCTCACTCGCTAAAACGACTCTGCTAGTTTTCGTCTTTCATACCTATCTGCCATCCAACCATTTGGGGCAGTAGTGAGATCAGCGCTATGGAGCAAAAATCCATTACGAAGTGTATGACTTCCAAAGCGCTCGTTAAGCTGATCTACAGTTTTTTGTAGCACATCTTGACGTTGTTCCTTCAGAAAAAGAGGTGAGGGCAGGTGCGCACTATCTTCAAGATAGCCTGCCCACACACCGATTCGTCGCACATATCCCACCGGTAATTCACCATGCTGATCAAATATCGACTGCATCGCTAAAGCAAATAACTCAGGGCCACTATCTGTATATCTAGTCTGTGTTACGTGTCCATGAGCGTTATAACTGCCTGCTATCCATACTCCGCTACTGCGAGCTTTCTTACCAAGTCGTCGCAACTTAAAGGCGACCTCTTCAAAAAGTTCATAGACATTCTGTAACGCAGCTCGCTGATCATGCTCATTATGGGGAAGACAGTACTGTCTTCCTACTGACTTCACTCCGGGATCGCGATTAAAAGCCATGACTGGTCGCACATCCTCTCCTTGACCAACATCATAAAGAAATGCACCCTCTACCATCCCAAATTCGCCAATAAGCTGGGCCTTTGAAGTCTTCCGCAGCTGAAGCAGTGTATAGATGCCCATGTTGTTAAGGCGGATATTGATACGTGTACCAATCCCGCAGATATCAGTCAATTTACAGACGCCATAAACCCCCTCCAGATTGGAAGGAGTGATGACAGTCATACCGTTAGGCTTTTTAAGATCAGACCCCAGTTTTGCTAATAATTTATTGTGGGACACTCCAATTGAGACAGTGATATATTCACCTATTTCAATCCTTATCCTCTTTCTCAGCTGCGTTACTAATCCTTCAACTCCGCCGTAAAGATGTGCACAAGCGGTCGCATCGATAAAGAGTTCATCTATGGAGAAGATTTCTATAAATGGCGAGAAGTCTGAGCAGATCTTTACAAATTTCTTGCTGACTTCCCAATATTTCCAAAAATCAGCACTTACTAGCTTAATATCAGGGCACATCCTCAGAGCATCGACAGTACGAGTGGCTGTCTTCACGCCTTTAGCTTTTGCCTCACGACTTGAGGCAATGATACATGTCCTTCCATTGGTAGCAGTCACGCCAATTGGTTTTCCACGTAAAAGAGGATTATATTGCTGCTCAACACTCGCAAAAAATGAATCAAAATCGATGTGTAAGATAATTCGCTGCATAGTTCAGAATGTCATCCTGGACCTGTCTGCCGGCAGGCAGGTTTATTTCAGGATCTAATCGAGGTAGAGATGCTGAAACTAGTTCAGCATGACAAGTCAATTGTTGTCCACCGTTTCTTCAAGCGTCCAGATGAGAGTCTTGGTATTGAGGTCTAGACGAAGGAGCAGACTACCAGCAACGACACTAAAGATATGGTGGAGAGTACTACCATCCTCGCGAGTGTGATGGAGACCAAGTTGTGAAACTTGGTAAACTCTTCCATTCCATTTGACCCGCCAGGGGATTGTAGTACCTTTGAGATGATCATAGACAGTAATAACGCTAACTCGCTCATGCATTTATCGGTATTTCCTTATAACGCTAGTAACGATGCCGCCGATAATGAGACTTTCTTTGGGACGAATAATTGGATAATTCTTGTTGGCAGGGATGAGAGCTACCTGATTGTTCTGCTTCTGAAAATACTTCACAGTCCATTCGTTATCAACAATGGCTGCCACGACATCACCACTGCGAGCTGATTCATCTTTAGCAACAATCACGATATCTCCTTCATGTATCCCTGCATCCTGCATAGAATCTCCATGCACAGTCAGCGAGAAGACTTCACCAGGCATATCTAGAAGATATTCATAAAAGTCGATGCTATCCCCCAACTGCACATCAGCCTGAGCTGGGTATCCTGCCTTAATGATACCCAGATGGGGGATATGGAATAATTTTTTGGGAAGGATTTTACCCTTTTCATCCTTCTCCACGATGTCTGCCTCTATAAGTTTTTGAACTAAATAGACAGCCGCATTTTTAGAAGAATAATTAAATATCGTACAGATCTCCTGATAGGAAGGAAGTCTCTTCTGGATCTTGTAGAATTTTCGTAATTTTTGTATTGCTAGATCTAAATTCATAGTGTTGTACGTTGGTACAGTAACTATAAACTGTACGAACGTACAGTGTCAATATGATCAAGTAGATCAAACTACCCAAATATTTTTTACCATAAAAAAGCGGGGAGTAGTCCTATGGACCACGCCCCGCGAAAGAAAAATCTAGCGCCTTGCGCGCAAAATGGCTCGAACATATTCAGCAAATTCGAGCTCATCTGGAGTAAGGTGGTCGTCGCGAAGCCAACCAGTCATGCTAAGACTGCTTCGAAAGCTGTCGCTTTCTCCATCAATAGGTATGATGGTGGCAACAAGCTCATGGAGATTGCTTGAAATTGAGACATAGACCCCTCTCCTAATTGAATGGCCATCAATTTGAGCTGCAATGACAAAATCGCCAAATGCAAGCCTGTGTGTAACTTGAGCAGCCAAGGAATGAATCCCCTCTGAACTATCTGTCGCCTTGAGGGGATAACCCATCTTCGTGAAGATTGTTACTTCCACTCGTTTCCTCCTTTAGATGCAAATGAGCAGTCATGCGAATGCCCACCATTCTAACGTTCAGGGCAGATTATAGCAAAATAAGGCCTTTACGGACGAATTTATGTTAGATATACTAAGTAAATGTTCAAAAATCGCAATCTTATGATCATCGCGCTCATCGCAGTCGTAAACGCATTAGGATACGGTATCATCATTCCCATCCTTTACTCATACTCCATGAGATTTGGGCTTACTGACTTTCAGAATGGCCTACTCTTTGCGCTCTTTTCGCTTTGTCAGTTCTTCTCAACACCGATTATCGGACGTCTCTCAGATAGATTTGGTCGAAAGCCACTCCTGATAGCATCGATCGCTGGGACTGCACTTTCATTTGTGATGCTCGCTTTTGCACCTAGTGCTATTTTCCTTTTCTTAGGACGAGCACTTGATGGCATTACTGCAGGCAATATCCCTGTGGCCTCAGCTGTCATCACCGATACTACTGAGCCAAAAGACCGAGCAAAGGGCTTTGGCATCATCGGAGCATCCTTTGGATTCGGATTTATTTTTGGTCCTGCCATCTCGGCCTTTACCGTTGGTATTAGTCCTGCGCTACCTTTTCTCATCGCAGCAGCAATTTCATTTCTCGCAGTAGTTATTACGTGGATATTTCTGCCTGAGACTAACAAAAATATTGGACAAGTCAGTAAGACCAAATTATTTGATTTTTCCAAGCTTTGGCATGCGCTTACCAACAGAACAGTTGGTCTCACACTTGTCATGACTCTCTTCTACTTTATGGCATTCTCAATGTTCATCTTTGGCTTCCAATCATCAACTGTCAAAGTTCTTCAGATGAGTCCCAATCAGATCTCTCTTCTCTTCACTCTCTTTGGTGCTCTAGGACTTATCTCGCAACTTGTGCTTTTACAGCAAGCACTTAAATTACTAAAGATCAAAAAGACTCTACTCTATTCACTTATCTGGGTAGCTGGAATCTTTATTATTATGTTTCTAGCAAAGAGTGTGCTCATATTTGTCCTTGCAAGTATCGCACTAGGACTTGTAAATTCCTTTGTCCAACCAATAACTCAAACAATACTTTCTGAGGAAGTTGATGATAGTGAGCAGGGAGAAATGCAGGGGATTAATGCCTCATATATGAGCATCGGACAGATCGTCGGACCTATCATCGCAGGTGGTCTCGCAAGTATCAGCATCATGCTGCCATTCCTAGGGGCAAGTATCCTGATGATTGGCTGCTTCTTTATTGCGCTTAAGATCTTCAAAAGCCTCGCCGGTAATGTAAAAATCGTCTAGACATCTCAGATAATTAGTCCTATAGCTTGACTTAGATATCCTCTATTTATATAATCTCTTAGTTCTTTTCAAGTTGTCAGTAAAAAAAGGAGAATATCGTGGAAGATCCACTTCTCATTCAGACATCGAGAGGCCTAATTCCTCTAGAAGAACTTGTCACACTCATCTCCAGTAGCATGACTGATGCCCTGGTGCAGGCACTTCTGCCTTATCTTGAAAATAAGGCAGAGCAATTTGCGATCGAAGCGGTTGCTGAGGATAAAAAAACACTTACCTCAGTACACGCCCACAGCCGAAATCTGCTACTCAGAGATCTTTTCCCTGGCTACCCGATCAAGGGTGGTCGGTTTGAGAGAGCTGGGTGGTACAACAGAAATGGAATGAGAGGATACGGATCCGCTCTCGCACAAAGAGGGATTGATCCGATCCACCTTCTCATATTTCAGAAAAGTGACTTCGCCAGTATCGAAAGGCTGCGAACAGACCGGGCCTGGGAGTATGTTGAGGCTTTTCGAGTCCAGTTCGGACAACAGCTCGCCGAACTGCGCATTCTAAACATGAGTCAAGAATTTTTATATCAACGCTGTAAGTAAATACTTCCTGCAGCAACAGAGGCGGTCGGTTCATCAGAACCCTCCGCCTCATTTCATATTGACATCCAAGCCAAAATATCTATACTCTGCAA
>CAZHKZ010000007.1:0-38016 GCA_964533055.1 uncultured Gammaproteobacteria bacterium | reverse complement strand
GCAGAAAAAGGTGCGAAAATCCATGGCATACTCCAGGCAAGGGTCTGAACTTTGGTTCCAAAGCGCATGACTATGCTTGCAATGATAAATCCTACCCACCAACCAGATAAAAGTAGTATGAATGCAAAGGGTAAAAGGCTAAATCCATAGACAAAAATGCTAGTTTTGTAAAGAATAAGCGCTAGGCCTGATGCAAAGAGGAAGCTCATGGTGCCTTTGGTAATTCCCATGAAAAGCCACGCAGTTACCCATTCAGAGAATTTTAATGGAGTAATAAAAATATTAATCATATTTCTATTCCATAACTCTTCTAAGAGTCCAATTGAAATTTCGTACTGCGCTCTCCAGAAAATAATCCAGAATATAATTCCTGAGACAATAATAAGTAGAATATTCGTCTCGCCACCCGAGGTTTGCTTGATATAGGCGCTAGTAAGTCCCCAAAGAAGGAGGTCTAAGAGTGGCCAGTAAAACGCATCAGACATTTTGTCATAGCTATGACGGAATGCAAATACATGTCTTAATATAATTCCAAAAATTCTGTGTAGCTTCATTATAGTTTTTTAGATTTTTGTAAGAAATAATCCTCAAGAGATGGTTTATCGATACTGATTTCCTCAAACACAATCTTATTTTCTGATAGCTCTCGTAAGAACTCAGCAATTTCCTTTTCTTTTACATCAACTCTTAACTTATTTTTACTCACTTCTTTGTAGTTCAATTTCTTAGCAATGCAGAGATCAATTAAAGCCTTACTATTTTTTTGTGTAAATAGTTCAACGTGGCAAAGCTCAATAGAGCGAGCTAAATTTTCTGGAGTATCATTTGCAATTATTTCACCATGATTTATGAAGAGTACTCTGTCACACAGCTCTTCTACCTCCGACATGTTGTGAGATGTAAAGAGAATTGAGAGAGAGTATTTTTTTCTCTCGCTCTGAATAAACTCCCTGATATATGATGCTACGTCCGGATCAAGCGAAGCAGTAGGTTCATCAAGTAGTAGTATTTTTGGTGAGTTAAGAAATGCCTTTGCGATATTAACTCTGGTCATTTGTCCTGCAGATAGCTGTCCAATGCTCTTATGCAGAATTTCATCGAGTCTAAATGTTTCAACAATTTCCTTGACTCTGGTTTTTCGATTTTTGATCGAATAAAGGTAGGAGAGGTACGTCAAATTCTCCCAGACAGTAAGATTCCATGGAAGATTTGTGTAGGTCGAAGAGAAGTTGACCTGCTCAAGGATTTCTTCACGATTTACTTGAATATCTTTTCCAAAATATGTGACTGATCCTGACGTTGGTGTTAGAAGTCCCATAAGCAGTTGAATTGTTGTAGTTTTGCCAGCACCATTTGGCCCTAAAAATCCCAAGATCTCACCTTCCTTAACTGAGAAGGACATATTCTTTACAGCTGTGAAACTTTTCGATCCACTGCCATAAATTTTAACGAGGTTTTTTACCTCAATTACTGATTTTTTCATAAAGAGTAACTAGAATGAGTGTCTAAAAAGAGGAGAGCAAATGACTAGAGGTTGCTAGTAATTTTTTGTGTTGTTCGTATCATGATAATAGATTTTGACAATTCTCCGCAGCTATTGGCAACTCAGCTATAAATCATTATAGAAAGTAGTCTGATATTTTGCAAGCTTGTTAGAGTACTTTATAAAGGCGGGCAGTACTAACTTGTTTAAAAAGAGATATTTTCTTCTCCTTTTCAAGGTTGGCAAGAGCACTGATAAATTCATCATGATTAGTGAGCCAATGTCTTGTATCCCAATCAGTTGATGTATCTACGATGATGAATTCAGGGTTGCCAGGCCATCTCAGCCAGTCACAAGTTGGATTGCCACAGGGTGAATTTTTGCTAAATGTTTTTTTCTCTGGCCATAGCGTAAAGACGTTTTCCCTATGATTGATGTGCGGAGTGATATTGTTTTGAGCTGCAACTGCTGCGCTTTTTGGCAGCTCTGGTAAGAGTTGTTCAATATTTATTGCTCCAATTGGCTTTGTCCAGAACCAACTCTTGGCAAAATAGCTAAGTGGTAGATGAAGAACATATTGCATTGCTAGAGCAAAGAGTAGTATGTATGCACCAGTGATCCAGTGATTTAACTTATTAAATCTCACAATTGAATAAATGGTTCCTAGTGCAAGAAGTGTTGCGAGTGTAACTCGATAATGGAGGAATATACTTTGCGCAGATGTAACATAGTCACTCCCTAGGACGAAGTAATGCCCCATGTCTGCAAGTACTGGAACAACAAAAAGTGGTGCAAGGAGGGGTAAGAATCCAAACCATGCGAATGAATAGAGGATGACATCTCTTTTTGCTACAGTGTCATAGAAATTTCTTAGATCTATATTTGAGAGAAGTCCATTCTCATTTTGGAATCGATATCCATCTCTTGTGAAGTGTGGAAAGTAGACATAGAAAATTATCAGTATATATCCGACTGATCCCCCCATGATATAGATAAGTGGTCTCCACTTTGTTTTGAGGTAATAAATTCCAGCTAAGAGGAATGTGAGAAGGGCGATATCTTCTTTACAGGAAATGAGAAGAAGAAAAAATATGACTGTTTGTTTAACGTTTTTCTTCTCGATCGCGTATATAAACCAGGAAAGAAATGATGCAGCAAAGACCAGGCTATGAACATCTGCCCAGATAGCATTCTGAATGCCATAGAAAAGAAGAAAGCTAATCATTATGGAGTAGGAGGCAAGATTTTTGACTTTCTTCATTCGTGCAATAAAGAAAATTGGAAGCGCTGAAAAGCTGATCGCAAATGCCTGAAGTACAATGAGAAATCTAACATCGTCTGTCAGCCAGTATATGGGGGAAATGAGCGCATAAATTATCTCGACATGATCGGTAAAAAGAGATGTAAATGCATAGGCGTGAGGGGTAGAGATCGGATTTTTGAATTGGCTCATCAGCCAAATTCCCTGATCGCTTACTGCCAGGTCGTATCCTGACAGAAAATGATTATGTTTGACAATGGAGAGGATAGAGTAGGCAATTGCAAAGAGAAGGCAAATACCATATGGCAAATAGCGTATAGCTAATTGCAGTAGGCGATGATTTCTAGATATCATACAAGTTCCTTAACCCTCTTGAGCAAGAATTCTCTCGTATTCTTTGAAAGATCCTCATCTACTTCTTCAAAGAGTTTTTGGAGGAGATCTCCTACTTCTCGACCTGGTTTTATCCCAAGTTCAGACATGAGGTCATTGCCATCAATTGCGAGATCATTTGTAGAGAAGGGGAGAGGCGCAAGTTGTTCTTCGACCCTCTTCTTGAAAAGAGTGAGTCTCCAGCTCTCTGCAGTTTGAGTTCCTCCGCCAAGCCTATCACCAATCCTTAGATCCATCATGTCCTTAACATTCTCTACGCCAATTCTTCGGATAAATCTTCTGACTGCGCTATCTGTAATGTGTTCATCAACTGTAAACATATGCCATCGTATAAGCTTGGCAACTTTCTCTCGATCTTTTCTTGAGAAGCGAAGTCTTTCACAGATCTCAAATGCCATCTTACTCCCAACAATCTCGTGATTATGGAAGATAACAAGTCCATCCTTGTCTGGCGTTGCGACCCTTGGCTTGCCTACGTCATGGATGAGTGTTGCAAATCTCACTAATGGATCATTCGAGGGGCAAAATTTCAGAGAAAATACGTTGTGTTCAAAAACATCTGTTGTATGATGTCTCCCCGGACGTTTTTGAGAGATCCCAACACCTTCTAATAGTTCTGGGAGAACAAATGAGAGAATACCTGTATTTTTAAGAAGCATTATTCCTTCAAAGGGATACTCGCTCCCAAGTATTTTCATAAACTCATCTCTAATTCTTTCTTGAGAAATATTCTTAATTAAAGTTGCATCATTTGTGATAGCAGATAAGGTTTCATCTTCAATTGTGAATGATAGCTGTGTCGCAAATCTTATTGCTCGCATTAATCTTAGAGCATCCTCCTTAAAGCGCTCATTGGGATCTCCAACTGCGCGAATAAGTTTGTTATCAAGATCAGATCTGCCATTGAATGGATCGATAATCAACTCAGATGTTTCGTCCAAAGGACGAACAATTTTTGGCTGAAGTTCCAATGCCATAGCATTAACGGTAAAATCTCTTCTTGAAAGATCTTCTTCAATTGTCTTACCCCAGGACACCTTATCTGGATGTCGATTGTTCGCATAGCCCTCCTCAGTTCTAAATGTGGTAATTTCAATAACTATTTTTTCTTGATTGAACATGAGTGGAATTCCTACAGTTCCGAATACGTTGTCATAGAATCCTTCTGGAAAGAGAGCAAGGATTTGCTCTGGAGTCGCATTGGTTGTTAGGTCCCAATCTTTGACCTGCTTTTCAAGCAGGATATTGCGAAGTGATCCACCCACAAGGTAGAGCGAGAAGTTGTCCTTGGAGAACTTTGTAGCAATATCTTTAATGAACTCAGGAATTGTTATTTGCATAGCATATGATTCATAATGAGGCTTGTTATAGTATAGCAAAACTATATATATGTAACCTATGAAATTTAGTGAAAAGAAATGGATTGTTTCAGATTTAGCCACTTATAGTGATCCTGAATCAGCGGTAAATGCTCTCCTAGCCTCAAGGGGAATTGATGAAAAAAATAAGTCGTCTTTTCTTGAACCTGTGCTATCAAGTCTCACTCTTGAGTCAGTTGGGATAGATACTAAAGGGGTGAGGAAAGCGATAAAGCGAATCAAGCAAGCGGTTGAAAAGAACGAGCAGGTTATCGTCTATGGTGATTATGATGTTGATGGAATAACTGGTGCTGCGATACTTTGGGAGTCTCTCTATGGACTTGGAGCAAATGTCTTGCCATATATTCCCCACAGAGTAGACGAGGGATACGGTCTTTCAGAAAAAGGGATTCAGAATCTTATTAAGACTAATCCGCCAAAGTTGATAATAACAGTTGATAATGGGATTGTTGCAAATGATGCAGTTGCATTTGCAAACGCTCAGGGAATCGATGTTATTATCACTGATCATCATGTAGCAGATAGTGATCATTCTCTCCCAGATGCACATTCGTTTGTCCACACAACCAAACTCTGTGGCTCATCAGTTGCTTTACTTTTCTCAAAAGAGATAAAAGACCAACTAACTGATTCAGTCTCTGAATTTGATAGAGAACATCTAATACTCGCAGCGCTTGCAACTGTTGCAGATCTTGTCCCTCTCACGAATGAGAATAGAACAATTCTCAGCATTGGGTTGAAATTGATTCGCTCAACTCAAAGGACTGGACTTCGAGAGCTTTTGATGATCTCAGGTCTTGAGGGAAAAGAAATTGGTGTGTATGAGATTGGGCATATTATCGCACCTAGGTTAAATGCAGCTGGGAGAATTGAAAGTGGTATGGATAGTCTTCGACTGCTTTGTACCAAGGATAGAAAAAAAGCTCAAGAACTCGCAGGTGCTCTTGATGAGGTCAATAAAAAAAGACAAACTCTCATGAAGGACTCTGCTATCTTAGCCATAGATAGAGCTGGAGCATTTCAAGAAAATAAAAAAATTATTATTGTTGATGACGAAGAATTTGAGGAGGGAATTATCGGCCTTATTGCAGGTAAACTCGTTGAAGAATTTTATAAACCTTCAATCGCTATAGCGAAGAGAAATGAAGTAAGCAAAGGGTCTGTTCGCTCAGTCAGTGGGGTTAATATCATTGAAATGTTGAGATCGAAATCTGAGCTTTTTATAAATGCTGGCGGACATCCGATGGCTGCGGGTTTCACGATCAAGACAAGTAATATTGAGAAGATGAAGAAAGAGCTTGAAGCTGTGGCAGATGAAATTGTAATGCAAGATCAATTACTTCGAGCAATTAAGGTTGATCTTGTTATCCCACTCTCTTTTTCACTAAACGAACTTTATGGCAAGCTACAGGCTCTTGCACCTTTCGGTATGGGAAATCCTGAACCAACTTTTTTGGCAAAAAAAGTAACCATTCGAGACAAGAGGATCATTGGTAAAGATCAGGCACATGTCAGATTTGTATTATCAGCAGATGAGATATCTACACCATTTGAGGCGATTGCATTTGGTATGGCTGATAAGTCTGCTGGAATTGAGAAAGATGATCAAATAGATATCGTCTACACATTGGACACAAACTCGTGGAATGATGTGACAAAATTACAGCTGAAGCTTAGAGATTTTAAAAAATCTTAATCTTCATCATCGTAGGCAAGGATTCGAATTTTAGGACCTCCAGTGCTTGGAGCAATTTTTTCTACGTGCTGACTAATTGCCCCTTCAGAGAAAATATCTCCCGTCTGGAGAATTGATCCAAGAACTAATTCTGTATCTTGTTGAATCTCGCAAGAATTAGTGTCACCATTCTCACAGCGAATTCTCGCTTCCTCATATGATTCTTCTAGCGCAGTATGTGCTTTATTCTGGCGTAATCTCATCTCCATTGGGTCAACCTTGCCTTGTTCCCATGACTGAGTTAGTGCATCTCGAGTCATATCTAGTGCAATTGGTCGTAGAATAGAGTTTTGTGCCCATCCCAAATATTTAGGATCAACTTTAGGATTTGGAACTATTTCAAATTTCGGTCTAAATGATTCACTCATAATTTTTTCGCAAAAAAAATCTCCCAGTGAGGGAGATTGTGTGTATGCGCATGACAATCTCCCGCTAGGAATAGCGATTAGACATGTGGCGCACGTTGATAAATGAAGGGGTCATATAAATGGCATTATAATCTCATTCTTTCGATCTTGTCAATAAAGTTATTTCGATGTATCATATGCGAAGCTAATTACATTATGAAGAGAACACTTATTAAAAATGTTGTTGAATCAGTAGGGGAGAAGGTACTTCTTCAGGGATGGGTAGATATAAAAAGAGATCATGGTAAATTAACCTTCATTGATCTTCGAGATCGGTCAGGCAAAGTCCAGTGTGTTGGGTTTGAGAAAATGAGCGATCTGACTATACAGTCTGCAATTGAATTAGTAGGTACGGTCAAGGCTCGGCCTGAAAGAATGGTCAATAAGGATCTTCCAACTGGTACTGTAGAGGTCGACGTAGAAGAATATACAATACTAGGTAAAGCAGAACCACTCCCATTTGATATTGGTAAGAAAGAGTTAGATTTAGAGCTCCCCACACTCCTGGACCATCGCGGCCTTACATTAAGACATCCTAAGGTTCAGGCTATTTTTAAAGTACAAGCTGTGATCATAGATTCATTTAGAGAGTTTATGAAGTCGCAAGATTTTATGGAGTTTCAAGCACCTGCTATCACACCGGCAGTTGCTGAGGGTGGCTCAGAAGTTTTCGAAGTTGGTTATTTTGAGCACAAGGCGTACCTTACTCAGAGTCCACAACTTTATAAGCAAATAGTCATGAGCGCATTTGAAAGAGTTTTTAGTGTAAATAAAGTTTTTCGAGCAGAGCCGAGTATTACTACGCGTCATTTGACTGAGATAGTTTCACTTGATGCAGAAATGGCATTTATAAAATCTTGGAAAGATGTTCGGGATATGGCTGATCAAACTGTGAAATATATCTTCAAACAATTGGAGAGCAAGTGTCGGGATGAACTAGCATTATTTGATGTGACTTTACCTAGTGTCATTGATGAAACACCAACGATGAGTTTGAAAGAAGCGCAGGAAAAAATTTATGAAAATTCAAAAAGAGACGTTCGAAATGAAAAGGATCTCAATCCTGAGGATGAGCGTGAAATATGCGATATTGTTAAGAAAGAAACTGGCTCTGATCTTGTATTTATTTATGGATACCCAACGAAAAAGAAGCCATTTTATGTTTATCCAAATCCTGAGAATCCAGAGGTAAATGAAGGGATGGATCTTTTATGTAGAGGGCTTGAATGGTTGTCCGGCGGGAGAAGAGTAAATGATTATACTCAATTATTAGACCAGGTCAGAGAATGGGGAATGGATCCGGAGAAAATAAAGCTATTTTTAGAAGCATTTAAGTATGGAGTTCCTCCCGAAGGTGGTTTTGCATTCGGTGCTGAGCGTATTACGATGCAGGTTTTGGGCTTAAAGAACGTGCGAGAAGCAGTAATGTTCCCTCGAGATATGGAAAGAGTTGATTTCAGGCTATCCTCAATCGAAAGTACCGAGCAAAATAGCTGAGATAGTTATTTCTTGCTATACTACGTCAATGTCTGTATCTCCCCAATTTCATCGCGCAAAGAGCACGCTGTCGCATGTAGATAAACATTCACATCTTTATCTTTTGCCTATTATCCTCTTGATTATTTACTTCATTCTTTCAAGTACAGTCGCGATTTTTTCCAAAAGAGTTGCCCTCCTTAATCTCACTAATGCAGCACGGAGCCAAACGATTGTTTCTTATCCCTACTTTAGTAGGCAGATCAATCCAGCTCTATCAGCTGAGTCAGCAGTAGTTATGGATAAGGATTCATATGCAGTCCTTTTTGAGAAGAATAGTCAAACGAGATTTTCTATGGCTTCAACTACAAAAGTTATGACTGCGCTTACCGCTCTAGATTACTACAAAGACTCAGATATTCTCACAGCTAGAAGAAGTGAAGTTGAGGGAGTAAATGTTGGGCTCCGGATTGGTGAGAGGATGAATTTTAAGGATGCATTGTATGCGATGTTATTGCCATCTGGAAATGATGTCGCTTACTTGTTTGCAGATAATTATCCAGGGGGTAAGACAGAATTTCTCAAAGCTATGAATGAAAAGGCAAAGTCACTACATCTTGAAAATACTCATTATGAAGATCCTGCAGGGCTAAATGATGATGGTAATTATACGACTGCTAGAGATTTGGCACGACTTGGTATGGCGGCGAGTGACAATGCTGAATTGGCAAAAGTTATGGGGTCCAAGTCACAGTTTGTAACTGATGTAACAAAATCTCATAAATTTAATTTAACAAATCTGAATAAGTTATTAGGTCTTTATGGAGTTGTTGGTGGGAAGACTGGTTTTACTGAGGGGGCAGAGGGGGTCCTCATGACTATTGCTGAAATTAAGGAAAGAAGATATATCGTTGTTGTAATGCGAAGCGAGGATAGATTTTTGGATACACAGCAGTTGCTTTTGCCTTTACAGAATAGTGTTGTTGAATTTTCTCCGGGTGTTTAGTTCGTCTTATTTATCCACTCTGACTTGACTGCAGATACGTATGCGCTAAATCCATCTTTGCCTTCAAATACAAAAACTGGCATGACATATTCTTGCTTTGTGGTTCCAAGATAGTATCCAAGATATACCTTTTTGATTATTATGTCGTTGCTGTCTCCAAAATAGGAGCCAATATATGCGTTATTCTTTTTAAGTTGTGAGTATGCATCATTAACTGTGATAAGTGGATAGCTGGACGAGATATTACTAACTGCCTGATGATTAAAGCTCGCCTCCATCAATTCCCTAGTATTAGTACCTCCAACAATAAAGTGCATTGTTGTATGTGGCGGATTGGGATAGACAATTTGGATTTTATCAATATCAGATTGATGAAGATCGACTCGTGCAACTTGTGCGTCAGATGGGGAAAGTGCGGCAACTAGTTTTTCATCTTCTAGCTTGAGTAAATCAACATGTGTTTGGGTAGCATCTAGATCTGATGGAAAAAGTTCAAGAAGTGTTAGGAAGTTATTAACTTCATTTTTAGCATTTTCTTCACTTACTCTCCCTAGTGCAGGCAAATCTGGGTAAGTAAGGAAATTGGAGTCGATACTAAAATCCTTAGAGATAATATTTACAGTTAGTCTTTTTTCGGGGCGTATTACATCATTCCAAGCGTAAGTAGTGTCGTTAAGTCTGGTTTGATTAAAGGTGAATGATGTTTTTGCAACAAGATTTTTAGTTGTTTGGAGCGAGAGTAGATTTGGCTCATTCACCACCGTTTTGTAGACGTTTAGTCTATCTGGGAATTCGCCTAAGTTGCCAGAGACAGTATCTAGGCTGTATCTAAATTTTTCTTGCACTACACTCTCTGGGAAAACGAGGGGAGGTAGGGCATTAAATGCTGCCTCAGGAGCAGGTCCGGGTTTTGGAAAAAGGGTGGAATAGAGAGAAAGGGCACCTTTTGTGAGGAAAAAGAGTAAAATCACGAGGAGTATTCCGCCGCCACCAAAGATCGCAACTTTCTTAGTCAATGAAGTGGCTTGGGACAGAGTAGGCATGTATTGAGTATAAGTAATCACAAATGTATAATCAACTTACTATGAAACAAGTACGTACTCGAATTGCGCCTTCACCAACTGGATATCCTCATATTGGGACAGTCTATCAAGTGTTGTTCGACTTTGCTTATGCAAAGAAATATGATGGTAAATTCATACTTCGTATTGAGGATACAGATAGGGCGAGGTTTGTTGATGGAGCAGAAGAAGTTATTTATGCTGCTTTAGAATGGTTCAATCTTTCCCCAGATGAAAGCCCACTGCATCAAGGCGAATACGGTCCTTACAGACAGTCGGAGAGACTACCAATTTATAGAAAGTATGCCGATGAGCTTATTGAAAAGGGTTATGCATATCGATGTTTTTGTTCAAAAGAACGTCTTGAAGAGATGCGGAAAGGAATGGAGCAGCGACATGAAATGCCTATGTATGACAGAAAATGTAGGAATCTTTCTTCTGAGGAGATTAGCAGTCTTTTGGATGATAAAGTTCCACATGTTGTCAGAATGAAAATTCCTGATGATAGAAAAATAATATTAGATGACCTGATCATGGGCAAAATTGAAGTAGATGCATCAACCGTTGATGATCAGGTAATTGTAAAGTCTGATGGATTTCCAACCTATCATCTAGGAGTTGTTGTGGATGATCATCTCATGGAGATTACACATGTTTTTCGAGGGAGAGAATGGGTTTCGTCAACACCAAAGCATATTTTACTCTATGAGTATTTTGGCTGGGAAATGCCAGTTCATGCTCACCTGCCATTAATATTAAATAGTGATGGAAAAGGTAAGCTATCAAAAAGGCATGGGCATGCGTCTGTTGACTACTATAGAGATGGCGGGTATTTACCAGAGGCAGTCTTGAATTATCTCTCAAATATTGTCTGGAATCACCCAGAGGGAAAAGAAATTTATACTCTACATGAGTTCATCGAGTTATTTGAAATGTCTCAAATAACATCTCAAGGTGCCCGATTTGATCTTCAGAAGCTCTCGTGGATGAACCAACAGTATATGCAAAATCTAAGCGATGAAGCTCTATCATCTCGGTTGAGGGAATATACAAAAAAAGATTTTGATGAAGATATTCTTCGTAGTCTTATGCCGCTTGTAAAGACGAGAATGCAGACACTCAAGGAGTTTGAGGAGATCACAAAATGGATTTTTGAAGATCCACAAGTTAATCCTAGAAATGAAAATGAAAAAGACATTGCTAGATACTTGCTCGCTGCGTTAGATGAATTGGCAGATTGGAATTCAGAGTCTATTCTGCTTATCTTCAAAGCAGCGCTTGAAAAATTTGGTATAAAGATGTCCGTGCTCTACTACATATTTACTGGAAACGAGCGAGGCCTGCCGCTGTCTGATGCTCTCGCCATTTTGTCAAAGACAGAAGTTTTACAACGATTGCAAAAATAAAAAATAATGATATTGCTTGCCCGATTTATTTCCCTCATATTTAACCCAGTATTTTTGTTAATTCCGACACCATATCTTTTGGTTTTAAGAGAAACAGGCAATGCCTCACAGGCTATGAATTGGACGCTGATATCAATGTTTTTTGTGATGTTAATTGGAATTTGTCTCGGGATTGGCGTGAGAAAAGGATATTTCACTGACTTCGATGTATCCAAAAGAGAAGAGAGGCCATTACTTTTCCTTTTCGTCTTATTGGTTGGGGCGCTCTACTTTATCTCATTACTGTATCTAGACGCACCAGTTGTGCTCTTTATTCTTCTCGCATGTATTTTTGCTAGTGTTCTACTTTTTAGCTTTGTAAATACAAAAATTAAAGCTAGTATTCATGTCGCTACAATATCTGCATTTGTAGTCACGCTGGGAATTTTATATGGGGCACAGTACCTATTACTTCTTTTTATTGTTCCAATTGTGGCATGGTCGAGAGTTAAAATTAAGAGGCATACTGTGAGAGAAATTATCGCTGGTGGATCATTGGGTATATCTTTGACTGTAATCTTGTATACTATTGTGAAGATCGCTGAAATTATATGGTAGTCGAGCATAAAAAATTATTTAAATCATTTACCTATGCATGGAACGGAATTAAGTTCGCGCTGAATAATGATCAAAATTTCAAAGTTCACATTCTTGCAATTGTAATTGTCATAGGAGCAAGTATATTTTTTGACGTGAACCCATTTGAAATGGGTATACTTGGGGTGATGATTGTGCTGGTGATGATTGCTGAGATGGTCAACACTGCTATTGAGCACATGGTAGATCTCATCACAAAAGAATACAGAGAAGATGCAAAGATCGCGAAGGATGTTTCAGCTGGAATGGTCCTTCTTTCATCTGTTGGAGCAGTAATTGTGGGTGGTCTAATTTTTATCCCTTACCTCCTGAGATTTTTTGGACTACATAAATAGATTTATTCTTCAATATATTTAAATCGGGGGACACTTTTGCCATCTAGGATCACATTTTCTTCAAACATTTTTTGAGGTCTTATCCAGATCTTACTTTCTTTATTTTCATAGAGACATTCGTAAACAACATAATCTTCAAGTGTTTCTGAGTGCTTCGCCGTCCCAATAACCTGATAGAAATTTTTTGTTTTGAAGTGTTGGTATTTGCCTAGTTTCATCTTGAAATTATTGTTTCTTGGCTAATTTATAGTAACTTGTCTTTGTCTTGCCGAACTTATCAAGGAGTCCTTTCCGAACAAGTGAAGAAAGGAGGGCATGAGCTTGTTGGCGACTAACCCCAAATGATTCTTCAAGGTCAGATGATTTGATTGCTTTCTTATCGATAACGATTTGAAGCACCTCCTCTTCCCTCGCTGAGACAAGAACTCTCTTCTCGCCTGTGACCTCATCAACACTTTTTCTTGAGAGATCATTGATGCGGCCAAGTGCTCCCTGAAGCGATTGTGCAATACCTTCTAGAAAATACTCAAGCCACGCAGTCTTATCGCCTTTATCAGCAGTGTGGAGTGTGTCTGAATAGAGATGGCGATCGATGTCATAGAAATCGTCAATAATGAAGTATTTGGCTACCTCGTAATTGGCAAGGAGGAGGAAATATGTTGTAAGAATTCTTGCCATACGTCCGTTGCCATCAAAAAATGGATGGATATACGCAAATTGATGATGCAGTATGCCTGCCTTAAGGAGTGGATGATATTCATCTTTTGCATCAACCCATTCATAGAGCTCTGTTAGTGCTCTGGCTATTTCTTCACGGCTATGGAATGGCGGATTATGTTTGACAACTATTTCTGTCTCAGTTTTGTGTCCTACAAAGACTGATCCATCCCGAAGATGCCCAGCATCATCCATGATGTCTTTCATGAGAAGTTTGTGAAGTTCCTCTGTTATTTCCACGCTGATTTCTTCATGATTGCGAGCTAGGATGAAAAGATGGTTGATGGTAGCAAAATAGTTCTTAACTTCACGTTCTGACTTGGTAGTAGGGATCTTATCACTCAGGACGATATTAGTGACGTCCTGTGGCGACAAAGGATTGCCTTCAATGCTCGTTGAGTAGTGTGTCGCGAGGACTTGATTCTCCTGATTCAGCCTCAGTGCAAGAGATGGCATTAGCTTTTGACTAACCAATTGACCATAAAGACGCTCAATTGTGCCGAGCTTGTTGAGCATGGGAAGTGTGAGTGTAAAGTTAGGTTCGTACATAATTGTAGTATAGCATATTTAGCCTCATTTGTCAAGTTATATGTAAATATAATTGACAACCTAATTACAAATAGCCTCAAATATATGTAAATATATTTGTAAATACTATTGTAATGATAATTACTACAGTATCAGTATTTCGTACTGAGGATTCGTTGTCAATGAGGATTTGTAGTGAAATTTGTGCCTGAGGTGCTATACTCGCCAAATGGCAGGCAGAGAGTCACTATCGAGAAGAGATCTCATCAAGTATACAGCAGTTGGTTCATTCGGAGTGGTCGCTGGAGGAGTTATAGAGTCGATACGCAGTCAAGAGCCTCCACACGCCTACTTTGATTTTAATGAATATGTCCAGGATTATCCCGGGGTGCGGGAGGAGCGTGCGGAAAGGCTGGTTTCATCAGTAGAATTTAATACATTAGCATTAGAACTCGTCTCAGATGAAAATGCATTTGTATCATCTTTTGATGCAGATCCTCAGAAGTTATATGGAATAGAAATTAGGGGGATGCTTGATCCAGAGATATCCATACAAGGAGTTAAGGTAATTGTTGGTGATCATGAATATTTGGCACCAGTTATTCAGTCAGTAGAGTCAGCACTATGTCATATCTATATTGGCGAAATGGAGGGTGAGCAAGCTATCAGATTTGAATCATTAAAGGAGGGTGAGACGCCAATTGTGAGTGCAAATCTATTAGAGATCAGCGCCGATCCGTTTGCAAGAGAAGTTATCCGCAATATCCCCAATCTTCATATTAGAAAGGACAATGAAGATGATCCACTTAACGATGTGCCCCTTAATTCAAATGTCTATTTTAGAGAAAATTTCCTGCTAGGCAATATGAGAATGGCAGAATACTGGATGAGATATTCGGGTGAAAGTAATCCACATGCCCCACATCCGCTTGCAGAAGAAGTGGGGAGAGTCTGGGATGAAGATGTAGTGTCAATGATGAAGACAAATGGGGCTGGTGAGAGGAGGGAGGCAGCGAGCATGGGTAAGGGGCATCTAATTTATATAGATAAACAGTTTGGGAGCCCAGAATTGCTGCCTTGGGGGGAGCGAGTTGAGCATCAGATCATTGAGAGGAATAATATGGTTTCATCGCAGATTGAGGTAGGCATGTCATGTTCTTTTATCCCAGATCAGTTGCTCAATTTTCCAGACAAAATAAAGTTTGATCGAGATAAGGCGATAATGGTACTTAGTATTAGGGAATATGTATCAGAAGGAAGACTGCGAGAAGATGATCCCTTTGTCCAGTCGGTTATCGCAAATGAATTAGATGGTGAGAACCTTATTTCAAGATAATTTCATCTGAGGGCAGTGAGTAGAGCTTTTTATTACATAATCTTTCATCTACAATAAATCTAATGAAGATTTTGCAAAACAAGGAATATCTACGAAGCATTCTTTTTGGTATAGAAGATAGTTTGGTTTCAACTACAGGGTTGGTTGCAGGTATAAGTATCGGTGCAGATAGCAAGTCAATTGTTCTCTTAGCTGGATTTGTTGGAGTTGCAATAGAAGCTGTTTCTATGGGAGCAGGGGAATATCTTAGCGATGATGCTGTAAAAGACTTGAATCGGCATAGGGATGAAAGATCGAATCCACTTGTAAGTGGACTGTATATGCTCGTGTCATATTTTGTGGTCGGATTTATCCCAATAGCCCCATTTATGTTTCTAGAGTCACCTTACTCTCTCATCGTAAGTGTGACTTCTGCGCTTATTAGCTTGTTCTTGCTCGGCTATATCAAGGGGACTATTCTCAAAACCTCTCGATTTAGAAGTGGTGTTAAAATTTTCCTAGTTGGAGGTGTCGCAACCATCATCGGCTTGATCGTAGGAGTTGTACTTAAAATTTAAGATTGAAAAGTCTATTGAATCATTAAGAAAATATGAGACGTGTATTACTACTTGGGGCAACAGGCCATTTGGGAAAAGTCCTTACGAAAATTTTGCTTAAGGATGGTTACTATGTCGTGGCTCTTGTCAGAAGTTCATCCAAGGTCACAATTGCCCATAAACATCTCAAGGTCATCTTAGGAGATGTTGCTAATAGTAGTGATGTTGATCAGGCGCTTGAAAATGTTGATGTCGTTATATCTGCATTGGGGCATGGCTTTCGGACTCCTTATCCCATTCAAGAAAAAGCACTTTCAGTCCTCATCCCGCTTATGGAAAAAAAGAGCATCGATAGATTTATTACCATTACTGGTGCAGGACTGCTGGTGAAAGGTGATCCAAGATCATTTCTGGGGACTATCTCGTCTATACTATTTCCTCTGATCGATCCATATCGGATGAGCGATGCAAAGGCCCAACAGTTGATATTAGAAAAAAGTAAAATTAACTGGACTGTAGTGCGAACTCCAATTCACAATGATCGAGCTGATCAAGAGTTAAGCCACGTGGGATTTCAGCAGCCAATGCCATGGCAAACTCTCTCAAGAGATACAATTTCTAAATTTATGATTAAGTGCATAGAAGATAATATCTTTATTAGGAAAGCACCAATTATCTATTAATAAGTTTTGAATATGAGACTAAATATAGGGTTTACTTTTCCCTGAATATAATCAAGCTAAAATAAGCAATGAAGCAAGATAATTTTAAAGACCATAAAATTTATAAGACTAGCGTTGCTAGTGTTTATCCTTTCTACGTTGCAAAGGCTGAAAGAAAAGGAAGAACAAAGGCTGAGGTTGATGAGATCATTGAATGGCTAACAGGGTACACTCATATGAGTTTTGGTGCAGAGCTTAAAAAAGAAACTGATTTTGAGACCTTCTTTGCAAAAGCTCCGCATCTTAATCCATCTCGTTCATTGATTAAGGGAGTTATTTGCGGAGTGAGGGTTGAAGAGCTCCCTGATTCAACGATGCGGGAGATTCGCTATCTTGATAAGTTGGTAGATGAATTAGCACAGGGGAAGGCAATGGAAAAGATCCTGAGAAAAGAATAACTCCCCAAAGATTATAGTGAAATTTATTCACCTTACCTCTAGACAAATTAATCGCTTAAGGTGCTCATGTTGTGGCTTGCACTGAGCTTGCCGAAGTGCTGCCAGACCTGGATTCGAACCAAGATAAACGGATTCAGAGTCCGTTGTCCTACCATTAGACGATCTGGCAATGTAGGTGTAATTTTACTAGAAACTAAGGCTAAATACTAGCAAATGAGGAATTTGGCATAAATTGTGATTAAAGTCACAGTATTGGAGATCAATTAGAGAGATAATTGCAGGATGAAATTACACACTTTTCTTCTAGAAATATTTCATTTCTTTTATAAAAATGTTGTTAAGCGGATCTTTTTCTTCTTTAATCCAGAGCAAATCCACAACCACATGATTGGAGTTGGGGAGTCGATGGGCGATGGTAGAATTATAAAAAAACTCTTATCAGTTGTGCTGAGAATTAAGAACCCCATGCTTTCACAAGAAATTTTGGGTGTTACATTTCAAAACCCTATTGGTCTCTCTGCAGGATTTGACTATGAAGGTAGACTAACGCAACTATTGCCTTCAATCGGTTTTGGTTTTGGGACAGTTGGGACAATAACAAAAAATCAGTATGAGGGAAATGCTCGCCCAATGCTAGGCAGATTGCCGAGATCAAAATCTCTTATGGTCAATAAGGGATTTAAGAATATGGGCGCAGATCGGACAGCAGCAAAGTTGAGAAAGAAAGTATTTGCGATCCCAATTGGGATCAGTGTGGGAAGATCTAATGATGGGTCATGCTTAACGCAGGAGGCAAGTGTTGAGGATATCATTTACACTTTTAAGAAATTTGAAAACTCATCTGTTAAGAATGTCTATTATGAGTTAAATATTAGTTGTCCAAATTTATCGGGTGATGTCTCCTTTTATCCTCCAAAAAATCTGGAAAAATTATTATCTAGAGTTGATGCTCTTGGTATCAAAAAACTAATTTTCATAAAAATGCCAATTAATGAAACGAACAAAGATGTATTGGAAATGCTTCAGGTGATTTCAAAGCACAAAATTGCAGGAGTCATCTTTGGCAACCTACAGAAGGATAGAAAAGATAAAGCACTTGTTAAAAGTGAAGTTGCTAAATTTCCAGTTGGAAATTTTAGTGGCAGACCTACCTATGCTCGATCAAATGAACTTATTGAACTCACTTATAGAAATTTTAAAGATAGGTTCGTCATTATTGGGACAGGGGGAGTATTTTCTGCAAAAGACGCTTATCGAAAAATTGTTTTAGGGGCATCGCTGGTGCAGTTGATTACGGGATTGGTATTTGAAGGGCCACAAGTTGTATCTCAGATAAATCAAGAGCTTATTTCTTTGCTAAAAAAAGACGGTTTCACAAATATTCGTCAAGCAACTGGAAGTGCTGTTAAGAATTCTTAATCGTCGATTGAGGATGTGTCGCCCTTGCTTAGTCCTAGTTCTGTTGATCTTAAGAGTCGTCTCATTATTTTTCCTGATCGCGTCTTAGGGAGACGGTCAGTGAACTCAATCTCTCTTGGGTAGAGATATCCACCAAGATGTTTCTTCATAAACTGCTTAATTTCCTTCTTCATTTCCTCAGACGGAGCAGTATTTTTTTTTAACACAATAAAAGCCTTGATGACCTCACCCCGAAGGTCATCTGGCTTGCCTATAACAGCAGCTTCCAGAATGCCTGGAAATTTGAGGAGTTCACTTTCGATTTCAAATGGTCCAACTCTCTTTCCTGAGGTATTAATGATGTCATCTATTCTTCCTGAAAACCAAAAATATCCATCATTGTCTTGCCATGCCTCATCTCCAGTGAGATACCAATCATTCTTGAAATAAGAGAGATATTTTTCTCTATTCTGCCAAATATCTGTCATCAGTGAAGCTTGAGAGGGGCGTAGTGCTAATTGACCTTTTTGTCCTTTGGGGACTTCTTGATATTCTTCATTAACTATTTTTGCCTGAATTGTTTTGAGTGGCTTTCCCATAGAGCCAACTTTTTCAGCGATATTCTCAGTCATTGCAACTGTAATAGCTCCTAATTCAGTTTGGAACCATGTGTCGAGAACTCGAGTCTTAAATACTTTTTCTGCCCAAACAAGTGCTTCTGGATTAAGGGGTTCACCTACGCTGCCAACAATTCTTAATGAGGAGAAGTCGCTATTTCTCCACGAGGATTCATTGTCGCCTTTAAGCATTCTGATCGCAGTTGGAGCTGTGTAAAAAACCGATACTTTTTCAATCTCAATAATTTTATACCAAATTCTGGGATCAAATTTCCCCTCATAGAGGATTGTTAGAGTTCTGTTAAGTAGTGGAGATAAAAGAGAGTAAGCTATTCCGGTTATCCAGCCCGGATCTGCTGTGCACCAAAGAATATCTTCGGCTGATAACCCAAATACTTCTCTTGCAGAGTCTAGCTGTTGGTCAATACTTTCATGTTTGTGAATTACGCCTTTTGGTTTGCCAGTGCTGCCAGATGTATAGAGCATATAGGCTGGATCTATTTTAGATATGGATACTGTTTTAAAATCTGGCGATGATGTGGCGAGGGATTGTGTTGTCAGATATCGATCAGATGAATTTTCAGAACTGTCTACAATAACGATCTTTTTAACTGAAGGGAGACTGTCTTCAACAGCTTTTATTTTAGGAAAGAGTTCTTTATTGGTAATAATTATAGTTGCTTGACTATTCAAGAGTCTGTCTATAAGTGCTGTGTCAGCAAACGCTGAAAAGAGTGGGCAGGCGACTGCGCCACACTTAAGTGTCCCTAGGAAAGCGAAAGCCATGTCGGAAGTTCTGGGTAGAAAGATGATGATATGATCACCCTTTTTTACCCCTAATGTTACTAGGAGATTTGCATATTTATTTGCATGAGAACTAAGTTGTGAAAAAGTAAATGATTCATCCCTCAAATCATCTGAGATGCATTTAAGCGCTATTTTGCTACCTAAATTATTTTCTATTGCTGCATCTAAAATTTGATAAACGATATTATGATTTTTCATGGGTATAGATTTTATTTATTAGTATAGTTACCCTATTTTCTAGTTGAAATGATTTAGCTCACTGTAATTTCAAGCTATTACGATAAAAGATTCCTTAATAGACTATACTATATTAACTATGCAATATTCAGGAGTTCTCATTAAGACTACGGATAATAAACTTCTTCTTCAGCAAAGAGATCACACCTTTGGTATCGTCAATCCAGGAAAACTGGCTATTTTTGGCGGAAGCGTGGAGGAGGACGAATCTTTTGAAGATTGTGCAGTTCGTGAAATTCAGGAAGAAGTTGGATTAACAGTCAAGAAAAATCAGTTAAAAATAGTTGGAATTTATTATGACCAGATCCCAAATATCGGAGAAGTTGAATCATATATATTTTTGGCAGAGGATGTTGATAAAACTAAATTAGTGCTGACTGAGGGAGAAAGTATTTTTGAGCTAGATCCATCTGAGGATCTGTCTCATTTAAACCTCACAATACTTTGCCGTCATGCTCTAACAGATTATCTTAAAAAGGATTAAGATAAGTGCTTTTTGCTTTACACTCCAAAATTCTGTGATATGCTGGGTGTATGCCCGAGACATCCTCTGACACAATTATCCAGGTCTCCAATCTTGTTAAAACGTACGGTGATTTTAATGCCGTAGACGGGATTTCTTTTGATGTTAAAAAGGGCGAAGTATTTGGTATTTTAGGTCGTAATGGCGCAGGTAAAACAACAACTCTTGAGATTATCGAGACGCTTAAGAAGCAGACAAGTGGGGAAGTGATCGTCAATGGATATAGCGTTAGCGATCACCCTTTGCAGGTGAAGCAAAGTATTGGCGTTCAACTTCAATCCACTGGATTTTACCCAGAACTCACTCTCGTAGATCTTTTAAATATGTTCGCGGCGATGTATGACGTCAAGGTGGATCCAATGAAGGTTCTTAAGCAAGTTGATCTAGAGGAAAAGGCCAATACGTTTGTAAATAAGTTGTCAGGGGGACAAAAGCAGCGCTTTGCAGTTGTCTCGACACTTATCAATAAACCTTCAGTACTTTTCTTGGATGAGCCTACCACAGGTCTTGATCCACATGCGAGAGCGTCTCTTTGGGAAGTTATACGTGCCATTAATAAAGAGGGTACGAGTATTGTCTTGACGACTCACTATATAGAGGAGGCAGAGACGCTCTGTGACAGAGTTGCTATCATGGATGGGGGTAAGATCATAAAGATTGATACTCCCAAAAAACTTATTAATGAACTTATTGCGACTGGATTTAAGAGAGAGACGATTAGAAAAGAAGCAACACTCGAGGATGTATTTATGCATCTGACAGGGAAGGGATTATCTGATGAGTAGTTCAAAAAAACCAAGCCAGATGAGGGCATATTTATCACTAACGAAATTCGCACTTAAGGCTTCGATTCGTAACAAATCAACGCTTTTTTTCAGCATCATTTTTCCGATTGTTTTTATAGTAGCACTTGGTCTGATAGGCGGTGGCGGTGTCTCAGTTAAGATCGGAATTCCAGATGGTCAGATAGCAAATCCTATTCAGGGCGTTGTTAGCAATATCTCAACAATTAAGATTGAGAAAGGCACAAATGACTTTCTAAAGGGAGAGCTTGAGAAGGGGAAGATAGATGCAGTTCTTGAAGTCGAGTCCCAGGATGTCGGATTTTACTCAGTTAATCTGCTTACCTCTAGTGCTAATCCAAATACATCATCTGCTGCACAATCGATCATAAGAGGAGTTGTTGATCAAGTAAATTTAAAGATGTCTAACGTCATTAATCCCCCAGTCTCGCTCATCAATACTGAGGTCTCTGGTCGAAAATCGCGCTATGTAGACTTTATTCTCCCAGGGCAGATTGGTTTTTCACTTCTCTCAACTGCGTTGTTTGGCACTGTCTTTGGCTTTATCGCACTGAGACGACTCCTGGTCTTTAAGAGAATGTTCGTTACACCTACTCGGCCGATCACAATTCTACTCGCTCAGGCCACGTCTCGTCTGATATTGGCACTTTTTCAAACTACGCTGATCCTCGCAGTTGGCGTTCTTCTTTTTCAGTTCTATCTGCCACATGGGATTATTACATTCCTTGAGATGCTCTTTATCTCTGCAGTTGGGCTGATCTCATTCCTAGGCTTTGGTTTCTTCCTGTCAGGAATTGCAGATGACGAGAACTCGGCAGGACCGCTCGTTAATTTGGTCTCAATGCCACAGCTTTTATTATCTGGAGTGTTTTTCTCAAGCGATCTTTTGCCAAAATGGCTTGCGCCAATTGCTAATAATTTGCCACTTTCATACTTCAATCATGCTGTGAGAACGGTTACAACTGAGGGTGGAACTCTCGTTCAGGCAGCGCCCTATCTGCTTGGAGTAGTGGCATGGGGAGTTGTGATGTACCTGCTGGCGACAAAGACCTTTAAGTGGGAGTAGTTATTAGTCGCATTTTTTCTTCTCGAGAGAGTTTCTTTAACTCATACTCCCTAATTGATGCGCTACTACGGTCTTTAGACACTTCTTGATAGACGAGAATTACCGGTCTTTTGAATCGTGTGTATTTAGCTCCACCTTTGATCTCTCCATTATGAGCCTGAATGCGTTTGGCGATATCTGTCGTGATTCCTGTATAAAGTGTCTCATCAGCACATTTGATCATGTAGACGTGCCAGTCCTTCTTTTTAGTCTTTTGTATCATGATTTTCACTGTAACAGAAAGTTAGCGTGAGTGCATTTACCCTACTAAAATCGTTGTTTAGCCTCAAAATGTCCTCACAAAAGCTCATCGATTTGCATTTTTTCTGTCTTTTTAGTATAGTTCGAGGTCGTTGATGCGACTACGTGTACATAGTACCCGATTGGCCGTGTCCTTACTGCTCGGGACAATGTTTGTCCTTCCTGTGGCAAAAATGGCCCAGGCTTCCTCAAATCCGATCACATCTTCACCAGTTGCTAAAATAGCTTCAGATTCTCAGCCATGCACAACAACATCTCTCGTTACTCCATCGCTCTTTACCTACGGATTACCTTCGCAGTTTCTTGCAATCACTCAGATATCGTCTCAGTCAGTCATCATCACTCAGGCCAATAATGATCGAGCAAGTTCTTTTTCACCTTCAAAAACAGTCTTAAAGAAGGCAGATCAGGCTGATCTGAAGGAAATAGTGGTAACACCAAGTCCAGCTCCACTTGCTTCCCCAGCAGCATCTTTCACTCCAACGATTCCAGATGCTAATACAGTTGGGGATGGTCTGAATGCAGATACGCTATTTGCTATGGTTAACAACTACCGTGCTCAAGTTGGCCTCCCAGCATTCGTGAAGGATCCAAGGGTATGCGCAGTTGCAATTTCACGAGCGCCAGAGTTAGACAATGAGATCTATGGAACAAGCTACATGCACGCGGGCTTTAGAGCGCGTAATCTGGGATTTGCTGCAAATGAAAATATGATTAGTATGAGAACAGAGTCTGAAGCTCTAACTTGGTGGCTTAATTCACCAGTCCATAGAGCTGCACTCTTGGGGAGTACCAAATTTGCATGTATTGCATGTCAGGGTAAAAGTTGTTCTATGATTTTTAGTAATCTTGATATAAAGCCAACTGTCGCTCCAACTCAGCCAATAACTTCAACTCCATCATCTTCAGCTGCAACCCCTGCAGTGAATGCTAGTCTCCCTATCCTTAAATAGTCCCAGTCTGAATTATAGATTTATTTAGTATGTTAGAATGGTCAAATGAATCTTGCTGCACGGATGCGCCCCACTACTCTCGATGAATATGTCGACCAGGAAGAGCTAGTAGGTGAGGGTAAGCTCATTCGACGCATGATTCAGACTGACTCACTCTCCTCGATCATTCTCTGGGGTCCTCCAGGATCTGGTAAGACTACGCTTGCAAGTATCATTGCAAAAGAATCAGATTCTAATTTTCATATGCTCTCAGCCGTCTCAACTGGCAAAGAAGATCTGCACAAGATCATCAAAGAGGCAAGAGAGCAAACCCTTTTTCAAAAGAAGACAATTATTTTTATCGATGAGATACATCGTTGGAATAAGGCACAACAGGACGTGCTTTTGCCATATGTTGAGACAGGGCTTGTAACACTTATTGGTGCCACGACAGAGAACCCATCTTTTGAGGTAAATAGCGCGCTCTTATCTCGATCCAAAGTTTTTGTACTTAAGGGTTTGAGTAGTGACGGTCTGAGTAAGATAATTACACGTGCACTTATTGATAAAGAAAAAGGGCTTGGAGATCATAAAAAAAAGATCACCAAAGATGCTCAAGAGCTATTGATTAGACTATCAGGTGGCGATGCTCGAATACTCCTCAATGCGCTTGAAATGGCAGCAACTAATTTTGAGAGCCCTTCGATAACCCCAGAGATCATTCAAGAAGTCTTTCAGACTAAGACTGCAGGACTTTATGACAAAAAGGCTGATGAGCACTACAACATCATCTCAGCTTTCATCAAATCAATGCGTGGATCTGATCCAGATGCAGCACTCTATTATTTGGCACGAATGCTGGAGAACGGGGAAGATCCCAAATTTATCGCACGACGGATGATCATATTTTCATCTGAAGATATTGGCATCGCAGACAAAGGGGCACTTATCCAGGCGAACGCCGGATTTGAGGCTGTGACTAAGATAGGTATGCCTGAGGCACAGCTCATTTTGGCTCATATCTGTGTCTATCTAGCCACTGCTCCTAAGTCCCGAGCTTGTAATGACGCGCTTGCTCTAGCTAAAGAGGCTGTATATGAGTATCCAAATGAGCCCATTCCACTTCACCTTCGAAATGCCCCAACTAAGCTCATGAAAGAGCTGGATTATGGTAAAGGGTATGAGATGCACCCTCCCAAAGGCACAAGCTATCTACCAGAGAAATTAAAAGGAAAAAAGTTTTTGCGAGAATAAGATGCATCTTGTCATCCTGAACTTGTTTTAGGATCTAGATGCTGAACTAAATTCAGCATGACAATGTGAATTACTCTCCAAGATGGGCGTAATCATTCCAAGTATGTATGAACCAGCCCTCATTATTGTATTCACATAGAGTAATGCCTGTATTTGAAGTGTGTGCGTGCTTGATAAACGACTGGTAAATGTCAGGTGTGAGCTTGTCACCAAAAAGCATAAGTAGAATCGCCATTGACAATACATAGCCATGACTCACAACCAGGATATTATCCTCGGTTCTTTTTGTAAGATCACCAATAAATCCTGAAATTCTCTCCTTGAATTCATGAAAGTTTTCTTCATCTTCATAATGCCAATTTTTATCATCTGCATGATCTCTAATTTGCTGTTTGATTTCCTGGAGTTCCGGGAGGTCAGATTCTTTGCCGCGAAAAAAAGTGGGATTACGCCGCTCAGTTATTGCATTAGTACTTACAATTTCCTTTTTAAGAGTTTTATTAATAATTTCAGCGGTATGGAAAGCACGAGTGTATGGGCTCGCTAGAATTATATCGATTGGAATTGATGCAAATCGTCTTGCTGCGAATTCTGCTTGCTTGATTCCCTCATCCCCAAGTGGAGTCTCTGGGAATTGATGCGTTTTATTCTTAAGCTTGGTTCGATTAAAAATCGACTGCCCGTGTCTTACAAAATATACTTTCATATTCTAGATTGCTTGTGGATGGAGATTGGCGGACTTTCTGATCTCTTTTGAGATCATATGACCGTTCTCATCCATTTGGTAGAGATAGATCTCACCAGTTGCGATCTCAAGCATTGGGATCTCCTCATTTGATACCGATTCAATATATTTTACGAGAGCTCGAAGACTGTTGCCATGGGCAACGATGATGATATTTTTATTCTCTTTAATAAATGGGAGAATGGTGGACTCAAAGTATGGGATAAGCCGGGCGTAAACATCCTTAAGAGATTCGCCATTGGGTGGCGGGGTGTCCCATCCTCGTCTCCACTTAAAAAATTGTTCGTCTCCATACTTTTCCTTCATCTCCCATTTGTCTTTTCCGACCAGGTCTCCGTAGTCACGTTCATTAAGGGCAGCATTCTCAGTTGTCGGGATATCTTTCTTTATTAACTCATCCTGAATACACTCCCACGTATGTTTGGCACGGATGAGTACTGAGGTGAATGCAAGGTCAAATGAGATATCTTTGAGATGTTCGCCAGCTGATCTAGCCTCCATAATGCCGATATCAGTGAGATCCACATCGGTAAGGCCTGTCCACCAGTTCTTTACATTCCACGTTGATTGTCCATGTCTTACAAGTGCTAAATATGCCATATGCTAGAGGTCTTTTAGTGCTTTTTTCCCAGCGTAGATTGCCTTATCTCCGAGTTGTTCCTCAATGCGAAGAAGTTCATTGTACTTTGCGATACGATCAGTTCGTGAAAGAGAACCTGTCTTAATCTGTCCAGTTCCAAGTCCGACGACGAGATGTGCGATGGTAGTATCCTCTGTCTCGCCACTTCTGTGCGAGATGATATTCTTCCAGCCAGCTTCATTTGATAATTTTACTGCTTCTAATGTCTCTGTTAGTGTACCGATCTGATTGAGCTTAACAAGCACAGCATTCGCTTGGCGATCCTCAATACCAGTCTTAATTCGAGCTGGATTGGTGACGAAGAGATCATCTCCAACTATCTGCACAGAATTTCCAATTTTTGCTGTAAGTTTTTTCCATCCTTCATAATCTGACTCTGAGAGCCCGTCTTCAATTGAAACGATAGGATACTTTTGAGTAAGTTCTTCAAGCCAAGAGACCATCTCGTCGGAAGACAATTTTCGGTTTTCGGTTTTAAGTTCATATTGTCCATCTTTATAGAGTTCAGATGCAGCGACATCCAGTGCCATTACGATATCAGTCCCTAGGGTGTATCCAGCTTTTTCGACAGCGAGGGCGATGAGGTCAAGTGCTTCCTTATTCCCATTCTTTACAGCAGGGGCATAGCCACCCTCATCTCCGACAGTTGTCCCATATCCTTTTTCATGAAGTATTTTACCAAGCGAGTGGAAGATGTTAGCACCCATTTGAAGTCCAGTTGAAAATGTCAATGCGCCAACTGGCATGATCATGAACTCTTGAATATCTGTGGACCCTGCTGCGTGTTTGCCGCCGTTGATAATATTCATCATAGGAACTGGGAGTTGCAGCTTTTCGGATCTAGAAATATCTTGAAAGTATTGAAAAAGAGGCTGATTGGCACTTTTTGCGCAGGCATGTGCAAAAGCTAGGGAGACTGCAAGGACAGCATTGGCACCAAGATGAGATTTGTTGTCTGTTCCATCTAGCTCAATCAAGGTCTGGTCAAGTGAAGTCTGGTCAAGATCCTTCCCGATAAGCGTTTGTGCGATGACTGAATTCACATTTCCGACAGCTTTTAGTACTGATTTACCTTGATAATTGTCCTTATCTGCGTCTCGAAGCTCAATAGCTTCAAATGAGCCAGTTGAAGCGCCTGATGGCACTGCTGCACGTCCGAGCGCCCCATCTTCTAGGATAATGTCAGCTTCGACAGTGGGGTATCCTCGAGAATCAAGAATTTGGCGTGCTTTAACAGTGGATATCTTCATACAAAGAATAGTATCAGACCAAGCAGATATTTCAAGGGTCAACCTTGAGTTATTTGTCTAAAACCTGTATAATAGTTTTAATAATATAGGACTATTCCTATTTCTAGGAAGGTCCATTTTTTATGAATAACTTACGAAATGTCGCTATCATTGCTCACGTTGACCATGGAAAGACCACTCTCGTGGATGCTCTTTTGCGTCAATCAAAGACTGATATTGGAAAAGAGCTAGAAGGCTCAGACCTTATCATGGATAGTAATGAGCTTGAGCGTGAGCGCGGAATTACTATTTTCTCCAAGAATGCTTCAGTTCATTGGAAAGGAACTAAAATTAATATCATCGATACTCCAGGGCACGCCGATTTTGGTGGAGAAGTTGAGCGTGTTCTTACTATGGCTGATGGATGTCTCTTGCTCGTTGATGCAAAAGAGGGTCCAATGCCACAGACTAGATTTGTACTCAGACAAGCACTTGCAAAGAAGCTTCGCATTATCGTCGTTGTTAATAAGATCGATAGACCAGATGCTCGAATCGATTATGTTCTTGATAAGACACTCGATCTCTTTTTGGAGTTAGGCGCAGATGACACTATTGCTGATTTTCCTATCGTATATGCGTCAGCTAAGAATGGTATGGCAGGACTTGAGCCAGATCTAGCTGCAATGACGGATATCTCACCAATTTTTGATGCAATTCTTGAGCATGTTTCACCTCCAAGTGGAGATGACTCAAAGCCACTTCAGATGCTGGTCACAACTATAAGTGCTGATCAGTTCAAGGGTAGAATTGCGACAGGGCGTATCTACAACGGAGTTATTACTGAGGGTCAGGAGATCATGCATATTAATCGAGATGGTGAGATGAAAAAAATGAGACTTACATCCCTTATGTCCTATGAGGGTCTTGGTAAAGCTGTTATTAAAGAAGCTCATGCTGGTGATATCATCGCCATCTCAGGAATCCCAGAAGTTACAATCGGTGAGACTATCGCAGATCTCACAACCCCAATGGCGCTACCTCTTTTAAATATTGAAGAACCAACTGTCATGATGACATTTGGCGTAAATACCTCTCCTTTTGCAGGTCAGGAAGGCGAGTTCAAGACGTCTCGACAGATCAGGGAGCGACTTTATAAAGAGTTAGAGACAGATATGGCACTTCGAGTGGAAGATCTACCAACGGGCGAGTGGAATGTGTCTGGACGTGGAGAGCTTCATCTAGCTATTGTCATTGAGAGACTTCGACGTGAAGGGTATGAGTTCCAAGTCTCAAGACCACAAGTAATTGAGAAGAATATTGATGGTGTGAAGATGACACCATATGAAGAGTTGTTCCTTGAAGTTCCTCAAGATTATTCTGGTGCAGTTATGCAAAAGATGGGATCTCGAAGGGGAGAAATGAAGGACATGAAGACTGAAAATACGATGGTATCATTTGAGTTCTTGATCGCCACAAAAGATCTTTTTGGGTATAGATCTGAATTCATCACTGATACAAAGGGTCTAGGAATCATGAATGTAACCTTCCACGCTTATCTAAAAGATAGTGGAGACTCACTTCGACGCGAAAGAGGATCCTTGATCGCATTTGAGGGTGGACCAACAACGCTCTATGGACTTGTAAATGTCCAGGATAGAGGCGAACTCTTTGTTGGACCTGCAGTTACAGTTTATAAAGGACAGATTGTTGGCCAGCATTCTCGTTCAGAGGACCTTACAGTCAATGTTTGCAAGATAAAGCAGTTGAGTAATATGCGATCAAAGGGTGATGGTACGAATGAGCATTTCAATACGCCTAAAATTATGGAGCTTGAAGATGCACTAGAGTATATTGGAGACGATGAGCTCGTTGAAGTAACTCCTAAATCTATAAGAATGAGAAAGAAGATTCTCGATGAATCAGCAGAAAAGCGTAAAAAAGCCCTCGGACTCGCCTAACCATTCTTGATTTTTGAATTCTGAACTTTGAATTCTAATTACCTCTTGCGTTCTTAAAACTTCATTGTGTATAGTAAGTACTTATGGATGACCAAAAAGACCCAACAGAAATCGTAGAAGCAGAAGTTCTTTCAACAGATGGCGATCAGCCCGAAACTCCGGTTGAGCCACAAGTTATAGGTGATGCAGCGATCATGCTTAATTTAGAAGAGATGATCAAGAATCACATTGTGAGTCTTGATAAGCTTCGCGAAGAGCAAAAGAAGTTTAGAGACATGTATGAGGATGCATTTCTTGGCAATCCAACTTACAGAGAAAATGCTGAAAAAGCAAAAGAAGCACTTAAAGTTAAGGCAACTACTCGTCAGCAAATCGCTAGTCAGCCATCAGTTATTGCTACCTCACAAAAACTTAAGGGAATTAGTCAGGACATCAAAGAGAGAATTGCTGCTTTATCTGACTATCTCCTTGAGTATCAACGTCTTACTGGTGCAAATGAAATCGAAGATGCAGAAGGACAAATCAGAGAGATAATTAATTCTGCTAAATTGATCAGGCGTTCTTCGAAGTAGTCATTACTTCTTTCTTACAGTACTCTCGTACTTTTATTAAGCTCAGGTATTAAGATACTTTTATGTCTAAATCAGGAATTTCAAGAAGAGGCTTTGGATCGATGTCCAAAGACCGACAAAAATTAATTGCTAGCAAGGGTGGCATAGCCGCTCATGTTAAGGGCAAAGCGCATGAATTTTCCAGTACTGAAGCAAGAGTTGCTGGTAGAAAAGGTGGTCTTGCCAGGCAAGGGAAAAAGAAAGGAGAGAAATAGTATGTTGCAGAAGAAAAAAGACACTACATCTTCTAAGATTCTTGCTGCTGGTATAGCAGGTGCTGCACTTGGAGCAGTTGGGATACTTATGTCAGATAAGAAAAATAGAGATGCAGTTGAGAAAAATGTCGGCAAAACAATTGGCGATGTGAAAAAGTGGAGTGACGCAACAGTCGGAGATCTGAAGAAGAAAGTTGATACACTTGATTTGCCAGAAAAGGCAGAGAAAGTTAAAGACGAAGTAAAGAACGTTGGGAAAAAAGCAGAAGATATGACTGAAAAAGAGTCCTCAAACATTGGAGAGTAGGTAGATATTCCCACTGTTTACACATTTTCTTTTAGTTGCTACTATCGCCAAAGTTCATGAAGAATGATATTCTTGACATAATTAGTGGGTCGGCGATCAAACTTTTATCTCCCCTCACTATTGATGAGACGGACAAAATTGTTGTTTCTGAAGCAAAGAAGATTATTGGCGGTGAGTATGGAACCATTGTTCTTAAGAAGAATGGAATGCTAGAAAGAGTCTATGCCGATGCATCTTTTTTAAGACCTTTGGTTCCGAGAAGATTTGGAACACTTCATAAAACATTCACTTCTAAAATTCCTCAAGTGATTCAAGTGAAAGAAGAGGATCATGTAAGTGAACAGATTAAAAAGCACGGGATAGTGACCATGGTGCAACTCCCCCTAATCTATAAAGGCAAAGCAACGGGAGTTCTTGGGGTATATTCAAAGAATAAATTAACATTTAGTGAGAACGATCTTTCCCTTCTCTCTATTTTTTCCTCATTAGCAAGTATGGCAATTATGAAGACTCAACTTTATGCCCAGACAAAATCTGCACTTGAGACCCGCGACCTCTTCATTTCCCTAGCGTCTCATGAGCTACGTACCCCTCTTACCTCTATTAATGGGTATATTCAGCTCCTAGCAGGTCACATTCAGGACAAAACATCTCTCGAGGGTAAATGGGTACATGAATTAGTTGAGGAAAGTGGGAGACTAACTAGTCTTATTACTGAATTACTCGAGATAAATAAGATTAAACAAGGACAGCTCCAGTACGACTTGCGAGAGTGTAGTATTGAAGATTTTGTCGATGTGAGCATTAAGAGATATAAGTTCGTGAGCCCAAAAAGGCAAATAATTTTGACTAAGAGCCCACAGGCTATGAAAGCAAAAATTATCGGTGATTCTTCAAAATTAATTCAGATGTTCACTGCTCTCTTGAGTAATGCAGATAAATTTTCACCAAACGATAGACCAATTAAGATTGATATTCATAAGGATAGGAAGTTACTGTCACTGAGAATATCTGATGAAGGTGATGGGATTGAGAGATCTGAGCAGCATAGAATATTTGAAGGTTTTTATAAGGGATCTCAGACTCAAACTGGAGGCTTAGGAGTTGGATTGCTTCTTACAAAACATATCGTGCAGTATCATCATGGGGATATCTCAATTAAGTCTGAGTTACATCAGGGGACAACTGTCAAAGTTGATCTTCCTACTCTTCTTTAATAACGTAGCCAAAGCCTCTAACTGAATGAAGGAGTTTCTTTTCGAAATCTCCATCTATTTTTTTGCGAAGGTAGCCCATGTAGACGTCAACAACTCGTGTCTCTATGTCGCTAGAGTACATCCAGATTCTATTTAGGATCATTTCTCGTGTAAGGATACGTCCTTTGTTATTCATTAGATACTGCAAGAGTTTAAACTCTTGAGGAGTGAGGTGAATTTGCTTGTCTCCCCGTTTGATTTCAAGCGTTGTTGTGTTGAGTGATAGGTCATCAACAGTCAAGATGGTTTCGTTTTCTCCTGTAGACCTTCGAAGCCTTGCTTTTATGCGGGCGAGGAATTCATCTGCAATAAATGGCTTTGTCATGTAATCATCAGCTCCAAGATTGAGTCCTTGCACCACATCAGTCACGCTGTCTTTTGCAGTTAGGATAATGACGGGGATCTCCTTATACTTTTTATGAATTTCACCAATGACTGCTTCTCCGCCCATGGTTGGGAGATTGAGATCAAGAATGACAATGTCAGGTGGAGTGGTGGAGAGTATCTGGAGAGCAATGATGCCGTCATCAGCTAGTGTTACAGAGTAACCGTTATCAAGGAGCAGTTCTTGGAGATATTTCTGAAGACCTTTGTCGTCTTCAACTACTAGTACAGTGTGCGTCATGGATGGACAAAGTATAGCAGCATCAATGCGCCAGCTCAAGCCATAATAGGAAGCTAATTTCATGGTAAAATACAAAAATGAAAGTACTCCTGATTGAAGATGATGAGGGAATATCGCAGATTATTCTCTACATTCTTGAAAATGCTGGATGTAAAGTCTTGAGAGCGATAGATGAAATTGGCATAAACAACGCACTCTCACAAAAAGATATTACTTTTGTGCTTATGGATGTATCACTTCAGGCTGGGGATGGTGGCAAAATTACAAAGAAGATTAAGGCGGGAAAGACCTATGCTACGGTGCCGATTGTGCTTATGTCTGCACATCAAGATCTTAAGACCATTGCTCAAAAAGTTGGTGCAGATGCATATCTCAAAAAGCCTTTTGATATAGAAGATCTACTCGATCTAGTGAAGAGATTTAATGTATAATCATCAGTCTAAAGCACAGATTGTACGATAATTCTGAAGCTGCTGAGTTTGGAAATAGTGGACTCGCCGAACTATTGACACCTGGCAGTTACTATGATAGAGTGCTAATAGATTTATGGAAAGAACAGTACCAGTAATTCCAATTCGAGATGGGATCATCTTCCCCAACACAGACTCAGTGCTCACATTTGGACGTCCAAAGAGCCTGGCAGCACTTGAGACTTCCTACAACCAAGAGCGAATAGTCTGTTTTGTGCTGCAGAAAAGTTCTCGTGTTCATGATCCTGAGCCTGGAGATCTCTATGAAGTGGGGACTCTTTCAAGAATTGAAAGAATGATACGAGCAGATGGCGAGATAAATGCACAAGTTCGTGGCCTAAATAGAGTTCGCATTCTTTCTTACGAAAAGCAAGATAATTTCTTCGTTGCTCATGTCGAAGATATTATTGAGGATATCGCTGTTACGCCTGAAATAACTGCACTCTGCAATCACCTCACTAACGAATTTAGAAGAGCTATGAATTTTGGTAAGTCTGCAGATTTCTTGGTCTTTATGAATATCATGTCTGAGAATTCTCCATCTGAGCTATCTGATTTAGTTGCTTCAGCTCTGGATTTAAAGCCTGTTGAGCGACAAGAGCTCTTGGAAATGACCGATGTGAAGGTGAGACTTCAGAAGTTGGTAGATCTTCTTGCAAAAGAAATAAAAGTTCTTGAGCTCGAGCGTCGAATCGCATCAAAAACACAGGAAAGATTTGAAAAAGGAGCTCGCGAGGCGATTTTACGAGAGAGACTTAAGACAATTGAAAAAGAGCTTGGCGAAGATGATGGAAATGGTGAAATTAAGGAGCTTCTTACAAAAATTAAAGAGGCTAAAATGCCAGAGGATGTTGAGGAGAAAGCTCGAAAAGAGGTTAAAAAACTCGCGAACATGAATCAGTTCAATCCCGAGGCTGCATATATCAGGAACTATATAGATTGGCTAATTAGTCTTCCCTGGAGTATTGAGAGTAAGACAAATGTCGATATTAAAGGAGCTGAGAAAGTTCTCAATGAAGATCATTATGGTCTTCCAAAAGTAAAAGAGCGTATTCTTGAGTACCTTGCTGTACAAAAATTAGCAGGTAAGATGAAGAGTCCGATCCTTTGTTTTGTAGGACCTCCGGGAGTCGGTAAGACTTCGCTTGGTAAGTCAATCGCACGTTCGCTAGATCGTAAATTTATCAGAGTATCACTTGGCGGTATTAGAGACGAGGCAGAAATTAGAGGGCATAGGCGTACATATGTTGGCGCACTTCCTGGTCGAATCATTCAAGGTATCAAAGACGCGGGTACAAAAAACCCAGTCTTTATGTTGGATGAAATTGATAAAGTTGGTGCTGACTTTAGGGGCGATCCATCAAGTGCACTACTTGAAGCACTTGATCCAGAGCAGAATACTGATTTCTCAGATCATTATCTTGAGGCCCCATTTGATCTTTCTAATGTTATGTTTATCACGACTGCAAATGTTCTAGATACTATTCCACCAGCACTTCGAGATAGGCTTGAAATTATTCAGTTTGCTGGATACACACATGATGAGAAGTTCCACATTGTTAAGAAGTTCTTATTAAAAAAGCAGATGGAAATGCATGGCTTGAAGGATAGTAAAGTCGTGATTACAGATAAGGCTATTACATATATTATCAATCACTATACAAGGGAAGCTGGTGTGAGAAATCTCGAGAGAAGAATTGCGACGATTTTTAGAAAAGTTGCGAGAAAAGTAGCAGAAGGTAAAAAAATTAAGATTGAGATTACAGAGAAAGATATCCAGAAATATCTTGGGGCAACGCGCTATAATGACACACTTATTGAAAAGAAAGATCAGATAGGTATGTCCACAGGTCTTGCTTGGACTGAGGCAGGAGGAGATATTCTCTTTATTGAAGTTGCACTCATGCCTGGAAAAGGACAGCTCATTCTTACAGGTCAGCTGGGCGATGTGATGAAAGAGTCATGCCAAGCAGCGCTCTCATATATTCGCGCTCGCGCAGATCAATTTGGACTTCCAGACAAGCTCTTTGGAAAGATGGATATCCATGTTCACGTACCAGAGGGTGCAGTTCCTAAAGATGGGCCATCAGCTGGTCTTGCAATCACAACGGCAATTATTTCAGCACTTACTAAAAATCCTGTAAGAAGAATCGTTGGTATGACTGGCGAGATAACGCTTCGAGGAAGGGCACTTGAGATCGGTGGCGTGAAAGAGAAGGTCATTGCTGCTCATAGAGCTGGCCTGAAAGTTCTTATCTTGCCAAAGGATAATAAGAAAGATCTAGAAGAAGTTCCAGAAGAAGTGATCAAAGATATTGATTTTAAGTTTGTGACACATATGGATGACGTTTTGGAGATAGCGCTCGCCAAGCCACTTTACGCTAAGAATAAAAAAGCAGATGAAGAAATTGGTCTTGAGTCGTCGCGCAGACTCCTTCATTCAAAGCCTCAGAAGGTAGACTAAGCTAGTAGGAAAGGAGAAATATTTTACAGAGCTGCTTAGAAGTAAGATTTTCAATTGCTAGATCAGTTATCTTTAAATTTTTAATATAACCTTGCCCTGTGGCCATTTTGCAGATAGTATCATTGTAAATAGTGTAGGTGCCACCACTATCTTTAAGTTGAGGTATCTCAATGCCTTTTATGGGTAGACTTTTATTGCATATTCTTCCAATAAGAAGTGTCGTGTTATCAGCAACTTTTTTTGGATCTCCACAAGAAATGAACTGCACATTTCTATATGAATAGATATTTTCTTTTGATTTAAGCATTCCTTTCACCTCGTTAATTGAATTTACTGAGATAAGATTATTGTAGAAAAGAAAATTTTTGTAATCTGTTTTGGCATCGTCGGTATGTATAACTATTTTTTTAGACTTTGTCATGGCTTCAGAAACATATTTGCTCATCAATCTCCGTGATGGAGTGTATATACCAGTCTGCAAGGGAGACTGAAAAAAGAAGACATAAATAAAGTTAATAATTGATATGAAATAGACCAGTGAAATCACTGCAGCGACTAATAACCTTATATTCTTTGAAAAACTTGCGATAGTAGTATAGATGCCATGACCAATAATAAGAATAAGCAAGCCGATAAATAGTGTGATATGTGGACTAAATTGTGCAGCATCTTTTTGACTGTGGAGAACATGTGGGAGAAGTGAGATCAGGAGTAGAGAGGAGAAAAAAATAGTAGTAGCCTTGTTCTTTTTAAAGAAGCTTCCGATACCAATAAATAAAAATAATGCGTCAACAATATAGAAAAGTCCATGACGGAAAAGTGAAAAGAAGTAGTCGCCGTTGAGAAAAAAGAAGGGAAAAGAGAGAGTATTAAAAATATTTTCAACAATCATTAAGAAGTAGATGCTAAATTTATTAATAAGTAGTGAGTCGAACAGAAACGGCATGCTGTCATGGCGAAGTGTATTAACTAGTTGCGAAATGCGCGGATCTGTTGGGAGGAAGATGTCTCCAACTCTTGATGCCCCCTCAACTGTGCTTATCTGGAAAAAATAAAAGCCAGCAAGTAATAATGAAGAAATAAGAATGGCTAGATGTTCCCATAGATTTTTCTTTTTATGGATAAAAAAATAAGAAAAAATAACACAGGATATTACAAATGGAATGAAGAGTAGCTTGGTTCCTATATATGAGTAAAAAGCTAGAAAGAGAACTGGGATAATGATGAGTAGTCTTCTTCCTTTGAGAATATAGAAAAGCAGTAGAGACAGAAGATAGAGAAATAATGCAGGTATCGCCTCATACCCCGTTCTTCCAATAACAATGACCCAAGGATTGATAGCTCCAAGAAATGCCGCAGTATAGCCTGTTTTTTTTGTGGTAAAAATACTTCCCAAGAAATAGAGAACAATCACAATTCCTACACTTAAGAGGGCATTCATGAATGCAGCTGATGCAAGAGAGACTGGAAATATTCCAAATTGAATAACGTCGAGTAGGTATGGAAGCTCTGCCTGAACTGTTTCACCGACTGGGTATTTGAAGAGAAATATATCTAGAAGAGTGACTGAATCCCCAAGGTCTTTGCCTGTATACAAAAAAGATTTGGCATCAAGATGATAATGAAGCTGATCATTGGTGGTTGAGATTGGAACGCTTTGTATAAATGCAAAATGGAAAACAAGACTAACTAGAATAATTGATAAAATAACCCAGTGCTTTTTAATAAGAGCCATACTATACTTATAGCAGAAATGGTTTTTGTAAATCTCGTTCTCTTCATTATCGCTTTTGTCTGCATCTGGCTTGGCTCTGGTCTCATTGTCTCCTCAGTAAGCAATTTTTCAAGTAAATTAAAACTTTCTCCTTTTGCATTTTCATTTGTTTTCCTTGGCTTACTTACATCGCTCCCTGAATTCTCAGTAGGCTTACAGGCTGTGGCGAATCATGATGCTGAAATATTTGTTGGAAACTTGCTTGGAGGTATCATCGTACTTTTCTTAGTGATTATCCCATTGCTCGCGATATTCGGAAATGGAATTAGTCTCAAAAATGATCTTGATTCTAAGACAACCTTCTTTACTTTAGCGGTTATTTTGACCCCATCACTTTTTACCCTTGATAAGAAGGTGACTAATCTTGAAGGCATAATATTAATATTGCTTTATGGGATATTACTCTTTGTAATTGAGCGTAAAAATGGGATATTTAATAGAGAAAATTCTAAGATACTTAATTTGAGTGCTTACTCCCACAAGGATCTTCTTAAACTTATTGTTGGTATTGGTGTGATCTTTATATCAAGTAGTATTATTGTCGATAAAACTGTTTACTTTGCAGACTTGCTTCACATATCAGCATTTTATATTAGCTTACTAGTTATCGCCCTTGGTACTGACCTCCCCGAGATGTCACTAGCTATTCGATCTGTCTTATCAGGTAAAAAAGATATTGCCATGGGAGACTATATTGGTGCCGCTGCTGCAAGTACGCTAATGTTTGGGATCTTTACGCTTCTTCATAATGGGGAAGTCCTGACAAGTAGTGCATTTCTCACTACATTTATATTTATATTAACTGCTCTCACTCTCTTCTTTATTTTTGTGAAGTCTAAAAATTTTATAACAAGAAAGCAGGGAATCCTCATGTTCGCTGTTTATATAATCTTTATATTTTTTGAGATCCACCGCTAATCTTCACTCCTGAAGCTAAAAGCTTGAATTATCCTATATTATAGGATATAAT
>CAZHKZ010000006.1:0-41533 GCA_964533055.1 uncultured Gammaproteobacteria bacterium | reverse complement strand
AAAGAGTTACTTAAGGCGCTTCCTAGCTTTATACGAAAAGCTAGAGAGGGAGGGGGTAGACTCGTCTTTATCACAGACTTATTCAATTACAAGGAAGGGTTGCTCAAAGGTCTGGAAAAACAATATGAGAAATTAGATATTCTTGTGCTTGGCGATATCTTCTCCCCCACTCTCGAAAATGGGTCGCCAATAAATCACCTCTTATCAACTGCGAAAGCTCATGGTAGGCTGCGACTCTTCAACAGTGGATTAGATCTCCTCCACCCTGTCGCACTCTCTGATGTAGTTGAGGGAATTATCGCATGTGTTTTTAGGACATCAGATGGCTCTCAGGAGTATCTCTTGTATCCCCCTCATCCTGTTACGGAGCTATCTGTTGCTCGCGACCTACAGAAGAAATATCCGCTTTTACAAATAGACTTCACTCAGCAAAAGAGGCAAGCAGTTCGATATAAACTACCAACTAGTGGAACACATCTTTTTTCGAATTCATATCCGCTCGCTCAAAGGCTTTCAGAGATAGACCTCTCTCACACAAAGCTTGCGCAGTCTGCTCAAGTACTTATTTCAAAACCTGCATTTTCTCCGGTAAAGTTCCCAAGGCTACAGAAGATTTTTCTTCCAGCTCTCATCATTTTGTTTATTGTGCTATTACCAATCTTCGCCAGTATCGGGCTGGCATTTGCAGGAGGAGTCTATCTTCTAAGAGCGCAAGACGAACTGGCGGGGAAGGGGCTACAAGCTGCTTCCTTAAGTGCGAAGACTTCCAACGACCTTTTTTTGCTAGCAGATGCTTCAGTGGGGATAATAAGCGCAGGGCTCGGGGTAGTAGGGGTAGAGAAGGGCGTTGTAGGTTTTCAAGACACCATTCATACGGGCAGTCAAATGTCTCAAGCTTTTTATGACGGGCTGAATGCGGGCCTCTTATTGCAGAAAGTCTTCAAAGGTGAGGAGAATGATCCAAAGAAGGCATTTCTGGTGGCATCCGATAAGCTAAAGTCATCCTTCACTATTATTCAAGGGCTTCAGGCCGAGAATAAACTTCCTTCTCAAGTTGCTGGGAAATTAGATACATATCAAAAATCGATTACGTTTGTCCTCAATACACTAGAAACATATCCAAAACTGCTTGGATTTGATGGGAAAAAGAAATATCTTATCCTATTCCAAAACAACGCAGAGCTTCGAGCTGGCGGGGGATTTATTGGATCATTTGCTCTTGTAAATCTAGACAAGGCAAAGTTATCAGGTATTAAAATCTATGATGTATATGATGCTGATGGTCAGTTAAAAACACCTCTTGATCCACCATTTGAGTTTGCGCGATATCTTGGTTCAACTAACCTTTTTATGAGAGATAGTAATTATTCTATCGATTTTCCAACTGGAGCATCTGAAGTTGCTCGAATGCTAAATCTTGAGATAGGGGAGAAGGTGGATGGAGTAATCTCAATAGACAACACATTTCTAAGTGAATTAATTGGCATAACTGGATCACTAACTGTGCCTGATTATAATGAGGTGCTCACAAAGGACAATTTTTATACAAAAACGCAGGCATATGCACAGAAAGATTTTTTTCCTGGCTCAACAAAGAAAAAAGATTTTTTGCGCTCAGTTCAGGAAAGTCTTATGGCAAAGTTTGAAAATGGGGGATTTCCAGAGCAAAAGCTACTTCACTTGGCGACAAAAATGACAGAAGAGAAGCATCTCCTCTTTGCTTTTCCAGAGTCATCAGTCCAAAAGTTGTTCACTCTTAATAATGCCTCATCATCAATTGTTGAGAGAAGAAAGGCAGCGGACTCTAGTTACCTAGACTTTATCGGTCTGAGCGAGGAGAACTTGGGAGAGAATAAGGCAAATCGTTTTCTTAAACGTTCTCTTGAACAAAAAGTAAGTATAGACGGTGAAGGTACAGTTACAGAGCGCTTCGATGTTACATATAAAAATATTAGTGAAGCAAAGACCGAGTATGGGGGAGACTATGAAGCATATATTCGTCTTATTACTCCATTAAATACTGCGTTGAAAGAAGTATTGGTCGACAATATAACCCAGCAAATTGTTCCAGCTGTGACAAATCCGCGACTATTTGTGGCACGCTCTTTTAGAGCCCCAGCTGGTCTTGAGGTGGAGGAGAGAGTTGAAAGTGGGAGAAAAGTCTATGGAGTATATCTTGTGGTGCCAAAAAGTTCTTCAAAAAAGCTAAGCTTTGCATACACACTTTCCCAGAAGGCCCCCGTTGATTTATCAGTTTTTGACTTCAATCTCCTTGTCTTTAAGCAGCCAGGGACTCTGCAGGATCCATACAAGTTAACACTTTCATATCCGATGGCAATTAAGTTATTTAAAAGTAATCAATCGGTCAGTGATGTAGGGGGAAAAATCTTGGGGGAGACGGAATTGAATACAGATAAAGAGTATGTCTTCACATTCTCCAAGCGTTAACGCTTGAGTAATTTCATCAAAGTTTTCTTAAGTGTCGCTCTCTGTTCCTTTGTCTTTACAATCTCATAGATTCCAGGTGCGATTGATGCAAGAACAACAAACCCAATAACTGGGAGGAGGTATTTATCCACATCTGGAATAACTTTTCCTAAAAAGAAGCCCGCAAGTGGAAGTCCAACTGCCCAAATTGCTCCACCAACAACATTATAAGCAAGGAATTTGGAGTATGGCATATCTCCAACACCTGCAACGACTGGAGCAAATGTTCTAACTACTGGCATGAAGCGGGCAAGAATAATAGTCTTGCCTCCATGCTTGTTATAGAAGGCATTTGCCTTCATAAGATGATCCTTGTGGAAAAGGAGGGAATCTTTTTTGTGAAACAGTCTTTTGCCCACTTTATTTCCAAATGCATACCCAACACTGTCTCCAATCACTGCAGCTGCAAAAAGAGTAGTACAGAGATATCCAAGATGAAGGAAGCCTTGCGATGAGAGAATGCCTGCTGTAAAGAGGAGGCTATCGCCTGGAAGAAAAAATCCAATGAGGAGTCCTGTCTCAGCAAAGATGACGGCAAAGAGGCCAGCTAGGGCGATGAATTCTCCTGATCCAGTTACTAGTGTCTCAATAAGGTGGAGTATGTCTGGCATTACGTTCTCATTATAAGCGGCGAGAATTTGTATGTCTAGCCCAATTATTTCAGCGCATCGATTCCTGGCAAGGTCCCATTTTCTATGAAAGAGAGAAGTGCGCCGCCTCCAGTTGAAAGGTGGGTAATTTTGTCTAAATGCTCGAGGTTCTTAAGAGCCGCTAGGGTATCTCCGCCTCCCACAATAGACATCGCCTCAGTATTCGCGGTAATAGCATAAAATATAAAATCAGTTCCTTTTGCATAGGCTGGAATTTCATGTAGTCCAACAGGTCCATTCCAGATGATAGTCTTCGCTTGAAGTATTGCTTGGGCGAAGACAGCCTGAGTAGCAGGTCCAATATCAAGAATTCGATCATGCTTAGTGAGGGCATGTATATCTTTCAAAGTCGCGTGTTCGCCATTGAGCGATCCTGTTATTGCATCTATGGGCAGAAGTATTTTGGTATGCTCCTTCTCTGCTTTTCTTAAAAGTGCATGGGCACTCTCAAGTTCTGAAGCTTCGTAAAAACTATTACCAACTTCAACCCCAAGCGCTTTCAGGAATGTATTTGCGATCCCACCGCCCAGCAGAAGGAAGTCAGATTTCTCGATAAGTGTTGAGAGGAGCTTTATCTTGTCAGATATTTTTGCTCCACCTTGGATTGTGACAAATGGCTTTGGGGATTTATTCATAATCTTATTGATGGTGTTAACCTCGTGTGCTAGAAGAAGCCCCGCATAAGAGGGGAGGAGAGTGGGAAGCTTTGTGATAGTGGCACATGCTCTATGAGATACTCCGAATGCATCGTTAACATACACATCGCCGAGAACTGCAAGCTCTTGGGCAAACTTAGTGCTATTTCTATCCTCACCCTCGTAGAAGCGTATGTTTTCAAGGAGTGTGACATCAGCAGGCTTTTCAGATGTCATGTCTTGTAGCTCTTTGATTGTTCTTGCAAAACGAATTTTTACATCGGGGAGATATGCTTTGAGTCTCTGAAGTACTGGCTCTAAAGAATATTTCTCTTCAACTCCATGTGGTCTGCCGAGGTGGGAGATCAAGATGATGGCATTCTTTTTCTTAAGAAGGTATTCAATCGTTGGCAGAGACTGTCTGATCCGCAGATCATCAGCAATATGATGGTTTGGAAGGAGCGATACATTGTAGTCGACCCGCAAAAGAACCTTTTTATTCGTTATGTTTTCCTGGTCAATGCTATGCATATTTTTATTGTAGATGAGAACTCTCAGATCACAAAGCTATGAAAAGTAGGGAAGTGTCTGATCGCGGGTTCCTAGTAGGGAGAGGCCAGTGAAGATCTCGTTAAAATAGCTCTCGAGAGCTTGAGTGATGATTTCTTTCTCTGGCCCATTGAGGTCCCAGATAGTCTTTTTGAAATGTTTGACAGCGTACTTTCTGTTCTTGTAGAGAAATTGTTCATCAGTCTCATTTGGCTTTCTTTTGTCACGCATATTCTCAGATATCCACGCCTCAATTTTTTGAAGAAGATTCTCTGGGAGATGATCAAAAATAATTGTCTGAGTATGGGTGGCAAGGTGAATCTCAAGCGTTCTTGCCTCTACAAATCGAGACAGGAGCTTGGTAGGAAGTGTTGAGGCTCCATGCTGAACAGCCCCGCCAAGCCCATAGCTCTCTCTTGCAAGTTTGCCTACTTTTTCAAGGACAGTAAAATCTACAGACACTTCTTTGAGCGAACCATCAGCAAGAACTGTTCCACCATGAGAGGTACCTGTCTGAACACTGATCTTTGAGAGCTCATGGACATTCTCTAGTTGTCCCACAAACGCTCTGAGATCGTCTGTAGTGCTATTTCTATCCCCTATATGCCCAATTTCAGCTCCAATAGAGACTCTGTCTCCATTTGGAAGTGAGCGGATATACTCGGAAAGTTGATTTGTCACAGATGCATTTTGAATCTGTTGCTCAGAAAGATTAGTTTTTGAAAGATCGACCAAAGTTGATGCGTCTATATCAATATTGAAAATCTGTGACTCAAGGGAATCTTTGATCAGGTTCTTAAGACTTTCAATCTCAGCCTCTTTGTCAGAAGTAAACGCTTCTGCATCTACTTGAAAGTGATCTCCCTGAATAAAGACTGGGCCCTTGTAGCCTTGTTTGATCGCAGCAGCGAGGATCGTCGCGCTATAGAGTCTTGGTGGCTGATCAGTATATCTCATCTCAGATCGAGCCAATTCAAAGACTACAGGCAAGATGTCATGTTTCATCATGAGTCTAAATGCGATTTGGGCAGTGTCATAGGTCAGAGTGCGAATGTTGAAAGCTGGAACACAGAATCCGTTAATTTCATCTCTGGCAATTGCCTGATAAAGTGGTCTGATGGAGGATGGCACTACACCTGTAAGTCGTGCTAAATCAAAGATAAGGTCAAGAGAGATGGTGGCAACATCTTCCTCAGCTAGGTGTGCTTGATAAATGAGGATATCGATGAGTCTAGATTGAAGCTTTTCTTGATTGAGAATTGTAGTAGGGGAGAGTGAGAGAACGCCATCTATTTCATGATTGAGTTCTTTAGGGGTCAGCATACTTTCAAGTATAGCATGGCCATGAACCCAGATTATTTCCCGAGGAATTGACGCGTATATCCCGAATTGTAGTAAATTTGAGGCTATGGTAGAATCAACTCAATGGACAAAGTATATGATCACAAGACAGCCGAGGCAAAACACTATCAAAGATGGGAGGATAGTGGATACTTTAAGCCCGAGATTCATCCAGATGGTAAGCCATTCACGATCATTCTTCCGCCACCAAATGCCAATGGCTCACTTCACTTTGGTCATGCAATGTTTGTCATTGAGGATATTTTGATTCGATATCACCGCATGAAGGGCGATGCTGCGCTTTGGCTGCCTGGCACTGACCACGCGGGTACTGAAACACAGTTTGTATACGAGAAAAAACTCCAAGAAGAAGGCAAATCACGCTTTGATTTTACGAGAGCGGAGCTATATCAAGGTATCTGGGACTATGTGCAGCAAAATAGGGGAGGCATTCAGGGGCAACTTAAGAGACTTGGCTTTTCGCTTGATTGGTCACGTGAGAAATTTACACTAGATAGTGATGTTGTTGAGATTGTGAACCAAACGTTTAAAAAGCTCTATAAAGATGGGCTAGCATATAGAGACTATCGTCTCGTGAATTACTGCACGAGAGATGGCACGTCCTTTTCAGATCTTGAAGTGCTTCATGAAGAGCGTCAGGACCCACTTTATTATATAAAGTATGGTCCACTCGTCCTTGCAACCACTCGACCTGAGACGAAATTTGGTGATACAGGTGTTGCTGTTAATCCAAATGATTCACGCTATGCTCAATACATTGGTAAAACTTTAGATATTGAGACAGTTCTGGGTCCAGCCAAGATCACAGTTGTTGGAGATGACATGGTAGATCCAGAGTTTGGAACTGGAGTAGTTAAGATCACGCCAGCTCATGACTTTAATGATTTTGAAGTCTCAAAGAGGCACAATTTGCCACTTAAGCAAGTCATAGGATTTGATGGGAAGATGAATGAGCACGCAGGTAAATTTGCAGGTCTCTATGTAAAGCAGGCTCGAAAGGCAGTTGTTGAGGAGATGCAAGTGAAGGGGTTGATTGAAAAGATCGACGAGACATACATGCATAGAGTCGGTCTTTGCTATAAGTGTAAGACTGTGCTTGAGCCATTGCCCCTTGAGCAATGGTATCTTAAGATCAAGCCATTAGCTGAAAAAGGACTCAAGGCGATTTCTGAGAAAGAGATAGAGATCTATCCCAAGAACTTTACTCCAGTTTTGGAGAGTTGGTACAACAATCTTCGTGATTGGAACATCTCAAGACAGAATGTCTGGGGTATTCAGATTCCAGTTTGGTACGAGGTTGAAGATCCAAGCTTGTTTACCGTAACGTTTATTGATTCTGCAAATGGTCTACAGAGCGGTAAACTCTCAGATCTTCTGAAGAAGGGTATCTCTCAGGCAGAAATTACTGCAGGCTTGCAAAGAGTTGTGGCAGATATCAGTGCTAAAGTTGTCTTTGAAGAAGATAAGGTTGAGGGCAGGAGCTATTTGCCAGAGACCGACACTTTTGACACATGGTTCTCATCTGCTCAGTGGCCATATGTTACGCTTCAGACTACTCAAAAAGGCGATTTTGATAAGTTCTACCCAACAAATGTTATGGAAACTGGTCGAGACATCCTCTTTTTTTGGGTATCTCGCATGATCATGATGGGGCTCTTTAAAGAAGAACTGATTCCTTTCAAAGACGTAATTTTGCATGGAATCGTGAATGATCCTTTGGGTAAGAAAATGAGTAAGAGTAAGGGTAACGTTGTTAATCCTCTTGAAGTTGCCGATGAATATGGGGCTGATGCGGTTCGATTTGCGCTTATATATGGAACTGGTCTTGGCAATGATCAGGCGATGTCATATCCAAAGCTCGAAGCTGCGCGTAAATTCACAAATAAATTATGGAACATGGCTAGATTCTTGGAGATGAAGAGAGGCGAGCTTGGAGTCGATGGGGAATTGGTCCAATTAGGTGATCTTGAGACCTTTGCAACTCATGTGGCTGATAAAGAATGGGTAATAAAGACAAAAGAAGTCTCAGAACAAATTACAAGTTATATTGATAGCTATCAATTCAATCTGGCTGCTGAGAGGCTGTATGAGTTTATTTGGCATGAATTTGCAGATAAATATATCGAAGAGGTGAAGGGAAGGGCGGACGAGAATTCCCTGAGTGTTATTCAGTCTATCCTAGCTTCACTCTTGGCACTGCTGCACCCTTTTATGCCATTTGTGACCGAGGAAATCTATCTTAAGATGCCTGGAGCACATGAATCAATCATGATCGAGCCTTGGCCTGTCGCAATTTCTTGAGCCTCATCCTCATTCTTAAAAGAAGTATAATAGAATAATGAAGCTAACTTTTCCTCCTATCAATAAATTACCGAGTATTTCACGATTTATTACCGAATTGTCAGTAAAGCGATGGGCATATGCCTTGATTATAAGCATAAGCTTTATTCTCTCGATCCTTATTGTCATGAGGCTATTTGAGCTTGGGAGGAGCATGTATGTTTTGCGAGTTGCTAGTATCCAAAAGGAATCGAGTAGGGAGCAGTTGGTATATTGGGAGGGAGTTATTGAAAGATTTCCCGGATATAGGGATGCCTATTTTAGGGCATATCTTCTTGCTGCAAAATTATCAGAGACCGACAAGGCGCAGAAATACATGGGAGAACTTTTAAGGATTGACCCTGGATTTAGAATACCAAATGGGGAGTGAGGTTATTCGGACTTTGCTTCTTGTTCATCAGCCTTTGGCTGATCAGATCCCTCTTTAGCTTCACTAGATTCTTCAGTAGAACTCTCTTCACCTTCAGCTGGAGCTGCGCCTTCTTCACCCTCAACCACTTCTGGCTCTGGCTCAGCTTCAACCACGATCTCAGCGATCTTTACAACAACTTGAGACTCATCAGTTGTAAGCGCAACACCCTCAGGGGCTTTGAGGTCACTGATCATGATTTGATCATTTACCTCAGCAAGTCCTTCAATATTGACCTCAATATTTTCTGGTAATGCCTCTGGTAGTGCTTCGACCTCGACCTCATTGAGAGTTTGGAGTAGTGTTCCTACATTGTTAGTTACAGCTACAGCTTCACCAATTAAGACAAGTGGGACCATGGTTTTAACTTTTTCTTTAAGGTTCACCTGGAAGAAATCAGCATGAACAGGAGTGTGATTGCGGAATTCAAATTGAACACTCTTGATAAGGACTGGGCTTGTTTTACCTTCAATTGTGAGATCGACAAGACCACTTCCACCTACCTCCTTGTAGAGGTCTATGAATGTTTTCATATCTACTTGAAGTGCAGTAGATGATAGCTCTTTACCATAGACGTTGCCAGGCAAGATGCCTTCTTTGCGAAGTTTTTTTACTTTCTTTCCGAGAACTTCTCTTTTAGTTGCATTTAAAATAGGGTGTTTCATAATGTGTCGGGTCTCTTAGGACTCCATAATATGCTACTCTATCATATTTTGCAAGTCTAGTCAAACTATAGGATCTTTATCATACAGTATACTAGATGGAATATGCGTATTATTGGAATAGATCCAGGTCTAGGAAGGCTCGGTTGGGGAGTAGTGGAGTCAGTCAGTAATCGGCAAATAGCACTCAGATATGGGTGTATTGAGACTGATAAAGATACGTCAGAGGAGAAAAGAATTGAACAAGTCTATGCTCAACTTAAGGCTGTTATTGATGAGCTTAAGCCAGAGGTGCTAGCTGTAGAGAAGCTCTTTTTTGGTCGCAACGTCACAACTGCATTTATGGTGGGTCAGGCAAGGGGAGTGGTGCTTTTATTGGCCGCTCAGGCTCAGATTCCTGTATATGAGTACAATCCAGGCGAGATTAAGGTGGCCGTGACTGGCTATGGCAAAGCAGCTAAGTCTCAGACCGGACAGATGGTCAAGGCCATCTTGAAACTCAAAGAGATCCCACGACTTGATGACACCACAGATGCCTTAGCGATCGCGCTAACACATGCATTTACCTACAAAATAAAGAAGTAGGAAGTGAGTTTGCAATACTGAATAAGGATTCGTATAATCGGTCATACCTCTATGATAGGCACGCTCCATGGCATTGTTACAGCAAAACTTATACCCTCAATTATTGTGGAAGTTAATGGGGTAGGATATAAGGTCCTTGTTGACTCCCGTTCATTTGAAAAACTCACGCTTCAGGAAGATATCAGGCTTTATATTCATACCTATGTTAGAGAGGACGCATTAGATCTCTATGGGTTTAAGGATGCCGAAGATCTTCGACTCTTTGAACTTTTGATTAGCGTCTCTGGAGTCGGTTGTAAATCAGCGCTAGGTGTTTTTTCAGTTGGCTCACGCTCGCAGATTGTAAACGCGGTTGTGACGGGTGATGTGTCATTCTTCACTTCAGTTCCTCGACTTGGTAAAAAAAATGGCCAAAAGATAATCATTGAGCTAAAGAACAAATTGGGCGGTGTAGAGGACTTAGATCTTACTGATTCACAGACAAGTCAGGAGAAGGATGCCATTAGCGCACTTGAGAGTGTTGGACTTACACTACGTGAGGCTGAGCAGGCAGTATCTTCAATTGCAAAAGAGGGAATGAGTACCGAGGAGATCGTGCGATTGTCACTAAAACAAATGGGTAAAAAATCATGACAAAAAAGGGAGAAAAAACAGTCATTAAGGAGGAAGAGACTACGCAGGAGGAAGAGCATGTGCTCGTATCTCTTCGTGCTGCCAACTGGTCAGAGTTTGAAGGACAGGTCTCCATTAAGAAGTCGATAAAGATTGCTATATCTGCTGCTAAGAAAAGATCAGAAGCACTCGAGCACGTCTTGCTTTACGGTCCCCCTGGACTTGGGAAGACAACACTCTCTCATATCATTGCTCGTGAGATGGGGAGTAATATCAGGGTGACCTCAGGCCCAGCTATTGAGCGCGCAGGAGACTTGGCCTCGATCCTAACCAATCTTGAGGCAGGAGATATCCTCTTTATTGATGAAATTCATAGGCTGAATAAACATGTTGAAGAGACTCTCTATCCTGCAATGGAAGACTACGCCCTCGATATAATCCTGGGTAAGGGTCCATCCGCGCGCACGATGCGACTAGAGCTCCCGCAATTCACAATTGTTGGTGCAACAACGAGAGCTGGGCTTTTGTCAGCTCCACTTCGAGATCGCTTTGGAGTTATTCACCGTCTTAATTTTTATGATCATGATGAACTAGGTGTCATCATCAGAAAGGCTGCAGAGAAGCTTTCAGTTGTTATTGACGACGAGAGCGTGAGGGAGATCGCTCTGCGCGCTCGAGGCACTCCGCGTATTTCACTTAAGCTCTTAAAAAGAGTACGTGATTATGCCCAGGTTCATACAGATGGCAAGATCACCAGAGATATCACTGATAGTGCTCTCAGTCTTTTAGAGATTGATGATAAAGGCCTTGACCCACTTGATAAGAAGTATTTACTGGCAATAATGGAGAAGCATGGCGGAGGGCCTGTTGGAATTGAGACGATTGCCTCAACTATCTCTGAGGATATAGGCACATTGGAAGATATGGTTGAGCCATACCTGCTCCAAATTGGCTTTATAAAGAGATCTTCTCGGGGAAGAGTGGTGACGCCTCATGCATATCTGCATCTTGGAGTTCATAACCCTCATGCAGAACAGGTAGAGCTCGTCTAGAAGCCAATCCTAAAGAGATCTTGGAAGAATGGGACAAAAGAAATTCCTACCTGGATAGCGATGCTGATCACGATTGTCCCAAGGAAGAATTTTTTCATGGTGAAGATTGATTGTCCTCTCATAATGACGGCTAGAGCCATGTGCGAGATAACTAAGCCTGTAAAGATGATTGTCCTTGCTATAATGGGCGTAGTTGTCCCAAGTAGGATATGGTAAAGCCCCGTAAGTGCTCCAGCGATCCCAGCGCCAACTGCGAGGACAAAAAGAATTCTTCTGCCTGTGAGTATTGGTTCATTTGGATTGCGAGGTTTCTTTTTCAGCATTCCTTTCATAGATGTGTCTGTTGCAAGCGCGATTGCAGGGAAAGTATCTGTGACAAGATTAATCCAGAGAATCTGAGTCGGTAGAAGAACACTGGGTAGACCAAAGAGGGTGGACAGGAGCACGAGCATGATCTCCGAGAGGTTACTTGTAAGTAGGTAGACAATTGAGTTAACAATGTTGTGGTAGATAGCTCGACCTTCATCAATAGCTTTTATAAGAGTAGAGAAGTTGTCATCAGTAAGTACAATATCGCTTGCTTCTTTGGCCACATCAGTCCCCATTTTGCCCATCGCAACTCCAACGCTTGCTTTTTTAAGAGCGAGCGCATCATTAACGCCATCACCAGTTACTCCTACGACCATTCCAGCCTTTTGAAGAATTGTAGTAATGCGAAGCTTGTCCTGCGGCTCTGAGCGAGCAAAGATACGTATTTTCCCAAGAGCAGAAAGGAGTTCTTCATCGGATAGTTTTGCTAGTTCGTCTCCCGTGATCACTCCCTCATCATTCTCAAGCAGGCCAATTTCTTTAGCGATCGCAAGGGCGGTTACTTTATTGTCACCCGTAACCATGATGGTGGTGATACCTGCGCTGTGAGCATCTTTTATAGCTTGGGCGACTTCGGTGCGGGGAGGGTCATAAAGTCCAACAAAGCCTAGGAAAGTGAGGTCTTTTTCCTGTTCCTCACGTGTGACTTTCGTTTTGCCAGTGGTTTTGTGTGCAAATGCGATGACGCGCAGACCTTTTCTGGCAAATGATGCGAATTCTTCTTCAACAGCAGCTTGTTGAGTTTTAGATAGTGTGCTTTTTGCCAAAATTGACTCAGGAGCACCTCTGACAAAAACATGCTGAGTTTTGCCGTCATCCCAAACTGTTGTGACAGTCTTGCTATCTGAATTAAACACAAATTCATCGATAACCTTACCTACTAGCGCAGGCTGCTTCTGAGACTTTGCCCAAAGGAGAAGTGCCCCGTCTGTCTTATCGCCAACTATCTCTGGCACACCTTGCTCTTTATCTATCAATGTTGCCGTATTTCCAAGGATGCAGGCCTGAAGGAGATGTGCCAAACCCTCCTTTTTATATGAGGAGGCTTTGACCTCCATGCTGTTTTGTGTGAGTGTGCCAGTCTTGTCGACAAGAATATACTGGACAGATCCTAAAGACTCAACTGCTGGCATTTGACGTACAATTGCCCTTCTTCTAGCGAGGCGGTTTGTGCCGATCGCAAGTGCGATAGTCACAACAGCTGGTAGCCCTTCAGGAACTGCAGCAATTGCAATGCTTGCAGTGATCAAAAAAATCTCTGTGAGCTCAAATTTTTGAAAGATACCTATTGGAATGAGAAGGAGTGCAACACTAATCGCCATAAAAGAAAGATATTTGCCAAGGGTCGCAAGCTGTTTCTGCAGGGGCGTCTTTTCCTGTTTGAGCGAGGCAAGCGTAGTTGCAATATTGCCAAAGCGAGTTTTGTTGCCTGTGGTTACTACTTCCATGATGCCACGCCCCTTAATCACCAAAGTTCCAGCAAAGCAAAGGTCTTTTGAGTTCTTCCGTAATGGCATTGATTCCCCAGTCAGTATCGCCTCGTCAATTTCAAGTGAGGTAACTTCATGAAGAGTTCCATCTGCGGGAATTCGATCGCCCTCAGACAGAATGACAATGTCCCCAGGCACGAGAAGAGTGGGGGAAATTTCTTGAACTTTTCCATCCCGTCTCACTCTGATGAGCGTGTCAGTATATTCTTTAAGTTTCTCGAGAGATTTTTCTGCCTTGTATTCCTGTAAAAACCCTAGGAGTCCATTAAGAAGGATTGTGCCAGCGATAAAGATACCATCAATAAAATGAGTAAGAAAGAGTGAAAGGAGTGCTGCGATTGCGAGAATTCCATTAAGAAAAGTGGGGAACTGCGAGAGGAAGAGAGTGATAGGGCTTCTTTTTTCAGATGCGTCAATCTGATTTGGACCATTTTCATGTAAGAGCTCTCGAGCTTTTTCACTACTAAGTCCAGGGTATTCCATAGGTATTTATCTTAGCAAATTCAGAGACATTGCGTCTGGTATCGTGCTTGATAAAATGCCAAAGTAGAACTTTGATTTTGCTCAAGAACAGGCAGTAGATATCTAAGATACTCACAGCTATTTGGATATCTATTTACGAGTGTCGAAAGGCTATCCATAAGGCCGGCCTGTTGATTTACAACCCCATAAAAGTTGACAGCTTTTCTAAGATCTTCCTCATCAGGCGTACGAGAATATGTAAGTGGTGTAGTAGTTGGTGATAGCCCGAAGCTTTTAATAGTTTCTTTATTGGAGGGCACATTTTTTATGAGAATAAGATTGTCTTGATCAAGATAGATGGGGACAAAGGTTTTATCCTGCAAAATTGAGGCGACAAAAGCTCTTCCCCATGGAGTCTGATCTGTGTGAGTAAAAAAGATGGCGTTGAAATGATAGCGATCCGATAATTTTTGGAAAAGTACGGGATCTTGCTGCATGGGAACATATGTTTTTTGAATAAAATCGGCAGGATATGCTTCGGGCCTGCCGTCGATAAATACTTTTTCATTTGGGTATAACCGATAGGAGAGATAGCTTCCAATATCAAAATTGTTAAAAATAGGTCCTTTAATCTGATGTGAAATAAAGAAGTCAGCAGCCTTTTTACTCGTCTCGGAAACTTCTAGCCCAAGACCGTTTTTCTGGATAAAAGAATTCATTTGGATTAGAAGTGCGACGGTTAGACAGATCGCAAAGATCCTCGACATTTTTTGCGTGAAGACATCTCGGTTAAAGAATTGATCGAAGAGGAAGAGAGATGTTGGAAGTAGTGCTATGCCAAAAAGTGGAATGTTGCGAACTGCATTAAAGCTAAGATAGGTGAATAAGCTAAGGAGAAGATAATCGATCAATCGAGCCTTTTTTCTCTGAATAAAAAGTCCGAGAAGGATAATTGCTTGGAGTATAAATAGGTATGGTAGAGAGGCTTTTTGCAGGCCTAACGACATCAAGAGAAAAGGCGTTTGATTTTCCTCAATTGAGTATCCGTAGTTATTCATAATTGAAAATGGATAGAGTGCTCCATCTATCCAGTGGGGGTTAACTGTCATGGCGATTGCGCAAAGAATTGTTATGAGTGCAAGGTGCAGGAGCCTTTTATCTAGGAGATTCTTTCTATGAGTAAACAAGCTGTCGAGCAAAAATAGTCCGACTGTAGCAAGGCCAAGTGGGAAGTAGATATGAGTATTGGCCCAAATAATTTGGACGATCGGGAGTAGATAGAGGAGCTTTGTTGGCTTACCCCTATTCTTAAAAAGAATACTGATAAAAATGCTCAGAAAGAGGTAGCTAAAAATCTCAGGTCGTATCTCGATTCTATCGCTTAGAATTCCTAGAAAAAAAAGTGTAGCAATGAGAAGGCTAAGCGGATTTGTCTTGCGATGAAGAACAAGGAGAAGAAATGTCGCAATGACGCAGGCGAGTGTTATGAGAAAAAGTAATGTTGGGCCACCAAAATTGTTGGCGACTGCATAAATTACTTCTGCAAAGTAGTGGTGATTGATAAATGGAAAAGTTGGATATGTGTATGAGAGGAGATTGGTGTCTGGAATAGATTTGGTTGAGGCAATGATATTGCCAATAAGTATATGGCGGCCAAGATCTTGGTTAAAGGCTTGAATGGGATGAAAAAAGAGGATGGACAGAAAGAGGCATCCAATAAGAGTTGTGAAGAGTTGTATTCGACTCATGAGTTATCGATGTTTTTGGTAAAAAGTGAGTGTATCTTTGGCAATTTTTGAGATAGTCTCTTTTGTAGCTTTCTCATCAGTGCCTATATCAGAGGTGAGGATTGAGAGGATAAAGATATCATCACCACTTTTGATGATCCCAACGTCGTGAAGATTGCCAACTGCATCTCCAGTCTTGTGATACACGATAGTTCCGGTAGGGAGGTCTGCAGGTATTCTATCTTCGATATCGGTATCATTCATAAAGCTTAGAAGTTCTTTTGTTTTGGCGGGAGTAGTAATTTGATTCTCCCAAATCTTTTGCAGGAGAAGGGTCATATCGGATGGGGAAGTCTGATTATTATTAATGTCTGTCTGGACAAGGCCAAACTTTTCAATCGTAGTTTGGATGGTCGCTATGCCTATCTTATTGGCCAAGATGTGGGCAGCAGTATTGTCAGATTGCTTGAGTGAGAGCTTTGCGAGGGTTTTGAGCGTGTAAGTTGTTCCTAGTTTGGCGTAGCGCAGGCTACCAGTGCCATAGTCCTGGATATCATTCTCGGAGAGCGTGATCTGCTCGTCAAAATCGATCTTACCCTTGTTCTCAAGATAGTAAAGTGCTGCTATGATTGGTAGTTTGTTGATTGAGGCGGCGGTGAACATCTCATCTTGATTGATCCCATAGCCCTTTTTAGATGTGAGGTCATAGTACGATACGCCGTAGCTACCTTTTTTCTTAGCCACTGTGTCTTTTGTCTGTCTCTCAAGCTCAGTTGCGTAGGTATTTGGGTTGGAGAGTAGTTGGAATCGAGGTAAAAAAGAGAGATTGCGACCAATCAGTAGGATGATGAAAGTATAGATGATGACGGTAAGAAGCTTTCTCACAAGATCATTATAGTATAGTTGTCGGTTGTCTGTCCTCGGTTATCAGTCCACTTAGAGTTATATTTCTGGAGGACAGAGAATAGGTAGCAGAAAACTGAGAACTACTGCTTAGCTGGTCGATACTGTAGCGCCTCAGCGACATGTTCTGTTTTTATCTCCATGGAACCTGCGAGGTCTGCGATAGTTCTGGCCACCTTGAGAGTTCTATGATAGCTACGTCCAGACAGGTTAAGTGCTACAACAGCTTTTTTAAGAAGTGTTGTAACATCTTCACTTAGTGGTGCGTACTCCTTGAGTGATTTCGTCCCAAGGTCAGCGTTACTTTTTAGGGGCGTATTTTGGAAGCGTGTAGTCTGGATATCTCGAGCAGCTTGTACTCGCTTTTGAATATCACTCGATGACTCATTGTCATCAGTGGCCTCAGTAAGCTTTTCGGTCTTAACAGCAGGAACACTGAGATGAATATCTATTCTGTCCAAGAGGGGACCCGAGACTTTCTTTTGATACCGACTAATCAGTGATGGGGTGCAGCTACATTCTTTGGTAGGGTCACCAAAATACCCACATGGACAGGGATTTTGGGCTGCGATCAGCATGCATTTAGCTGGAAAAGAGATCTTATTGTTGGCTCGAGAGATATGGACGATTCCATCTTCAATTGGTTGGCGTAGTGTCTCCAGGACGTTGCGAGGAAACTCTGGAAGTTCATCCAGAAAGAGTATGCCTCGATGAGCAAGCGTTATCTCGCCAGGTCTAGGAGTAGTGCCGCCTCCAACCAATCCAACAAGGGAGGTTGAGTGATGTGGGGAGCGGAAGGGTCGAGTTTTGGCAAGTCCCTTTAGTACAGTATTGCCAGCAATGCTATAGATCTTGGTGACATCAATTGCCTCGCTAAAGGTGAGATTAGGTAAGATCGAGGGTAGGGTCCGGGCTAAAAGTGTTTTGCCTGCACCAGGAGGTCCTTTCATGAGCACGTTGTGTCCTCCAGCAGCAGCGATCTCAAGGGCTCTTTTGGCGAGGTGTTGACCCTTTATGTCTTTCATGTCGAATTCAAATTGAGTAGATTCATTTTCAAATATCGTTGGTTTTTGAGGCTCAATAACTTTTTGCTTCGCAAGGTGATGGAAGAGTGAGAGTAGTGTGTGGGTTGGATAAATATGAACAGAATCGATGATAGCAGCTTCTCGAGCGTTTTCCTCTGGCACGAAGAATCCTTGCCAGCCTTGCTGTTGAGCTAGGAGAACTTGGGGGAGTATGCCTAGTACTGGCCGAAGTCTACCATCGAGTGCGAGTTCGCCTGAAAAGAGAAGATTGGAGACATCTGCATTGATTTGTCCTGAGGCGAGTAATATCCCAATAGCGATGGGGAGGTCGTAGGAAGGCCCTTCTTTAGGTAGGTCGGCAGGTGCGAGGTTGACAGTGATGCGTCTGGCTGGAAAGTCTGCGCCACTATTCTTGATGGCTGAGCGGACTCGCTCTTTTGCTTCTTCAACTGCCTTGTCAGGAAGTCCAACGATGGTGAAGTTGGGTAAGCCTTGAGTAGCTATATCTACTTCAACCTCAATGGGAATAGCATCAAGTCCAACAACTGCTGCTGAGTACACTTTTGCGAGCATATACTCATCATATAGATGAGCTTAATGAAAATATAGTAGAAAAAGGGCAGGTGCGCGAAGCGCAGTCCTGCCCGTATAGATTGTAATGGTCACGTATCGCGCCTAGATGTTGTTGTTCAGGCGCTCCCAGTGCTCTGGTAAGAACTCTGGCTCGTCGTCTGCTTCTGTGAAGATACGAGTTGGCTCTGCCGCAAAGAAGAAGATCGCAACTTTGACCGGTGCCATCCAGGATGGACACCCCGTGCTCAGCGTACGGAGCTGAGTTGTTAAAATTTGAGCGCTCGCTCTTGCGTCCCCTGGGAGACTGTTCAGTGCTTCTTGGATTTTTTTTGGAATTTCTTTGACGCTACCGTCGAGTTCAACTTCGACAAGTTGCCATTTACCAGTCATGTTAGCCTCCATTGTCTTCTCAGGAGTGTGAGATTTCCTGGCTTGAGTCAACCGACCTGGTCGACACGATAGATGGGAATATATCATTTTCATACCCCGTTAGTCAAACTATAAGTCTAAATACGAGGGCATAAATAGCCATTTATACGCACAGTTTGGTACAATACGGAGTATGAAATTAACACGTGAACAGGCAGCAGCATTTAAGGATAAGAAAGTAGCAATACTTGGTGTGGGCGTCGAAGGGTTATCGAGCGCAGAATTCTTAAAGGAATACGGAAGTCAGATCACATTCTTTGATCAGAAAGAATCTCTTGATGAGGGTGTAAAAGTACAAGTAGAAAAGCTTGGAGAAGTGGTTCTTGGCAAGGATGCCTTTTCTCATCTTAAAGGATTTGATCTGATTGTCAGAAGTCCTGGTATTAAACGGTCACTTCCTGAAATTGGGGAGGCTGAAAAAAATGGAGCCAAGATCACCTCTCAAAGCCAGATATTTTTAGAGCTATGTCCGTGCCTTGTCATTGGAGTTACTGGTACTAAGGGAAAGGGGACTACCTCCACACTCATTGCGAAGATGCTCAAAAAAGCAGATTTTGAGACATATCTTGGTGGCAATATCGGCATACCTCCATTAGGCTTTCTCCATCTACTTGATGAGACATCGCGTGTGGTGTTGGAGCTTTCAAGCTTTCAACTTCAAGATCTCACAGTGAGTCCTGATATCGCAGTGATCTTGATGATGACAAGTGAACACTTAGATTATCACGCAACTGTTGAGGAGTATATTGATGCGAAAAGAAATATTTTACGCTTTCAGAAGCCGGAATGTTTTGCGGTGATTAACCGAGACTATGTTGCAAGTCACGAGTCTGATATCTATACAGATGGAAAAGTTTTTTACGTCAGTCTTGAAAGGCCTAGCACAGAAGAGGGGAGCTTTTTTAGAGATGGCGGAGTATGGCTTCGAGTAAAAGGGGCTGAATGGAAGATCATCGATACAGATAAAATTGCGCTTTTAGGTCATCATAATCTTGAGAATGTGATGGCAGCATGCATGGCTGCTACATTAGCAGGAGCCTCAAAGGAAGATCTTTACAGTGTGCTTGCGACTTTTAAAGGACTTGAGCATCGACTCGAAGAAGTAGCTGAAGTGAATGGCGTGAAGTACTTCAACGATTCGTTCTCTACAACCCCTGAGACAGCAGCAGCTGCAGTTCAGGCATTTACACAGCCTGAGGTCTTGATCCTTGGAGGGTCATCTAAGCAAAGCGACTTTACCTATCTCGCAGAAGTAATAGCAAAGGCTTCAAATATTACAACCATTATTGGCATTGGTGAAGAATGGCCAAGAATTCGCGAGGCAATTGAAAAAGCGTTGCTAAAGACTGATGACCAAAGACCAAAAGCAGTTTACCTAGAAGGTGCAAAAGATATGGCTACAATTGTGGTGGCTGCATCAAAAGTAGCTTTACCTGGAGATGTCGTCATTCTATCTCCTGGTTGCGCGAGTTTTGACATGTTCAAGAATTACAAAGATCGAGGTCTGCAGTTTAAAGAAGAGGTGGCCAAGCTCTGATGTTCAAATTCAGCATTCTCCAAAAAGATACCTTATCAAAAGCTAGGGCAGGAAGATTATCAACTCCACATGGTGACATCCTTACTCCGAACTTTAACCCTGTAGGTACGCAAGGCACAGTTAAGACGCTTTCTTCTCAAGACTTAGAAGCAATTGGTGCTCAGATCGTTCTCTCCAACACCTATCATCTTTTTCTTCGTCCTGGAACAGATATGGTTGAAAAGATGGGCGGTCTTGGGGAGTTCATGGGGTGGAAGAATAAGCCCACAATGACCGATAGCGGGGGATTTCAGGTCTTTTCACTCGGTGTTGCGCAGAAGAAAGTAAAGGTCCGTGATCACATGGGGCGAAACTTAAGTAAATTTTCAAAGTCTGTCTTTGTTGATCCAGTTGAGAGCGCAGGTCTATTACCAGCTGTCACAAAAACCTCAGAGGATCGCAAGCTCAATCAACTAAGAGCTGCCAAAGTTAATGAAGATGGCGTGTGGTTTTACTCCCATATTGACGGATCAAAACACTGGTTTGATGCAGATGTTTCTATCAAAGCCCAGGAAGAGTTGGGAGCAGATCTCATCGTTGCATTTGATGATCATGAGTCGCCGCTTTGGGACTATCAGACCACACTTGTATCACTTGAGCGCACTAACAGATGGGGACTAGCAAGCCTTGCAGCACAAAAGAGGCAAGATCAGCTGATGTACGGCGTGATCCATGGCGGACATTTTGAGGACCTTCGAGTTGCCTCTGCCAAATTTACAGACAAGTACTTTCCAGCTATCTCCATTGGCGGGTCATATACCTCTAAAAATGTGCTGTATCAAACACTAGGCTGGGTGATGCCACATGTTCAAGATGACAAGCCACGACATCTTCTAGGCATTGGCGAAGTTCAAGATATTTTTGAAGGTGTTGCAGCTGGGGTTGATTTTTTTGATTGTGTTGCACCAACGAGAAGAGGTAGGCACGGCAATCTGTATATATCGCCAAGCTCAGGGGGACGAAAAGAAAATAACTTTACTATGCAGATCACCAATGAAAAATTTACGTTAGATGCTGGACCAATTGATAAGGATTGTCAGTGCACGACGTGCCTTAATTATACTAGGGCATATCTGAGGCATCTTTTCAAAGCAGATGAGATCCTGGCACAGCGTCTGGGTTCTTATCATAATGTATATTTCATCGTGAATCTCATGAAGAAGATAAGAGAATCAATTTTAGACGAATCATTTCAAGAGCTCAAATCTTCTTGGCTTGCGTAATTTTAAGCCCAGTTGGTACTATAGATCCATGGATGAGACTACAAATGAGAATCAAAGTGCCTCAGGCAAGAAATCTCGATGGAATTTCTTAGATAGATATCGAACTTCTCCAACACCACAGATAGAGACTGCAAATCAGAAATTTGATCGACTGAAGCAGGATACGACAGATATAACGACCCCTCCAGTCCCTAAAGAAAACATTTCCTTGGCACATTCTCAATTAAAAGAGAAAATGAAAGCAGATCTGCAGCGACAGAGAGAAGAGCAGCTTGCGATCACGAGGGCTGCAATGCAGGCAGAGGTCGTTGCTGCTCCCCAAAGGAAGGCCCTAGCTGAAATGGATCTGATGATGGGTGATACAGTTGCGAGTGGAGAATTCAAGGGTGGGGTATCTGTACCGAGAGCACCGATTGCTGTGGAGTCAAGCCCATCTCGATCTGATGCTGGTAGAAAGTTAGAGGCCTTAAAATCTGAGAAAGATATTCCAAATAATATTTCTCAGTTTCCTACTTCACGATCGAACTTCGCTGAAAATGATTTTAGTCGGGGAGATACTGCCATCCCCGCATCTAATAGCACTTCTCAAGAATCAACCCGAGGAAAATTGAGTAGATTTGCACGGAACATCTTCTCCAGAAAAGCTGCATAAGCCTCTTGACAACGAATCAGCATACTAGTATGATAGTATGTATGAAGAACAAATCCTTTGATGAATTACTCTCAGTTATTCTTTCATGCAAAGATAAAAAAGAGTTAACAAATCTTTTAGAGGGGATACTTACTCCAAAAGAGTTGGAGGAGATACCAACTAGACTTCAGATTGTTAAGATGCTTAAAAAGGGCATTCCACAAAGTAAGATTGCACAAGAGTTGGGCATTGGAGTTGCAACAGTGACAAGAGGATCAAAAGAAATTCAACGCGGCAATTTTCGCTCAGTGAAATAGAAAAGGTCCTCGCAAGAATAGAAGAGAATACTTTGTAGTTTTGCGAGGGCTTTCGCCCTGACGTTGGTCAGTAAGCCAGAGCAATTGCGCTCGAAGCTTCTTGCCCAATGTTTGCGATGTTCGATCATTAGTCACTGCACAAACAGGAGGTTGTGATGATTTTCATCCTTGTTCCCGGGAAAAGTTACCAGAGCTTTGAAGGGCTCTCATTTTTTCGTCGGGAAGCATGCTCGCAGGTTTTTGTTGCGCTCAACAACTCGCTCATCGGAGTGAATGACGAGGCAATTGCAGCGCTCTCAAGTGCATTTGTGCACGCCGAAGTTGATCTTGGGGATGAGAATCCTCTCAATTTTCAGGTCAAGCTCGCGGAGAGATCTCCCGGCAATTTTGAGCTTCTTTTGAGGCCATTGCAGGAGGCACAGGGTGGCTGGGCCAGTCACTAATCGAACTACCTGGTTCGTCCCGCAATATGCGGGACGAACCTTTTCTTTATTATGAAGTTTAAATCACTTTTCCCTAAGAAGGCAATTATTGGTGCGGTTCATTTTATGCCACTACCTGGACATGCTGGATATTCGGGCATGTCTGAGACTCTTGATAAGGCTCTATTTGACTCAGGGGCATTTATCAATGGTGGGGTAGACGCTCTTATTTTTGAAAATAACTACGATTACCCACATTCTATAAATGTGTCGAGCATAGTTGGAAATGCTATAGAGCAGTTAGTTGATGGGGTTGCACCGCTCTGTCCATTTGGTGTATCTGTACTCTGGAATGATTATAAGTCAGCAATGCAGGTTGCAAAGAAAACGGGAGGAAGATTCATTCGAGTCCCCGTCTTTGTAGATAAGGTGAAAACACAGTACGGGACAATAGAACCTACTTCGACAGAAGCAATTTCATATAGAGAGAAATTAAATGCAGAGGACATTCTTCTATTGACAGATATCCACGTAAAGCATGCTCAAACACTTGGCAAAATGTCACTTGTTGAGAGTGCAAAGAAAGCGGTTTGTGATGGATCAGATGGACTAATTATTACTGGCAAATGGACTGGTGATGCTCCTATTGTGGATGATCTAATCAAGGTTAGAAATGCTGTCGGAGACTTCCCAATCATAGTAGGCAGTGGGGCAACTGCGGAAAATATTAAGGATTTACTAAAGTTTGCAGACGCTGCAATTGTTAGTACGGCATTAAAGAGTGGGGAGGCCGAGGATGATCAAGTAAATGTTAAATCGTATCATGAGAATATTGATATAAGTAAGGTTAAAAAATTTATGAATCAAGTCAAAGAAACTACAAAGAACTGAAGATCTTTTATAAAGAGACACATAAATGTATAATGAAGCTATGAAAAAGAGAGTTTATTCTGGTATACGAGCAACAGGCAGGCTTCATCTAGGCAACTACATGGGGGCTGTTAAGGGTATGCTCGAGCTGCAAGAGGAGTATGACGCAGTATTTTCCGTTGTTGATCTTCATGCGATTACCACACCTTATGACAAAGACACACTTGCTGAATCGACAAGAAGTATCATTCTTGATTACTTAGCTGCCGGACTAGACCCTAAAAAATGTCTTTTAGAGATCCAATCACTCGTCCCAGAGCACATGGAGTTGGCGTACCTTCTTGGTACCATCTATCAAGTTTCTCGACTTGAAGACCTTCCAACATATAAGGATAAAAAGGCGCAGCATCCTCAGTATGTAAATATGGGTCTTCTTTATTATCCAGTCCTGATGGCTGCAGACATCATGCTGTACAAAGGTGAGCTCGTGCCAGTTGGGATTGATCAGGAGCCACATCTTGAAGTGACTCGTGAAATAGTTCGCAAATTTAACGCAACATATGGGGAGACTTTTCCAGAGCCAAAAAGATTCAAGACAAAAGGGGAGTATATTCCATCTTTAATGGGGGATGGCAAGATGAGTAAGTCAGTCGATGGTAGCTTTATTAACATGACAGATGATGTTGAGACGGTAAAGGCGAGACTTGCAAAAGTCCCAACAGATGACGGTAAAAAGGGCGGATCTATTCCTCAAGTGGGTGGAGTTGCAAACCTATTTATCCTTGCATATCTATTCGGAGGAGCTGAATTGCACCAGAAATATGTTCAGGACTATAAGAATAAAGTTATCAGATATTCTGACATGAAGACAGACGTAGCTGGCGCTATTTCTGCTGAACTTGCACCATTCCAAGAAAAGAGAAGGTATTTTGAGGAAAACCCACAGATTGTGGATGAAATTTTGAGAGAACATACTGCAAGATGTCGCGGAATTGCGCAAGCAACAGTAGGAGAAGTAAAGAAAAAGATGGGATTTATCACTCTAAAGTAATGGACATCTCATATAGTGATTTTGAAAAAATAGACATTAGGGTGGGAAAGATCATCGAAATACTAGATTTCCCAGAAGCTAGAAAACCTGCATACAAATTAAAGATCGATCTTGGTCCACAGATCGGTATCAAGCACTCAAGTGCTCAGATCACCCAGAATTATTCATCTCAAGAATTATTAGGAACTCTTGTCCTTTGTGTCGTTAATTTCCCTCCCAAGCAAATAGGTCCATTTATCTCGGAGGTGCTCACACTTGGAGTAAATGACGACCAAGGTAACGTCGTTCTTGTCCGTCCAGATAAAGACTCGCCACTTGGTTCCAAAATGTATTAAGATCATCCTCATGACACAGGGAGAAATACTTAAATTTCAGGAGAAGATTCTCTCTTGGTACGAGGAAAATAAGCGCGAACTTCCTTGGCGATCTACAAAAGATCCCTATAAGATATTGGTCTCTGAGATCATGTCTCAGCAGACGCAGATCTCACGTGTCATCCCAAAATACGAAGCATGGTTGCAAAGATTTCCCACCATCAAAAGTTTGGCAGAAGCGCCAGCAGCCGAAGTTCTAAGATATTGGTCTGGTCTTGGCTACAACAGGCGAGCGTTGAATTTGCAAAAAACTGCGCAGGCAATCGTGAATAGTGGCAGAAATGCATTGCCTACAAGTGTTGAAGAATTAAAGAAATTACCGGGTATTGGGCAATATACAGCCTCAGCCGTGGCCTGTTTTGCGTATGACGCGCAGATCCCTGTGATAGATACCAATATTCGCAAAGTGATTGCGGCGGAGTTTTTTCAAGGACAGTTACCAGATGAGAAGACAATTGCAGACATAGCGCGAGAGATACTGCCTAAAGGGCGTGCATCTGAGTGGAACCAGGCCCTTATGGACTTTTCATCGCTTGTCCTCAAGTCAGTTAAAATCCCAATCGCCAAGCAATCTCATTTTAAGTCATCAGACAGGTGGTATCGTGGTCAGACAGTCAAGCTCTTACTTGAGATAAAGAAGATATCGTTTTCAGGTCTTCTAGATTATTTTGCTGATATAAATCCAATTGATGGAGAAAGGCTTGATGCACTGCTACACAAGCTTTCTAAGGATGGTCTTGTTGATTATAAAGATCGAACTATCTCAATAAGGTAGTAGGGTAGTATTTAGAGGTCTTATTTGTTATACTCACACCTACGTTATGGCTGTGCAATCCCGCAAAGTTCCCTCTCGGGACAAAAAGAATAAAATAGTTAAATTGAAGGTCAAGGCCTCTTGGAAAAATCTCCTTCTTTATGGTTTTTTGTTCCTCCTTTTTTTAATGATCGTTGGATCATTTGGCAACACAGTAGAGTCTGGACAGACTGTGCCTCTTTCGCAAGTAATTTCAGATGTTAAAGCAGGCAATGTTAAAGAAATTGTCGTAAATGATGAAAAGCTTCAAGTTCTTAGAAAAAATGGCGAGAAAGTAGTTGCTTTCAAAGAGCCATCTGCTGATGTTTACTCACTTTTCAATGATGCGGGAGTATCTCTTAAAGACAAGAATCTAAAGGTAGGTATCAAAGATAATTCTGGTATGGATGGATGGCTCAGTATCTTAGGGATTTTCCTCCCAGCACTTCTTATGATTGGTTTCTTCTATGTGATTTTCAAGCAGGCTAGGGGATCTCAGGAGAGCATCTTTTCTTTCGGACAATCAAAAGCAAAGTTATTTAACAAAGATACGCCAAAGACAACATTTGCAGACGTTGCGGGAGTAGATGAGGCAAAGCAAGAGCTGACAGAGATCGTAGACTTCCTGAAAAACCCACAGAAATACAAAGCACTTGGCGCACGGACGCCAAAAGGCGTCTTGATGATTGGACCTGCAGGAACTGGCAAAACACTTTTGGCACGAGCTACAGCAGGTGAGGCAAATGTAGCCTTTTTCTCAATGGCAGGATCTGAATTTATGGAGATGCTTGTAGGTGTTGGTGCTTCTCGAGTTCGCGATCTTTTTAACACAGCCAAAAAAGCGCAGCCAGCTATTATCTTCATTGATGAGGTCGATGCAATTGGAAGACAGAGAGGGATAGGTCCAATGGGTGGTCATGATGAGCGCGAGCAGACGTTGAATCAAATTCTGGTAGAGATGGACGGCTTTACACAAAATGAGCAGATCGTGGTCATGGCAGCAACCAACAGGCCAGATGTTCTTGATCCAGCTCTTGTTCGCCCAGGTCGTTTTGATAGAAGAGTTGCGCTTGAGTTGCCTGATGTGAAAGGACGCAAAGAGATATTGGGTATTCATGCAAAGGGTAAGCCTTTTGAGAAAAATGTTGATTGGGAAAAGATAGCAAAAAGAACTGTTGGGTTCTCAGGAGCAGATCTTGAGAATATGCTCAATGAAGCAGCTATCCTTGCAGCGCGTCTTGAGAAAAAAGAAATCGATATGGTCGATCTCGAAGAAGCCGCAACAAAGGTTAAGTTGGGGCCTGAGAAGAAGCGCCTTCAGTCAGATGAAGACAAGAAAATGACAGCGTATCACGAAGCAGGGCATGCGCTTGTATCGTGGCATATGCCTCATATGGATCCAATTCATCGTATATCTATTGTTTCTCGTGGTATGAGTCTTGGACATACCATGATGGAGCCGATAGAGCGCGTTCATGAGACTAAGACACGATTGATTGAGCAGATTGCAGTCATGCTTGGGGGACGTGCTGCTGAGGAGTTTGTCTTTGGTGAGATCACAACGGGGGCATCTGATGACATTGAGAAGGCTACGAGAGTTGCACGAGCGATGGTCGTACAGTTTGGCATGAGTGATCTTGGACCCTTGAATCTTGATAGTGAACAGCGCTCAATGTATGAGCAGAAGGATATTTCAGATGAGATGTCTGCCAAGATTGATGTTGAGGTGGGAAGAATTATTGAAGCAGGATACAAGACAGCTGAAGGTGTCATGAAAAAGCTTCGAAAGCGCCTTGATAAGATCGCAGAAGAATTGATCAAAAAAGAAACACTTGATGCTGATGACTTTGTTAGGCTGATGGGTCCTAAAGTTATTCCTGCAGTTGCAAAGAAATAGTTTAATAGATTCCTCTCCATACATGCTACAATGACGCTATGGTTGAAACTCCGAATACTAAGCTCCTTTTGATTGATGGCTCAGCCCTTTTGCATAGAGCCTATCATGCGATGCCAGGCCTTACGAACTCTAGTGGGCAAGTAGTTAACGCAGTCTATGGATTCTTTTCAATGCTTTTGACAGTTCTTGCAGAACAAAAGCCAACCCATCTCGTGATTTGTTTTGATCGCACCAAGCCCACTGTCAGACAGAGCATGTTCGCGGGTTATCATGCGCATCGACCCAAAATGGAAAGTGATTTATCTGATCAATTCAAATTAATAGATGAACTACTTGAGACGATGAAAGTTCACGTCGCCTCAGCCGATGGCTATGAGGGTGATGATGTGATTGGGACATATGCAAGACAAGCAGTAGAGGAGGGGATAGATGAGGTTGTTATTGTGACAGGGGATAGAGATCTTTTGCAGCTTGTGAATGATAAGACCAAGATCTTAATGACGATAACCGGTATGACCAAGACTGCGCTCTTTGATGCCACAATGGTGGAAGAGAAATACGGCGTCACTCCAGCACAATTTATTGATTATAAAGCTCTCATTGGCGATCAGTCTGATGGATATCCTGGTATCACAGGAATTGGTCCAAAGACTGCAGCATCTCTCTTGCAGAAGTTCGGCACTTTTGAAAACATTTTTATGAAATTAGATCAGCTTCCCGAAGGCACTGCGCTAAAGCTAGCAACAGACGCAGAGCAGGGTTCACTTGCTAAGAAATTGGCAGCGATCATTCTGGATGCGCCAGTGCATTTGAAACTGGACACATGCAAGGTGGAGGATCTAGATCTAGCATCTGTTCGAAAAGGATTTGAAGCCCATCAGTTTAAGAGTCTCATTGCTCGCCTTGACGCCAAGAATCCACCACCGGTTGAAGAAGTAAAAATTGAAGTAAAAAACGATAAAGACGAAGAGCAATTAGGTTTCCTATGAAAGTAGCATTAGTTCATGACTATATAAAAGAGTACGGGGGAGCAGAAAGGGTACTTGAAGCACTTCACGACATCTATCCGAAGGCCGATGTCTATACGAGCGTTTATCTCCCTTCATATCTTGGTCCTCATAGGGATAGATTTAAAAATTGGAACATTCGGACTTCATTCTTTCAGCTCATTCCTTTCAGCGCAAAGTTGATAAGTCCACTTAGGCTTCTTTCCCCATTAGCATTCAAGCAGTTCGATTTTTCCTCGTATGATGTCATTATCTCTTCAGCTACAGGTGCCTATTTCCCAAATATGATTAATAAAAAGTCTGCCAAACTTTATTGTTATTGCCATACGCCTCCTCGATACCTCTATGGATACGCTACGGCGAGAGAGTGGAAGAATAATAAAGCCTTAAGAGTAGTGGGTGAAGTCATGAATCATTTTCTGCGTATCGTTGATTTTGATGCATCTAAAAATGTTGATCAGTACATCGCTAATTCTGAGGAAGTGAGGAGGAGAATACAAAAGTTTTATCGCAAAGATGCAGTCGCTGTTTATCCGCCTGTCAGTTTGGCACATGGCAAATGGCACATGGCAAATGGCAAATCCGGAGATTATTATTTGACAGGGGGTAGATTGGCACGTGCAAAACATGTGGATATTATTGTAAAAGCATGCTTAGAGCTTAAGATCCCACTCAAAGTTTTTGGAAAAGGGTTTGGAGGGTATGGGGAAGAGTTACGTGAAATGGCAAATGGAGAAAAGACACACCTTGTCCAATTTGTGGGGGAAGTGAATGATGAGGAGAAGCTGGCATTAATGAAGAGGGCAAAGGCATTCCTCTTCGCATCTGAGGATGAAGACTTTGGCATCACGCCGGTTGAAGCTATGGGTCAAGGTCTACCTGTGATCGCATATCATTCAGGTGGGGTCAAAGAGACTGTTGTTGAAGGTAAGACAGGTGTGTTCTTTCATGAGCTTACTGTTGAGAGTCTTAAAAAAACAATAAAACAATTTGAGAAGAAAAAGTGGAGTAAGGAAGAAAGTGTGAAGAGAGCAAAAGATTTTAGTGAAGATATATTTAAGAAAAAGATCTCCTCATTGGTGAAATCCTCTTAAAAGAAAGACTTCCGCCCCAGTGCATCTGCGCAGGGACGGAAGTGATGAATTGACTAGTGCAACGGGCGATACGGTGTCCCGCCAAGCTTGCCGTAGAGGCTGTGCTCGCCTCGCTCAGCGTGGACTTTGACTGCCGAGATGATAATCAGCAGTATGCAAACCGCTGCAACGATGGCAGATGCAAGTTCATGTTCCATGATCTTCTCCTCAGGCGTTCGCCGCGAGGGCGAGCCGGTTTCTCAGAGCGACTTGACGACTGAACCACGTTGAGAGGCGTTTCCACGACTTTGAACGTCGACACGCCTCTGGCGTGCCGAGAAAGAGCCAGAGATTGATCGCTGGCTGTAGAAGCCCGACCTGCTTCGCAAGTCGGAAGAAGCGGACTGTCCGCTCGTTGAATGACTTCTTCTGCTTGGTTGGGCGAGTGTTTCCTCGCTTGATCGTGAAGTTGTCGTTTTCTTCGCCGAGCGTGACCAAAACTCCATTGAGTTCTGTTTCGATCGTGAATAGAGGCGCAGGCTCGCTACCACCTTCTCCATCATAGTCGAGGAGATCAGCAAGTATTGCCTCTCGCTCATGTGCTCGATGGACAACGTTGCCCGTTGGGCAATCTGAGTGTCTTGTCATCGATTTCCCCCGTGGAACTTGCGTGCGGATGATCGCCGTCTTTTTGCGGCGGTCCGTGACTTTCGCCGATTCTTACTGTGGGGTTTTTTGAAGCATGCCGGGCATACACCTAGGTGTAGCACTACATGCTCCTTGCACTTACCACAGTACTTGATGTTCTCGAGATCGGTCATCTTCCCTCCTTGGGAGTACTGAAAACATCCTCCACAGATCGTCTTTTCACACTCTTTATCATCGTCCAGATGATAAGGGTATAGTGAAAAGATCATGCATTAACTGTGGCCTATCGGGTGGGAAGAGGGGAGTAGCTCCTACCAAAAAGGCCACAGTCAAAATGTGGAATTACAAAATTTACGCAACTAGTCTTTTAAAGAACGAGTAGTGTCTAAAACGAAAATAGCCTGCTATATGAGGCTATTTTCATAGTAATTACTACCTTAAATCGGATTATAGCACTCCTATGCAAGATGTCAATACTATAAGATGCAAAATAGAGATTGTGAGGCTAGATCGAGGCTGGAAAATCCTCCTCCCGTAGTTGTCTAGGGGAGGAGGTGGTGTACAGAGAGGATCAAGTCCTCAGTCCTTATTGCGTTTTGTCAGAATCCTGCAAGCAGCTGCAATTAAGCCAGTAGCTCCCAGTAGCCATGGGATCTGATCAGCTGTGATCCCTGTCGAAACTTCGTTGAATGCCAGAACTAAATTCACGGCATTTCCTCCATGCGATCTTCATCCTTTATACAAAGACGAAAGAGAGCAACTATCGATGCGCACCAGCGCCTGACATGAAAGATCGACCAGACCATGATCGTCTCCTTTACGAGTCTTCTTGAATGATGTAGCCGGCATTGGCCAATCTTCATGAAGTTATCGAGTATTCTAGCAAAGTTAGTCTCTCGAATCCATGATTGTTCTTCTGTGTTAAAATCCTGACATGCTCCCACTTCGTTAAGCTTAGCGGAACTACGTTGGGGAGTGGAAAAATAATATGCCAGAATTACCTGAAGTAGAGACAATTAGAAGAGGACTTGAAAAATATCTTGTTGGGAAAAGTATCTCAGATATTGAGATTCGTTATGAAAGGATTTTCAACGGAGAGCCAAAGGACATACTAGAGAGTGAGATAGTAGGGGTGAGGCGATTTGGCAAAGGACTTGTGATAGATTTTGCAAATGATTTAAGTATCGTTGCTCATGTCAAGATGACGGGGCAGTTCATCTTTGTCAGCGATAAGCAAAAAGCAATAAGTGATAAGCAAGAAATAAAAAAGAACTTCCATCCTAGTATCGCATTGCCGGAGAAATTACCACACAAGCACACGCATGTTATTTTCCATCTATCCGCTATTGGCCATAAGTCATTCGGAGTGCTGTATTTCAATGACATTCGTAAGTTTGGCTGGATAAAGATTGTGAAGACGCAGGATGTCCATGCGCTTTCTTTCTTTAAATCACTAGGCAAAGAGTTACCTCTCAAAGGGCTGTTAGGGACACTATCGCTACAAGAGTTTGAGGAAATAATCTTGTCTTCAAGTGTTCCCATCAAAACGCTCACGATGGATCAGCAAAAAATTGCAGGAGTCGGCAATATCTATGCAAATGACGCGCTCTTTTTGGCCAAAATTGATCCGCGCAGGAAAGCAAAAAGTTTGGAAAAAGATGAGATAGCGCTCCTTTACCGAAGTTTGATTGACGTTCTGGAGAAGGGAATTGAACATGGTGGGGCAAGTGAAGTGAATTTCATTCAGGTTGATGGTGGAAAAGGTGAGCATCAAAATCATTTCGAGGTCTATGGGAGAGCGGGTGAGAAGTGTGCAAATTGTGGCACTCCGATTGAGCGAATAGTGGTGGGCGGAAGAGGGACATTTTACTGCCCTCTATGTCAGAGCTAGATTGAAATAGGTGTTCTTGTTAGCCTAAAACCTTTGTGTTACTATGACCAGTGCATGCTATCTTTAGGTATGCTTTTATGACCAGCACCTATACTGAGAAAATCGTAATGTCTATCGGCGGTTCCCTCGTTGCTCCAGAAGGTGGAGTAAATACCACGTTTCTTTCCAACCTCAATACATTTATTCGCGCACAACTTAAGTCACATCCTCATCGTCAATTCTTTCTTGTGTCAGGGGGTGGTACTATCGCTAGACGCTATCGAGATGCTGGTAGATCTGTCGTGGGGCACGAGCTGACACGAGACGATCTTGATTATCTTGGTATCCACGCGACCAAATTAAATGCACACCTGATCAGGACAATCTTTCGCGATGTAGCACACCCATATATTCTTAAGCATTACGAGATCATTCGAAAAGCACATGAACCAGTCGTGGTGGCAGCCGGATGGAAGCCTGGGTGGTCTACGGATTATTGCGCACTCCTTCTTTGCGAAGACTATGATGTAAAGTCAGTTATCAATTTAAGCAATATTGCTCAAGTCTACGATAAAGATCCCAAGAAGTTTAAAGATGCTAAGCCAATTGAGAAGACGACATGGAAAGAATTCCGAAAGATAGTAGGGGATGAATGGGAGCCAGGTCTTAACGCTCCTTTTGATCCGATTGCAGCTAAAAAGGCTCAAGAGCTGGGAGCAAAAGTTGTCGTTATGCATGGAGAAGACTTTGAAAATATTGAAAACTACTTTACTGGCAAAGCGTTTGTTGGTACAGTCATTGAATGATTTTCTCCGGAGTTTCCCTACAACATTTTAGAAGCTACGAATCAGCTACCTACCTTTTTTCTCCTCAGACAACGATCATCGTCGGTCCTAATACAGCGGGGAAGAGCAATCTTCTTGAGGCCATTTTTCTTCTATCATCTGGGAAAAGTTTTCGGGCAGAAAAAGATATTCAGATGATCGCATCCAATCAGCATCTGGCGCGGGTGAAGGGTCAGATAGAAGAAGGGGGAAATAAAGATACGCTTGAAGCGATTGTCACAGATTCTGTTGGCATGAGCAGATCATTTGCAAAAAGATTCTTGGTCAATGGCGTTCCTAAGAGGAGAGTCGATTTTGCAGGCAGGCTCCCAGCGCTACTCTTTGTGCCATCAGATCTAGATATTATTATCTCCTCACCATCCCACAGGCGATCTTTTCTTGATGATGTTCTAGATCTTGTTGATCGTCAGTACAGACTCTCCTCAACTGCCTATGAAAAGGCCCTTCGTCAGAGAAATGCACTGCTTGATGTCGTGGCTGAGACAGGGATTCGTAATGATGAGCAATTTAGATACTGGGATGAAATTGTGATAAAAAATGGGAGCTATCTTACACAGAAAAGACAGGAGTTAATCGACTTTTTTAATACTGAGGAAAAGTCGCTTTTCAATCTCTTTGTTACCTATGACCACAGTATTATTTCGGAAGAAAGGCTTGAGCAGTACAGAGGGGCTGAGATCGGTGCGAAGGTGACCCTCGTAGGCCCACATAGAGACGATTTTTTCGTCGAGTTCCAGGACAAAGTTGAGCGAAGAAATGTAAAACAGTACGGATCTCGTGGTCAGCAGAGACTTGTTGTTTTGCAACTTAAATTACTACAACTGACATACATTGAGAAAGTCATGGGTCAGAGACCACTCCTTTTATTGGATGATATTTTTTCAGAGTTGGATGAAGGGCATATCAAAGATGTTTTGGATATCGTGGGAATGCAACAGACGATTCTTACGACAACGCATCAGGAGTTTATTAAAAGCAAAGTAAAAGAAGCGACAATAATCGAGCTTAAGAAGGATTAACCCTTAGGGATTTTAAAGCCAAAGTAGGCAAAAACGATAGTTGAGATAAAGGCGACACCCATCACTGTAGTAACATCCACATTTTTTGCGTAAATCACAGTAAGTGCAGTAGCAAGCCATTGCATTACAAGAATAAGTGCGACCCAAGGATATTTACTGTAAAAGTTTAAGAATTTATCCATATGTTTAGTAGAAAATCAAATGTCAAAAATTCCTATCTCTTATTGGATATTTGACATTGGTATTTTTATTGATCGATTCGATTATACTGGCTTACGTAAGTGTTAACAAGTTTGTAGATGTCCGGTCTCGTCTCCATGAGATAGGCAAGCCAGTTATTGAGTCTTTCAAGAGCTCTATCTCGACTAATTCGCCTTGGGCTTCTGATAGCAAGACCGTCTGGAATTGATTCCTCAGGATGCATCTTAAAGAAATCTCTTAGGTCTTCATGGATATAGAATTCCTTATTCATCTCTTTTGCAACAAGACTAAGGGTGCTTAGGGCTTTGATAAAGATGGCCATTTCTTTTGGTAATTTGATTTTATAACTCTCAGCAACTCCCATTATTCTCATAAAGACGACGGTATAATCAGTCTTCATTTCTTTGAGGTCTTTTAAGGAATTACGAACTGTCGACTCAACAGTTTGGGCTAGATGATCACTGAGAATTCTGATAAATTCATCAACTTGTTTTTGGTCAATGCTCGCAGGGAAAGCACTTTGAATCATCTGCTTAAGATCATCGGATACGACGTCTGCGAAGTAAAAAGTAGATTCTTTAAAGTTGAAGTCACCGATTGCCTTGAGAAATCGAATGAAGGAAATTTGATTGACGGGGAGGAGATCTCCCATTATGCCAAAGTCTATTAGTCCAACTTTATTGTTCTGCAACAAAATAATATTTCCGGGGTGAAGATCTGCATGGAAAAATCCACCAAAGAAATATTGGTGGAGAAGTTCGTACGTCAATGTATGTGGAACCTTTTTTAGATTAATCCCAAGATCTAGGAGGCCTTTGTGATCTATTTTACCTTCCTTCATTCCGCGAAGTACTCTCGTTAGTGGGAAGCCATCAATGTATTCTTGCACAAGAATTCTTTTTGTAGAGATGCGTGGATACATCTTGGGGATGACGATAAGGCTTTCTGGGGCTAGTGTAGTTCTTAATTTCTCAGCGTTTTCAAGTTCTGTTTGATAATCCAGTTCTTGGAGAGTCCAGCGCTTGAATTCTGAGGCAAACTCTTTCCAATTAATCCCTGATATTTTGAAGAAGAGATCTGCTAGAAAGACGACACAGTTCACAACGAGAAAGTCGGCCTGGACCATCTCGTCAATTCCAGGGCGCATAATCTTAACAGCAACAATCGTATCGTCTTCGAGTTTGGCTGCATGCACCTGGCCGAAAGAGCCTGAAGCAAATGGCTCTTTTTGAAAGTCTTTAAATATTTTTTCAGGAACTGCTCCAAGGTCATCTAAAAAGATCTCTTTTACATCTGAATAGGAGAATGGTCTCACATGATCGAGAAGGTCAAACATTTCAAGGGAGTATTCGCGGGGAAGAATATCAACGCGGAGAGCTAAGAGTTGACCAAATTTGATAAATGATCCACCAGCTTCTTCGAAGAACTTTTTGATTGTCTTGTCACGTGGAAAACGATAGATTTTCAAACGCATGAGTGCATAGAGGACCGCATACTTAATAAGCAGGGTAATAATGAATAAAAAGCGTAGCATAAATGATCCTTCGACTTAGTTGCGGGCAAAACCTAAGAAGAAAAGAATGAGGACAGTGACTGACGCATAAATATAGATTGTGGTGGGTTCGACGATATTCACGAAAAGAACTGCAAGCGTTGCAACCCAAACTCCACAAATTGATAAAAAGACCCAAGGGTATCTCACGAGGCTATTATAAGGATGATGGCGAAGATGTGCAAGGTTAAGCTAGCGAAGTGTTAATTCTGGGAGTTCAAGAGAAATCGGGATCATCAACTGTAGTCTCTGGGATGTCGTCGGGGAATTTGTAGAGTGCCCTCTCTGCCCTGATTGGTTCTATAACATGCTTGTCGACAATATATGCGACCATAGTAAGTCCTCCTATCCCAATAAGGCCATTGCTAGCTTTTTGTAAAAGAGGGATATGATGTTCGTCGTAAACTTCTGATTGTTTTTGAGAGGTGGCACCCATAGCGCTCGGGCTATGACGTTCAATCAATCTCGTTGGTGCTATTTCTGGTTCCAGAGAGTCCTTCACATGGCCCGTATATCCAAAAAGGCCAATTCCTCCGGCTATCGCAGCTGCTGCCGAGCGGCCCATGAAATCTCTCCTAGAAAGAGTTCGCTTTTTAGCTTCTTGAGGTCCTGGTTTTATCAACTCAGACATTATCACCATATCTATACACCTTTTTCCTTTACTTGTAAAGAAAGTGGAGGCAGATATCTATAGTTCGTCACACAAATCTACCTATAGATAGGCTTGTTTTACCTCGGGAATTGTGCGAGAATTGAGAGCGATCATGTACTCTCCTCACTATCGTATTACTACCAAAATGCTTCGCCTCATTGGGGCAATTGAAGCCTCCAAACAATTCATCGATCACGCGCCACTTCTTCCATACTACGAAAAGAAATTCAGGGATGATGCGATGGTGCGCGCTGTGCACTATGGAACCCACATAGAAGGTAACGAGCTCAATCTTTCTCAAGCTGAGAAGGTGCTGCAGGGCGAGACGATCATGGGTAGAGAGCGGGATGTGCAGGAAGTTATCAACTATCGAAAAGCGATGGAGTATATAGGAGCGCTTGAAAAGAAAAACGATAAATGGGAACTCTCCACAGATGATATTTTCAAACTTCACTCACTTACTGTAGAGCGGGTTTTGCCAGATGAGAAGAAGGGGGTTTTTCGTCAAACTCAAGTAGTGATACGAAATAGCTTTACCGGCGAAGTCTCATTTAGGCCACCAGAAGCTGTCGCAGTTCCTGTGCAAATTAATCATTTACTGTCATTTATCAATACCTCGACAGATGATGATATTCATCCAGTGTTGAAGTCAGGAGTTGTTCATTATGAATTCGTCCGTATCCACCCATTTGTAGACGGTAACGGTAGAGTCGGACGTTGTCTCTCAACACTTATTCTGTATGAGCAAGGGTATGACATAAGGAAGTTCTTTTCTTTGGAAGAATACTTTGATCATCATGCAGCGGATTATTATGCAGCCCTTCAATCTGTTGAAAAAAATGGGGGAGATCTGACTGAGTGGCTAGAGTATTTCTTAGAAGGTCTAGCAGTTGAGCTAACACGAATCAAAGAGAAAGTAGAGAGAATTTCTATTGATGGTAAGATCAAGCAGAAATTGGGGGGAGCGCCTCTCATGCTTTCCGAGCGCCAGCTTAAGGTGATTGAATATATTCAACAGACGGGTCATTTGCAGAACAGTGGCTTTAAACAGCTCTTTCCTCAAGTCTCAGAGGACACAGTCCTTAATGAATTAAAGAGCCTTATCGCTTCAAAGATCATAAAAAAGGTTGGCAAAACGAAAGCGGCTAGATATATAATGGCTTGAAACAAATGCTTTATAAAGAATTTGCATCATATCTAGATAAATTGGAAGAGACATCGTCTCGCCTTGCACTCATAGATATTCTTTCTGAGATGTTTTCTAAAGTATCTAAAGACGAGCTTGATAAGGTGATCTACCTGACTCAAGGTCGAGTAGCTCCCTTTTATGCTCCAATTGAGATTGGCATGGCAGACAAGATGGTCGCTCAGGCTATCGCTCTCGCTTTTGATCTCTCCAAAGAAGACGTTTTAGAAAGATCAGATAAAGCAGGGGATCTTGGGATCGTTGCATATGAACTTCGTATCAAAGCGAAAACTAAAGCTAAGAAAGACGATCTCTCGATCGATGATGTGTTTAATGGCCTTCTTGAGATTGCTCAGACAAATGGCGAAGGATCAGTTGAGAAAAAGATATCACTTCTTGCTACTTTACTAGAGCATGCAGATCCATTAGAGAGTCGACATTTAGTTCGTGTTCCTCTAGGTAGTACTCGGCTCGGAGTTGGAGACCCGACAGTGCTTGATGGGCTTGCGATCGCATATCTTGGCGATAAATCAAAGAGAAAAGTGCTGGAGAAAGCATACAACGAGACCTCAGATCTTGGTCTTATCGGCGTCACGCTGGCAAAAGAAGGATTAGAGGCGGTATCTAAGCTTACTGTGAGTGTTGGGCGACCAATTAGATCAGAATTATGTGAAAGAATTCCAAATCCAGTCAAAGTATTTGAGAAGATGGGGGATAAAATCCATGCGACATATAAGTACGATGGGTTTAGAGTTCAGATCCACAAAAATGGTGACAAGGTCACAATGTACTCCCGTAATCTTGAAGAGATGACACACATGTTCCCGGAGCTTACCAAGGCCACTCTTGAGCAGGTAAAGGCTGAGACTGCAGTACTTGATACCGAAGCACTTGCGTATCAACCAGACTCAGAGGAGTTCCTGCCATTTCAGGAGACGACAAAGAGGCGCCGCAAACATAACATCGATGAAGTTGCAAAGACTCTTCCCCTAAAAGCATTTGTCTTTGATATCCTGTATGCCGAAGGAAAGTCTCTTATGGATACGCCACTTATGGAGAGGGTAGAGGTCATGAAGAGAATTATCCAAGGGGATGATGTCCTGATCCCATCACCTGGAGTTGTTTTGGAGGAGCCAGAGAAGCTACAGCTGATGCTTGATGATGCTATTTCAAAAGGACTAGAAGGAGTCGTCGTTAAACGACCTGACTCACTCTATGAAGCAGGTGGGCGTAACTTTAATTGGGTGAAGTTAAAAAGACATTCCTCAGGTGAGTTGCAAGATACGATAGACTGCGTGATCTTGGGCTATATCTACGGACGAGGGAAAAGGGTGGACTTTGGGGCTGGAGCACTCTTGGTAGGAATATATGACAAAGAAGCAGATGAATTCGTATCTGTGAGCAAGATCGGGACAGGACTATCAGATGACGAATGGCGAAGCATTAAGGAGAAAACAAAAGGACTTGAGGTCGACCATAAACCTGCAAGGGTAAATTCAAAAGTTGAGCCATCTGTCTGGGTCAAGCCTGAAATTGTGATAGAAGTATTAGCAGATGAGATCACCAGAAGTCCAAATCACACAGCAGGTATGAAGATGAAAGATGGAAAAGTAGAAGAGCCAGGCTATGCTCTCAGATTCCCAAGACTTTTGAAATTTAGAGATGAGGATAAAAAGCCTGAGGATGCTACTGAGGTAAAAGAGTTAATCTCTATGTTTGATCATCAGTTTGGGAAGTAGATCCATCATCGATGATGGGGTCATCATCATAGAGAATTATTGCATCAGAATCGAAGTGTGGTTTTTTTGGTATATTGTCAGACATTGGAACTTCTCCTGAGATTTCTATAATTGTGCCTCTTCCTGCTCTTAAGAAATCTTCAAGTTTTGCGTCAAAGTAAGGATCCTCATCCCTCTCAGATTCATTTATATGGGCATCTGTATATGCCCTAATTGACTGCTGATCTTTTCCACGAGAGCGAAATGGTAGACGTTCTAAAATTCCCATAAAAGTGTTCAACCGATGCAAAAAACCAAGAGGTTTCCCGAGGGGTATGCCTTAAGTATAGGTTAGATGTGACGTCAGTGGCAAGCTGTTCAATATTTTTCTTACTTTCTGAGATTGCATGTATGTACAAATCTTGGTGTGCGGAGATATAATGTGAGAAGTAGGTCTTCAAATAAGAAGACATGAGAGGGGGTGAGTATTAAATGGCAAATACAAATAAGACAAGTAATGACATCATCGTAACGATGGAGGATTTTTTCAAAAAGGCACCTGCTCTTCCTGCAAATGCTCGAGAGTTCATCGTTAAGATTACACCTTGGTTCGCGATTATCTTCGGTGTTCTTGGTGTTTTAGCAGGACTTGCAGCAGTTGGTGTTTCACCGGTTGCGGTTCTTGGAGGCGTTCAGGCTGGGGCATCTACTCTCATCAGTGGTGTTCTCGCAATCGTAACAAGTGTCATCATGATCATGGCATATCCAAAGCTCAAGAACTCACAGATGGCCGGCTGGAAGCTATTATTCTGGTCTCAAGCAGTTAGTGTGTTATCATCACTTCTTGCTGGAGGTCTCAATGGCATCGTCGGAACTGTTGTTGGAGCATTAATCGGATTTTATATTCTGTTCCAAATTAAGTCTTACTACAAGTAAGCTTAGGATTTATTAGGCAACCCACATCTTGATTTATCAAGTGTGGGTTGTTTTTTTTGTGATCTAGGTCATTGTCAACATGTTCGGATTATTTTACAATGTGTCTGTATTTCTATTTTGAAGTTACCATAACGCTTATTATGAAATTAATTATTGGATTAGGTAACCCCGGAGAAGAGCATCGCAACACTCGCCATAACCTCGGCTTTTTAGTAGTAGAACAATTTCTTAAAGATATTGAACCTCCAGCAAAGGCCGTTTGGACAAATGAGAAGAAATTCAAGGGTGAAATCTCATCCTTTGAATATAAGTCCGCAGAGGGAGAGTCGATAAAAGTCGTTCTCCTCAAGCCTCAGACTTATATGAATCTTTCAGGCGAATCTGTATCCTCGCTTAAAAACTTCTACAAGGTAGATTCAGAAGACATTTGGGTCGTGCATGATGATCTCGATCTCCCAGTTGGCGGGATCAAGATACGTCTAGGTGGGGCAGCCGGGGGGCATCATGGTGTTGAGTCGGTGATATCACAATTAGGAACTGATCAATTCTATCGATTCAAAGTGGGTATTGGCTCACCTGTCGAGAAGAAGATTGATCCAGATGGAGAGATTCATATGAAAAAAACTTTATCTCGAGGAAAAGTGGATAATTATGTGCTAGGTGTTTTTGATGAGCATGATGAGCCAAAGATAAAGCATGCCATCAAGACATGTTCTCACGCCCTAGAGCTGGCTCTTGAGAAAGACATCTTAGCCTCCCAAAACATGTACAATACGAAGTAACATGCAGTCTATTAAGTCAGTCCTCGATAAATTCAATCCCACAACTGATAAATATATCTCTCGTGAATTCCAGACATTTGGAATCCATCTCTCAGAAAGCCTCGACGACTATAAGCATAAGAGTCTCTACATTAAGCTTTCAAAGACTGTGCATCGATCAATTCTAGAGAAGGCACTCTCATTTGCTATTGATAGTAATGCCAAAAATAAAGGGGCTCTTTTTATGTGGAAGTTGAAAGAATTGCGTGAGCTTGAAAAGAAGGCAGCTGAAAAAATGCAGCAGAAACTTCTATGAACTCTCCTTTTAAAGATACAGTCATCTCCGTTGTCAGCTCTGTCCCCAAAGGAAAAGTCGTAAGTTATGGTCAGGTGGCTGCCTACGCTGGAGTTCCACGAGCAGCACGTGAGGTAGGCTGGATCATGAATGAATTAGGTGGGGAAGTGCCTTGGTGGAGAGTCTTGAACAATAAAGGCTACATCAGTATTCGTGGAAATGCGACTGCAGATAAAGAATTGCAGAAGAAACTTTTAGAAGCAGAAGGCATAGAAGTCTCAGAGAATTTCGAGCT
>CAZHKZ010000005.1:0-49935 GCA_964533055.1 uncultured Gammaproteobacteria bacterium | reverse complement strand
CCTCCCCTTGCCACATTGGCGGGGGGAGGATATTAACTATTTAATAGTGATCCCTGTGATCTTATCCCCAATACCTATTTTATTTACGACATCCATCCCCTCAGTGACAATTCCAAAGTTAGTATATGCTCCGTTCAGATGTGAAGCATCATTTTTAGTGATAAAGAACTGAGCATCGTTTTGTACTTTTCCATCTCCACGACTGGCAGATCCTAGTGAGCCTGTCACAAATGGCTTATCGTTGAACTCAACTGCGATATTTCCGCCACCCGTGCCGGTGCCTGCGGGATCCCCACCTTGGATGACCCATCCTTCAACTCTATGAAAAGTCAGACCGTTGTAGAATCCATCTTTTGCTTTTTTAATAAAGTTAGCCACAGTATAGGGGGCTGCCTCACCATAAAGCTGCAGTGTGATAGCTCCTTTTGAAGTAGTGATGACTGCGGTAGCTGAGGCAACTTTGTAGGGGTCAAGCGTATTTACATCAATAGCTTGAGACTTTGCAGCTTGTTGGGCTGCTTGTTGTGCAGCTTGCTGTTGTTGGGCTTGTTGCTGTTGTTGAGTGAAATTCATTTGATCAGGGATCTTTGAGATAGCTTCTTTTGATGAGATCTCTTTATTGAGTCCTAGGTAGCCCGCCTGGGTCACATAAAAAAGTATACCAAATATGATAACTATTCCGATAAAAATTCCTCCCTGAACTTTTCTCATTGCTTACCCATTCTAGCAATTTATTTTGATTTGACAAGGTTTTTTCTTATATCTATGGAAGAGAATACCAATGATTGTCTTTCATAAGACCATTCTCTGAGTCTTTGGGTGGGAGGACGGGAGTTGCACCTTCAAGTATCTTGCAATAGGTCGCATGTGATCTATCATCATCACCCTGGTATTTCCCTCTATAGGTTCCACCATCTAACTGATAGTTGTACAAAATTGGCGGACGATTTGGATCTTCAATATAGGTCTTGGCGAAGTTGAGCGTATCAGTATTTAACGTCCCTGAAATTGTTGCATCACCAAAACTATCTGTTACTGTGCCTGAAATATTGCCACCCTCTTCAGTAAAAATGCCGTTGAATCCATAGTCTTGGTCTCGATGTCTCCCTATGCCATCGGTAAAATGGACCGAGTATTCGCCTGCAACTCCAAATTCTCTTTCATAACTAGCTGACATAAGGGGATTGTAGGATAGTAGTTCCAGTTTGACAAGAAGTTATTTGACTTTGAGGATTTTGTAGGTGATGTCACCAACGGGGGCATGGAAGATCACTGTTTGCCCACTCTTGTTGCCAAGAAGTGCTCTGCCAAGTGGTGACTTATGAGAGATCGCCCCACTGCTTGGATCTGATTCTTCGCCACCTACGATTTTGTATGTAAATTCATTTCCATCTGAACTGATAGTGACTTCGGATCCAATCTCCACGATGCCTGTATCTGATGACTCCTTGATCACACCGTACTTAAGAAGAAATTTGATTCTACGAAGCCTAGCATCGATCGCATTGACCTTCTGACGAGACGCCTGATAGTACCCGTTCTCTTTAAGGTCACCTAGTTCTCGAGATTTTTGTAGATGCCCTATCGCATCTACGCGAGAAAGTAGAAGCTCTTCTTGCTCTTTTTGGATTTTTTCAAAGCCTTCTTTTGTGAAAGGTACTGGCTCAATTTTTGTAACAATTCTTTTAATCATGTTAGCTCTCAATTAGCGAGAATAATGCTTCTTGAGGTAGCACTACTTTTCCAGTCTGTATCATACGCGATTTACCTTTCTTTTGCGCCTCCAAGAGCTTATCCTTTCTTGTCCTGTCTCCTCCATATAGTTTTTGAAGAACGTCTTTTCTAAATGGCGGTATTTCTTCTCGCGCCATGATCACACCATCCACAACAGATTGGATGATCTGTCTGAATTGCTGACGTGGTAGTGCATCTTTTAGCTTAGAAGCTTTTTCACGAGCAATATAATTTGCTTCATCTGTATAGACTAGCTCTGAAAGAACATCAATTGGGTTATCGTTAATACGAACTTCTAACTCTTTGACGTCAGCTGGTCGATAGTCAGTGAGCTCATAATCAATACTTCCGTACCCACTTGAAATAGATTTTATCTCTGCAGAAAGACCGCGAATGAACATAGTGTATGGCATCTCGTAGCTTAGCGTTGCATAAGACTCATGGTATGAGACGTCTAAAAGGCTACCTTTCCTTTTTTGACATACAGTCATGATCCCGCCTACATAATCAACTGGTGAGTAGATAGTTAGGAGCATATATGGCTCATTAATACTGTTCTCAGTCTTCTCATAGAGCACTTGGGGCATCGTGAGAAGGAGATCGAGATCGAACTCTTGCTGGAGTCGTTGCTTGACGATCTCTGCATGGAGAAGTCCTAAGAATCCAACTCTAAATCCACTCCCCAAATAGGCTGAGTATTCCTCAGAGAATGTAAGCGCTGTATCATTGAGGGAAAGTTTGCCGAGAGAATCGCGAAGATGTGCAAACTGATCTGAAGACTTGGGATACACGCCAAAGAAAACCATCGGTTTGGGAGTGGTGTATCCAGGAAGTGCCTCTGCGGTGCTGTTTTGCTCAATGATAGTATCTCCAACTCGCGCCTCACGAATATTTTTAATTCCAGAGATAATGTAGCCAATCTCTCCAGTCCCAAGACTATCAGCTGATGCAAGATACGGTGAGAAATATCCAACGTCAGTCACATCTGTCTTAACGTCGCTTTGGAAAAGTCTGACCTTATCACCCTTTTTGACTTTGCCATCAATCACTCTCACGTATGAGACAACGCCACGATATTCATCATAGACAGCGTCAAAAATAAGTGCGCGCAGATCCCCGTCTGGATCGCCCTCGGGTGGTGGGATTTTCTCCACTACCTTTTCAAGAAGTGTCGCAACATTTTCACCAGTCTTGGCTGAGATGAAAATGATCTCATCTCTGTGGAACTTGAAAGTCTCTGTAAGTTCTTTAACAACAGCCTCTGTCATTGCATTTGGCAGATCAATCTTATTGATAACTGGGATCATGACGAGACCTTCCTTCTTTGCTGCAAAAAAGTGTGCAACAGTCTGGGCCTGAATACCCTGTGTAGCATCAACAAGGAGTACTGCGCCCTCACAAGCTGCAAGAGTGCGTGAGACTTCGTATGAGAAGTCTACGTGTCCTGGAGTATCAATAAGATTTAGCTCATACTCTTGATCATCCTGAATGTACTTCATACGAACTGGAGCAAGCTTGATCGTGATACCTCTTTCACGGGAAATAGGATTCTGATCTAGGAATTGCTCTTGAAGCTTGTCCTTGGCGATAGTATGCGTAATCTCAAGTAATCTGTCAGACAGAGTAGACTTACCATGATCGATATGTGCGATGATCGCAAAGTTGCGAATATGGGAAAGTTTCATATGGGAATTGTACCTGATTTAGCCTCAATAAGCTAATTTACTCTTCTTATTGTGGGAGATTAAGAGCATTAATGAAACCTCATCCTCGCCTTCTCCTGTCAGGAGAAGATCAAGTTATTAGATTATCATAGGGCGAAGAACATGATCGCTCCGATCAGGCTGAGTGCTGTGAAGAATGCTCCAAGTCCGATGATGGTAGCACCTGGTCCCGGACTGGCGATTGTTGGTGTTGCGGTCTCGACAACAGTTGTTGTGTCTGTCGTGGTTGTAGTAGTGGTGCCACCACCTGCAATGGTTGGTGTAGCAGTTGCGATCACAGGTGCGACTGTTGGACCTGAGACTACGATGGTCTGTGAACAACTCTCGATACTGTCTGAGCCACCATTGTCAGTTGCAGTAGCTTTGGCAGTGAATGTGCCACCAGATGTGTATGTGTGAGCAAGAACTGCAGAGCCAGATGATAGGCCAAGTCCATCAGTCACTGATGTGACGGTTGATTCACCAAGATTGAAGGTGACTTTTTCGATCGTACCATCAGTATCAGATGCAGTAGCTGTAAAGTTAACTGTCAATGGAGCTGCGCCAGTTGTCACATCTGCAGTTAGACCTACGCATGTTGGTGCGACATTTGCTGCAGTTGTTGGAGCTGGGGATGCAGTTGGGCTAGCAGTTGGCTCAGGAGTTAGACTAGGTGATGGAGATGGTGACTCGCTTGGAGTTGGCTCTCCATCTACGATAGCGATGATAGCTGGAGTTTTGCCGGATGGCATAAGTACATCTTCACTTGCTTGATCTCCAGATCCTTCTGATAGAACCTGTGTTTGGATACCATAGACGACCTGTGTTGGAGTCTCTGTCTTCTCAATTGCTTTAAATTGGAGTGTACCTACTTTGGTAAGAGTAGTAATTTTATTGGCTGCTTGTGGCTCAACAGAGACAGACACAATGATCTTGCCATTTTCAGCATCACTTACGACTGGCTGATTGGTAATAGGGAAGGCTGTTTTGTTTTGAACAAAAAGTGCAGCTGTGTCCTCTGGTGGTGCGAGCTTGGTAGGATCATACTGAATTTCGAGTCTGACGAATGAAATAGTATTACCATTTGGATTGACCATGACATCCAGACTGACACTATCATCGAGTTTTACTTGAAGTGGATTGGCGGTGGTGGAAGGCGGAGTAAAGCTAAGAGAAGTAGCGGCTTGAGCTTGAGATCTGATCTCTTGCTGCTGCTGGAGAACATACATGGTGACAGGGATGGTGATAAGGAGAATAGCGACGACACCGATGAGCAGAATTTTTTTAAGCGAGAACATAATAGATTGTAGTGCTTTGCACCAATCTTATCGTATATGAAAAATTGAAGGGGTGTCAAGCATGGTTGAGTCTCATAATGGCTTGACAATATCTCGACTATATTGTATAAATTAGCAGAGATAGTGAACGAGTGATTACTCGCTTCAAAAAACCTTATTATGGCGACCAAATCAAAGACAACAAATTCTATTCAGCCCCTTTTTGATAATGTTCTTATCAAACCTCTCGAGGCTGAGAAAAAGACAGCAAGTGGGATCATCTTGCCAGATAGTGTCAAAGAAAAACCACAAGTTGGTACAGTTATGGCAATCGGAACAGGTCATGTCCATCCAGATGGTAAAGTAACTCCAATGACAGTTAAAGTCGGACAAAATGTAATGTATAAGAAGTGGGGAGGTCAGGAGATCAAGGTTGAGAATGAAGAGTGGATGATCGTCGAACAAAAAGATATATTAGCAATCGTTGAATAATTATTATGGCAAAGCAAATTAAATACGGTGCAGAAGCACGAATGGCATTACAAGAAGGTGTAAACCAACTAGCTCGTGCTGTGGGAACAACACTTGGACCAAAAGGTCGCAATGTAGCACTTGATAAAAAATGGGGAGCTCCAAGTATCATTCATGATGGTGTATCTGTTGCAAAAGAAATTGAACTCAAAGATCCATTTCAGAATATGGGAGCACAGCTTGTCAAAGAAGCTGCTTCAAAGACTGCAGATGTAGCAGGAGATGGAACAACTACCTCGACTATTCTCACACAATCAATTGTAAATGAAGGTATCAAGATGATCACAGCTGGTGCCAATCCAATGGTAATGCGACGTGGTATTGAGAAAGCAGGAGCACATGTCGTTGAAGAGCTACGAAAAATGGCTAAAGACATCACAGAGGCAGATATCGCAAATGTAGCAACTATTTCAGCTGCAGATCCAGATCTTGGAAAGCTCATTGCAGAGGCATTAAAGCAAGTTGGTAAAAATGGCGTTGTAACTGTTGAAGAAGGTCGAAGCCTTACAACAGAGATCGAGTATAAAGATGGTATGGAATTCGATAAGGGCTATGCATCTGCATACTTTGTAACAAATAGTGAGAAGATGGAAGCTGAGATCGAGACTCCTCATATCCTGATCACAGATAAAAAGATTTCATCTCTTCAGGAAATTCTTCCATTCCTCGAGAACTTCATGAAAGTATCCAAGAACCTTGTCATCATCGCTGATGATGTCGAGGGCGAAGTGCTAGCAGCACTTGTTCTTAACAAATTACGAGGCGTATTTAACGTGCTCGTAGTAAAGGCTCCTGGATTTGGAGATCGCCGAAAAGAGATGCTTGAAGATATAGCTGTTCTTACGGGTGGAACTGTGATCTCTGAGGATACTGGACGAAAGTTAGATAGTGTCACTGTCGAGGACTGTGGAAAAGCTGATAAAGTATGGTCTGATAAAGATAGTACAAGAATTATTGGTGGAAAGGGCGTAAAGGCTACACTTGACGCTCGCGTAAAGCAGATTAAGGCAGCTGTAGCCAAGAGTACATCAGATTTCGACAAAGAAAAACTTTCTGAGAGACTTGCAAAGTTATCAGGTGGCGTAGCTGTTATCAATGTAGGTGCTGCAACTGAAGTCGAAATGAAAGATCGCAAAGAGCGTGTCATCGATGCAGTTGCTGCGACAAAGGCTGCGCTTGAGGAGGGTATCGTCCCAGGTGGATCAGTCGCACTTCTGGATGTTGCGACAAAGATGACCACGAAAGATCTAGAAAAAGCGAAAGCAAGTAAGGACGAGATCTTTGGATTTGAGATCGTAAAGAGTGCACTAGAGGCCCCTTTCATCAAGCTTATGGAAAATGCTGGACTTGATGCAGGAATGCTCATTGCGAAAGCAAGAGAGGCTTCAAGTAGTGCTCAAGGATTTAACGTAATGACAATCGAGTCTGCTGAGACGGCTCAGACTGTAGACATGCTTAAAGAAGGCATCATTGATCCACTGAAGGTAGTTCGCTCTGCAGTTCAAAATGCGGTATCTGTTGCAACGATGATCTTAACCACTGAAGCATTGGTAACTGATATCCCTGAAGAAAAGCCAGCGGCGCCAGCTGCCGGTATGCCAGGCGGCATGGATGGAATGTACTAACCAGGGTGGGGTACCAAAAGTATCAGGTGTATCAAGGGGAAACCTCGAAAATCTTCTAGTAAAATGTTTTTTCTCCAAGTAAGATCAAAGAATGGATAAATCAGAAAAGGGATATCACTAGTTAATTCTTTGGGGAAAACTTCGCGACCTCATTCTAGTGACCTATGAATTAGTAGATAAATTACCAAGAACTGAAGAGTTTGGTTTAAAGTCCCAAATGAGAAGGGCTTGCGTGTCAGTGCTTTCTAATTTTGTTGAGGGGTATTTAAAGAAGAGTAAAAAAGAGAAAATTCATTTTTTAGAGATTGCCGAGACTTCACTACAGGAGCTTGAAGCTCAAGCAGAGATTTGCGAGATGCTTAAATACTGGTCCGAAGTAGATTTGCAAAAATTTGAAGATGTTAGAAAAATAGCTGCATATTTTCTATTTAAATACAGTTCTAAAATAAAAGAGTAAGCGTTCCCCCTGATCCCCTTGATACTTCTGATATTCCTGATACCTTAAATAGAGGTGCGGTTGGGGTCGATGACCTCGTCTGATTTGTGAAGAACTTCTCTCCAATTCCCAATTTGCTTGCAGAGCATGATATATGTTCTTGCCTCATGAATTCTTAAGAGCCAAGTGAGGACTAGGTAGATCAGAAGTCCTGCAAGTCCCGAGATCCCTGTTAGGAGGATAAGTCCAACTGTTCGTGTTGTATCAAAGACGAGCTGATCAAGGATCTTGAGTGGTACGTAGAGTGCGATGCCTGTGAGGATGGTCGCTGTTGCAAATTTAAGGCCAGAGATAGTGAGGTCTTTTTTATCAAAGCCACCAACAATTTTATCCAGAAGGTAGAAGAGGATGCTTAGCTGAAGGATATTTGCGAGAGTAAAAGCAAAGGCAATACTTGCGATCCCCATATGATTTACAACAACGAGAATATATCCAAGAATCATCAGAAATACTGTGGAGACTGTGCTGGCAACAAGTGGAATTTTGGAATTATGGAGTGCATAAAAAGCTCTGTAGTAGAGAACGATTAGTCCCTGGGCAAAGATTGAGATGGAGAGAAAAGCGAGGGTATAGCCTGTAAGTTTGGTCGCTTCCCAGTCAAACATATCAGCTCCATAGATAAGACGAACAATCGGGATGCGAAGAACGAGAAGAAGGGCTGAGATGGGGAGGATAAGATAAAGCATTTGATTCATGCTGGCTAGAAATGTCTGCTTGAATTCTGAGAGGTTAGATTTTTCTCGAGACAGGACTGGAAAGGCGGCTTGAGCGATGCTATATCCAATGAGTGAGACTGGGGCGAACATTAAGATCTTTGCGTAGTCAAAAAGAAGATGCATACGTCCTGGATCTGACATAAAGCCAATAATTGCAGCTAGAGCTATCGTGCCAAATTGTTGGACCGCAACTTGAAGAGTACGCGGCCACATGAGTGAGAAAATTCTTTGTACCCCAGGATGCTTGAACAGGAGACGTGATGGAGTAAAGCGAAAACCAACTTTTCGAGCAAGTGGAATTTGGGAGACTATGTAGATAATCGCACCGATGATCGATCCAAGCGCTGCAGAGTAGATGCCAAAATATGGATGAAGAAAGACGATCCCTAGGATTATGCCAAGATTATAAAGAGCAGCAGCTAGACCTGGGAGGAAAAAATGGTTGTACGATTGCAAAAGCGCTGTAAAGAATGTTCCTAAGATAAAAAGTAGTTGACCAACAACCAAAAGTCGCATCAGATTGACCATGAGGACCATTTGTTCTGGAGAAAAGTTACTGCCAAGATTAAAAAGTTGAAGAAAATATGGAGCAAAGATTGCAAGTATTATAGATAGTATACTAAAGACCCCAAGCCCAAGGGCTAGAAGTGTTGACGCCATTTTGTGTCCATCTTTTTCTCTGTCTGAAGTAAGATAGTCTGAGAACACAGGAATAAATGCAGATGAGAATGCAGCAGCAATGACGAGTTGGAAGATGGTATCAGGGAGGATTGATGAATAATTGTAGACACCAAGAGTGCTGGACGCTCCAAAGATGGATACGAGGAGGCGATTGCGGAAAAGTCCTAAGAGTTGGGAAAATATAATAGTCGCCATGATGATATAGGCGGCTGAGAGAATATTTGTCTGTCTTTTAAGGAGCACTTCAAGACCCTTTTTGAATATGTCTGTCATAGATTTAGGTTGCGAATTCAAGTATAACATGGTAAAATACCTCTATGCCACTACTCAAACACGCAAAGAAAAAGCAAAAGCAGGACATCAAACGTCAGGCTGCTAACAAAACAGTGAAAGTTCTTTACAAAGCTCTTATTAAAAAAGCTAAAGAAGAGCCATCGCAGGACAACCTTAATGCTGCATACAAAGCAATTGATAAAGCAGCAAAAGTATATGTTATGCATGACAACAAAGCAGCAAGACTTAAGTCCGCAGTTGCTAAAGCGTTGGCATCAGGTGTTGGTGTAAAAGCAGCTTCTGGAAAAGGCGTTAAAAAGACTGCAGTTAAAAAGACTTCAAAGAAAGCTATTAAGAAAGCAGCTTCTAAATCTCCAGCAAAGAAATAAATTTCACCAAATTGACCCCAGTCTCCTAACGCGATATAATCCCCCTATGATTGATATTAAAATTTTACGTAGTGATCCCCAAGTTATTCAGGCAGCATCCCTTGCAAAAGGTGTTGTGATAAATGCTGAGCATATTCTTAAAATTGATCAGCGACATAAAGAGCTTGCACTTGAGCTTCAAGCGCTTCAAGAAGAGCGCAATGCTTCGACAAAAGATATTCATGGTGCTCCAACTGAGGAACAGATCACAAAGGGTCGTGAGATAAAAGAAAAGGTTGAAAAAGTTGAGGCGGCTGTTAAGGCGCTTAAGGAAGAGTTGGATGTTGAGCTACTCAAGATCCCAAATCCATCAAAGCCTGATGTAAAAATAGGAAAAGATGATACAGAAAATGAGGTCTTGCGAACTGTCGGAACTCCAAATGATTTCAGTTTTACTCCTAAAGATCATCTTGAATTAGGACAGTCCCTTGATATCCTCGACACGGAAAAAGCAGCTGAAGTTTCTGGTGCACGATTTACGTATCTTAAAAATGAAGGAGTTCTTTTGGAATTTGCCTTAAAGCAGTTGGCATTTGAGACATTGATGAAGGAGGGATTTATACCGATTCTTCCCCCAGTTCTTATTAAGAATAGTGTGATGGAGGGGCTTGGATATACCGCAATGGGTGAAGCAGAAAACATCTTTTCTTTAGATAAAGATGGCCTTTATCTTGTTGGTACATCAGAACAGTCAGTCGTTCCAATTCATATGAATGAAGTTTTGGAAAAAGCTGATCTACCAAGAAGATATGTTAGTTACTCAACCTGTTTTAGGAGAGAAGCGGGTAGTTATGGTAAAGATACAAAGGGAATTTTTCGAGTACATCAGTTTAATAAGGTTGAGATGGTATCGTTTGTGGAAGAGGGGGATGATGATCGAGAGCATGAGTTCATGCTGAGCTTAGAAGAGAAATTTTTCCAGATGCTGGATATCCCTTATCAGGTGGTAGGAATATGCACAGGTGATCTTGGATTTAATGCAGCACGAAAATACGATATTGAAGCATGGGTTCCATCTCAGAAAAAATATCGCGAAGTTACGTCGACCTCAACGGTAACTGACTTCCAGTCGAGAAGACTCAATATGCGCTATAACGATGAAGGTGAGCGGAAATACCTCTCTGTTCTTAATGGCACAGCCTTCTCGATGAATCGTCCAATTGTTGCAATTCTTGAGAACTATCAGCAAGAAGATGGGTCAGTCATTATCCCTGAAGTATTGCGAAAATATATCGGCAAAGACCGTATTTCACCTCGAAAATAGGCATTTTGGCTAGGATTTTTTGTAGCAAATAAGGCTAATCTGTGCTAGAATAATGCTTCTATGTTACCCCTTCTTGGAAAGTTCTTCGACACAAGTGACCGCGAAATATCAAAGCTTCAGAACATTGTCGATAAGGTTAACTCATTTGCGCCTCAGATTGAGAAATTAAAAGATGAAGATTTTCCAAAACGCACTGAAAAACTTAAGAAAAAAATAGCGGATGGCACTTCTCTTGATGATATCTTGCCGGAAGCTTTTGCTTTAGTTCGAGAAGCTGCTAGCAGAACTTTAGGACTTCGCCACTACGATGTCCAACTGATGGCTGCAATCGTGCTTTCAGTTGGCAATATCGCAGAGCAAAAGACTGGTGAGGGAAAGACTATGTCTGCAGTTCCCGCATTGTACCTCAACAGTCTAACTGGCAAAGGCGTTCACCTCGTCACGGTTAATGATTATCTTGCACGTCGCGATGCTGGCTGGATGGGTCCAATTTTCCACTTCCTCGGAGTCTCTATCGCCTCAATGATCAATGACCAGTCTTTTATCTATGATCCCTCCTATAAAGCTCCAGATGCAAATGAGGAGAGACTTAAGCATCTTCGCCCAATCACTCGTAAAGAAGCATATGAAGCCGATGTTCTTTATGGAATTAATTCAGAGTTTGGCTTTGATTATCTGCGTGACAATATGGCTCGAACTGTTGAGGAAAGAGTCCAGCGCAATTTCTACTATGCAATTGTCGACGAAGTCGACTCAGTCTTGATTGATGAAGCCCGAACTCCCCACATCATCTCAGCTCCAGATGAGGCTCCATCTGCTAAGTACTATGAGTATGCAAAGGTTGTAGATAAATTATCCTCAGATGTTGATTATAAGATTGATGAAAAGATGAGAACTGCTCACCTTACAGATCATGGTATTGGAAAGATCGAAAAACTTTTTGGGCTCGCCAATATTTATGAGCAGGATTTTGATACAGTCTATCACTTAGAGGCTGCTCTCAAAGCGCGTACCCTTTTCCATAAAGAGAAAGATTATATCGTCAAAGATAATGAAGTTATTTTGGTAGATGAATTTACAGGAAGACTTATGGAGGGAAGAAGACTTTCAGAAGGTCTTCATCAGGCAATTGAGGCAAAAGAAAATGTGCCAATTCAGCGTGAGTCGAGAGCGCTAGCTACTGTGTCTTTGCAGAACTATTTTAGAATGTACGAAAAACTTGCAGGTATGACTGGTACTGCAGTGACAGAGGCTGAGGAGTTCAATAAGATCTATAAGTTAGATGTTGTCGTGATTCCAACTCACAACAATACGGCTCGCGAAGACCTTTCAGATGTAGTCTATAAGACTACTCGAGCTAAGCTTACAGCTGTTGCAGAGGAAGTTGAGAGAGTGCACAAGACAGGGCAACCTGTTCTTATTGGTACGACTTCTATTGAGAAAAATGAAATGATTTCCCAGCTTCTCAAGCGAAAAGGAGTGAAGCACGAAGTTCTCAATGCTAAAAATCACGCGCAAGAGGCACAGATCATTGCTCAAGCTGGAAAAGTAAATGCTGTTACAGTTGCTACTAATATGGCAGGTCGAGGTGTAGATATCATCCTAGGTGGCGCTGCTCCTGAGAAGAAAGCAGAGATGAAGAAATGGGAGAAAGATCATCAAGCAGTTCTCGATCTCGGTGGACTTTATGTGATTGGAACTGAAAGACATGAATCTCGTCGTATCGATAATCAGCTCAGAGGACGTTCAGGTCGACAAGGAGATCCAGGCAAATCTCAGTTCTTTGTAGCGCTAGATGATGAGATCATGAGACTTTTCGGTGGCGATAGAATTGCAGGACTTATGACGAAATTTAATATGCCTGAGGATCAGCCATTAACTCACTCGCTCGTCTCAAAGGCAATTGAGAATGCGCAGGTCAAAGTAGAGGGCTTTTATTTTGATAGTCGTAAGCAAGTTGTTGAGTATGACGATGTTCTTAATAAGCAGCGAGAAATTATTTATAAAGAGAGACGAAGAATTGTCGAAGCTCAGGCAGATGATGGAACTCAGAAAGAAGAAGTCCTTGAGAGAATCCATAAAGCAGTTGAAGCGATTGTTGTTGATGCCGGTAATGCTTCTTTTGATGAGACAAACGATATTGATACACAGACCATCAGAGACTTCACGACTATAGTGCCATTTGATGAACATTCACAAGGACATTTGGCTGAGCAGTTGAGAGCTCTTCATACGACAGAGGAGAAGGTGGAATTCTTGCATAAATTAGCAACAGATATCTATGAACAGCGTGAGCAGCAGATGACAAAAGAAGTCGTCCGCAATGTCGAGCGCCAGCAGCTTTTGCAGATCATCGATACTCTTTGGACAGATCACCTTGATGCCATTGAGCATCTTCGACAAGGCGTACAACTCCGTGGATATGCACAGCGTGATCCACTTGTTGAATATAAGAACGAAGCATATACCATGTTCCAATCCCTTCTCGCAACAATTGATGACCAATTTGTGCATCTAGTCTACAGGTATCAGATCACAGATCAGCCGATTCACACCCATGTTAATTTAGAGAGCTATGCTACCAATGTGCCCGAGGGCGAGCAAAGCGATGGAGTAAAAAAGAAGTCAATTAACAGCAAACAGCAAAAAGTAAAAAATACTCAACAACTAGGAACCGGTGGCGAGATCCAGGGAGAAAAGAAAAAAGATAGCATCATCAATAAAGACAAATTAGGTCGCAACGACCCATGCTGGTGTGGAAGTGGAAAGAAATACAAGAAATGTCACTACCCAAATTAATAATTGCTCCCCATTGCTGTTGGTTCCTCCAAGTTCTATAATCTTCTCAATTCCTTCGATGTGAAGGATCCTTTTCAACAAGGAGGGTGTCATGTCACCGCGAATGTCGGTCGGGATCGATGCTGTCCTAAAACGGACAGAAGAGCCTAGATTTGTCCTGCCATTGGGGCAGGGCGAAGTTGATACCTCGTTTGCGAGTGCTTGCTGGAGACCAGCGCCTCAAAACCGAGTGAGCGATCAGTTCGTCTTCAATGGCATTGAGGAATTGCTGAAACAGCAGCGAGATCCTCAGACAAAGAGGCCATTTCGGATTGGTTCGAATACTCTTAGGAAGCTCGCTTCCTGATCCACATCGATCGTCTACCTTTTTTCACGGCGCCCCACCATCGGGCGCCATTTTCTTGTATACTTTGGGTATGAACAAGGTTCTTCTAACTCTTCTTTTTCTTGTTTCAATTTTTATTCCAACAAATGCTCATGCTGCAGGTCAACTTCCATCAATTAGTGTAATCAATCAAATTCGTGGACCACAACTTGGTCTTGAGAAAGCAGATCTCCTGACTAGTCTTAAGGGGCAGTTCACGATTACAAAAAAATATGATGTGAGAGCGACTTGGCTTTGGCAGTACTCAGCACTCGAGGATAGTAAATTAACGTCATATGCTCGAGAGGAAATGACGGATCAAGAGATGGGGATCTTTTTAGAGATTGATCGTAATTTCGCTGAAAAGTCGGGTGTGCTTTATCGAGGTCAGGGGTCATGGTACTTTTCAGATGGACTATTTCTTTTCTCCTATGATCAATCTGAAAGAAAGAAGTATATCGATGTAGTTTTTGCAAAATTTCATGACACATTTGGATACTACCCTAAAAGTGTTGGTGCTTGGTGGATTGATGCATGGTCGCTTTCCTATATGCATGACAAATATGGCGTGACGTCCTCACTGCGTGCAGCCGATCAGTTGGATCTAGATGTCTACTCAATATGGGGAACACCTTGGAGTATTAGTTATCTGGCGTCTCAGACAAATGCAGGTATTCCTGCGCAGAGTATTGAGAAGAGTTCAGGGATATTGATGTTGCAGTGGGCAAGTCGTGATCCTCTCCTAGGATATGCATCTTCTCCAAGTGCAAGTCTGTATAGCCTACAAGATTATTTTCATTTTAAAGAAAATGATTATTTCACAGATCTTTTAAAGACATATCTGAATGGTCCTACTAAAAATGCAGTAATTGGACTCGAGGGTGGATATGCTCCAATCTCCTATGAAGGAATGTATGAGCGTCACTTAAGAGTTGCGACAGATCTTGTGAAGAAGAGAGAGGCAGAGATCATTCCTGCTAGAGAGTTCGCTGATAGATATTTTAAGGCTGAGTATAAGGATGGGACATATATTTTGCGAAGAGATCCAGAGACTGGAGATCAGGCGTTTTGGTACCAAAGTTCAAGGTTCAGAATTGGAATTAAAAAGACAGGGACTCAATTATCAATAACTGATATTAGAGACTATACAAAGATGAACTCTGAGGAATTCTATCTTTCTCCAAATACACAAGGGTATCTTCGCATTGATGAGTCTTCGATTCTTGATTCCTCACGTTTTTCTCAGGAGCAAAAAGTAATTTTAGAAGATGCAAAAGAGCTCCACGTTAAAGATGAAAAAGGCAAAATTAGTTTTTTCTCTGGTGATAAGAAGGTCGTTGAGATTGATAGTCAGTCATACAAAATTCTTGGAACTAATCAGATAGATGGGCTCAGTTTGCAAAAAACATTTGGATATTCACGATTCTCAATTTGGATAGAACTATTCATTGTTATTGTGATTATCTATTCTGCATTAACTTTATATCTAGTGCGAAAAAATAAAAGTAAATTCTTTATAACTCTTTCGTTATTTTTACCATTACTCTTTTTCATCTACTACTTGCAGTATGCACTTAAGGATATAGATCTTTTTATCTTTGATACTAAAATGATGTTGCTTTCGCCATTATTTCTCCTGCCATTTTCAATTTCTACAAATATCATCGTTGGTTTTTTTCTTATACCATTCAGCGTTCTACTAGTTCTTCATTATTTTTTAATCGTCAGGAAAGATAAAAAATCTGTACAAATCTTTACATTAATTATTTTAGGATTTACATTTATTTACCTTAAGCTCCCATACTTTCCACTTAACAAAAATACAGCTGTTGTTGCAGGTCTTGGCATTCTTTTTGTCGTTCTTGTGAAGGTTATATATTTGTTCAGACAAAGAAGAGATTTTGGAAAGATGAGATACGAACTATTTATTATTACAATATTTGCAATCTTAATGGGAATATCTGTTATATTTTCAAGGCAACAATATATCTTAAGTGAATTTGAAATACATGCACTTGAGAGGATCAAGATTCAGAATAATCCGGTAATTTTCCTTAGCTCATCATTTGTGCCGATTTATAAGTCTTCCGCGCCATTACTTTGGAAGTATCCAATTGTGGCGCAGCTTTTAACACAGAGACGATGGGAGCACAGAACTGACTTTATCAGTGCATCTGATGGAGGCCATCAGGAGTTGGTATTTGTCCCACGATATCTTGGTTCTGATATTGATGCAAGGGGAATTGGTGAGCATTTATTCAAGTCAATTTTTGATAACTCAAATATTGTTATATATAAGAAGTAAAGTTATTTTTCCCAAGGAATTGTTCCCTCGCGTTTTTGATATTGATAGAGATGGTGTTTGATGAAAATGTGTAGCTGTTTTACTCCAAGATTATTTCCTTCCTTGGCCAATATTTTTTCAAGCTGCTTAACATATGGAAATAGTTTAGCAGCAATTATTCTTGAATGAATTGGTGCATACGTCTTCATTTCAATACTATGTGTTATGACATAGTGATCGCCCTGGATGGTGTCCATGATCTTTGTCATCAAGGCCTCTTTATCCTGGGTATTTAGATCGTTCTTCTCTTTTTCATAACGATGATTTATTCGCTGTAAAAAGAGAGCTGATTTTTTTGGAAGAATCGATGTTAGTTTTGTAAATGCATCTTGTTCAATTGCTGCGCGATTTGTTCCAACCCCTTGGAGTTGAAGTACCGCAGAAATGTCTCCTTGTTCTATCTCTCCAATATCATGAATAAAAAGCATCTGACTCACTTTCTGGACTTGAAGAGAATTTGAAACATTTCCAATAATCGGGTGGAGAATTTCCCAGAAAAGAGTCACTGAAAAAAGATGTTCACCGACTGACTCCTCTCCAATATTCGTGAGATCTTTTGCTGGATCTTTCATAAAAGGTGCACCTCTAAATCTCATTCTTCCATAGAGTTGATAGATGCTTTGCATGAAAAGATAGGCCTTGTCTAGATCTGCAAAAAGTGTAATTTCTAATTTTGTTTGAGGAGAATAGTCGGTGTCCTTAATAATGCTATCGATAATTCCATCGCTTACCATTTGTGCACCATTTTTCTCATAGAGAAAAAGATAAAATTTTATAAGTATTCTAGCTTCTTCATATGCTAGTAGGTCAGTCTTTTTCAGTGACTCAAGAAGTCGACTAGTATATGGGAAAAACCCTGCGTCCATAACTTTTTGATATGTTTCTCTATATGTAGAAAAATCAATACTGTTGGTAAGAAGATAGTGTCCGCCCTGGAGCATGTCGATGACTTTGGCGGTAAGAACAGTTATATCGGTATTTGTCTTGTCAGACTTGGCCTTTTCATAACGCTGACTTGTGTCATTGAAGACGTTTCTTGATTTGGAGGGAAGTTCTTTAAGAAGTTTATTAAATGCTTTTTCCTCATCTGCTTTTCTATTTTTCCCCTTACCTTTTAATTGATTCTCAGCGCTGACATCGCCTTTTGCGACTTCGCCAATATCATGTATTAATATCATTCGTTGAATCGATTCTTGGTCAACATATTTACTAAGATTGGGAAGCGTTGGAGCGAGGAGCTCCCAGAGAAGAGTTGATGAGAACAGATGTTCAGCGACAGACTCTTCGCCCAATCCTTCAAGCTCAGGCGTCGGGTCTTTCATATAGTCTGATCCGCGAAATCGCATTCTCCCATAGAGCTTGTACGATTCTTCCAAAAAGGAAAATATGCCAGATATTTTTGTGAAGAGCTCCTGTTCCTGTTGGTTTATTGCTGAATAAATATATTTGCTCATAGATACGTCGCAAGGTCCGTAGTTTGAGCAGTTTTTACTATCTTTGCTATAAAGAATCCTTCATGAATTTGACTTGGAATTAGGCGAAGTGTTTTTGAAAGAGATGCATTGAAGGTCTTTTCCTTCCATTTGGTCAATCCATCCATTTTGCCAGTCAAACCTTCAAGATGTATTTCTTCAAGATGAATTTTGCCTGCTTCTTTTTCAAGTATCCAGTCTATAACCTCCTCGTTTTCCTCAGGGGAGATCGTGCAAGTTGAGTAGATGATCGATCCGCCAATCTTTGTAGCACTAATAGCCGAGCGCAGGAGATATTTCTGTCGATGAGCTAACTCCTTCACTTTTTTAGAAGACCAGTCTTTAAATGTATCTGGATCATCTGTTTTAAATCTTCCCTCCATACTGCATGGGACATCGACAAGTGTTTCGTCAAAAAGTTCTGGATATTTTTTCCAGATCTGCTCACCATGAATATACGTTAATGTTGTATTTTTGACATGATAGTTTTTTAGATTCTCTTTGAGCTTATACATTCGAGCTCGGCTAATATCGTTGGCAATAATAGTTCCAGTATTATTCATGAGATCTGCAAGTTGAGTAGTCTTACTTCCTGGTGCTGCAGCGATATCGAGCACTGAGTCCTCGCGCGACGGATTCATAACAAGTGCTGGAATCATGCTCGAGAGACTTTGGATATAAATTTTGCCTTCACTATAGGAAGGTAGTGCCATAATCTGTGCTGTGGATGCAGTTGGAAGTACTAGTGCCGATGAATACCAGGCGACATCTTCAAACTGAATTGAATTCGCTCGTAGTATTTCTTTGATTTCCTTAAGAGATGAGGTAAGCGTGTTGACTCGTATTGCGAGTGGAGAGTTGGTAGAGAATGACTTTAATATATCTACAAGCATTGGGGCAGGGAAAATAGCTTCGATCCTTTCGATAAAATCTTGTGGAAGTGATGAGGTAGCCTCTTTCATGGATGCATTATACACAATGTAGGATTTGACTGAGAGGACGAAAAATGTCACCATAAGGATAATGCCATTTCCTATTTCAGCTTCACCATCCTCTGATTATCAAAAACTCCATGCGCTCTTTAGTGATAGACACAGAACTATCAAGGAAAGACTATTGACGAAGCATAAGGACTCAGTTGAGTGGATTATGAAGAATATGCCTGCCAAAGAGCATATTGCTGCAGGTTCACTTAGCGGACTTCTGCTTTTTGCTCCACCAGTCATTGGTACCTCAGTTGGTCCCTCTGCAAATTCACAGTCAGTTGGGGCACCGATGATCAAAGAGGAGACATTTCTTATTACAGATCTCGCCAAACTTTTGCCAGAAGAAGTGGGGCCTTTAACAACTGACCAAGAGGCAACAATATCTGGAGTGCTTTCAAGGGAATATGGATTTGATGTTAGGCCAGAGATAGACGGGATAAGGCTGAATCGAAGCTATGGGTATATCGGTGCAGAGCAGCATTTGATGCGTTATCCAGGGGATACGATGGCTTCACATTTTGCTACGACTGATGAGGCTTTCACGTATGGTAAATCAGGAATGGCACCAGGGCGTGGGGCGTGGGGATATTTTGCAACTTCTAAGTATGAGATTACTCAAAAAGACATTGATCGCGAGAAGTATTATCTTGCAGTCCAGACATTTTTAGCGCCAGGATTTCATGACAATGTGAAGAAATATGTTGATTTTTTTAAGTATCGAAAAATGCTAGTGGTGAATCCTCAGAATGGTAAAGCGATGGTCGTGGTTATTGGAGATGCAGGCCCTGCACAGTGGACCGGTAAGCAGCTTGGAGGATCGCCTGAGGTCATGAAGTATCTTGAGCGCGTAGATGGGAGAGCAAAAGGGGCTGTTCTCTACTTTTTCATAAATGATCCAGATGATAAAATTCCTTTAGGACCTGTTGAGTTATAATAAAAATATGAGCAGTAGAAAACAGTTTTATCATACAGTCGTTCAGGCTGATTCGATTACGGTTATTCTTTCTGAGATGGATTTATCAGATCAGGAGCGGGTGCACCTGAGTCATATCATGGAGTCTAGTCTCCATCATGCAATTCTTGATGCAATTCTCTCAGAGCTGTCAGCAGCTGACAAAAAATTATTTTTGAAAGAGCTTGCAAATGATGATCATGATGCAGTCTGGAAATTCCTAAAGGAAAAGATTGATGGGATTGAAGATCGAATTGTAAAAGTATCAGATGATCTCAAAAAGGAGCTTCACGAAGATGTGAAGAAGGTAAAAAATGATAAAGAAAAAAAATAATATTCCAACACTTATCTATCTTACTGACAGTTCACTATCACTTCAGACAGAAAAAAAAGTGTTGTTGTCGGTGTCTTATCCCAAAGAGCTGGTAAAAGATAAGACGATTCTAGATGAGGATGCGTTGACTGCATTTATTTCTGCAGCGTTAGATAAGGTTTCAGATGCCAAGAATGTAAAAGTAATCGTTGTTGGTAAAGGGATATTATTTCAGACTGCTGTGCCGCTTGATAGTTCTGACCAGAAAGAGAAAGAATTCTTCGCATCTATCCCTTATGAAAAGTCAGATATGGTTGAGAGAAGAATTCAAACTAAGACTAAAGAATACATATTAGTAACAAGTAAGAAATTTTATCAAATAGTTATAAATGGATTAAAGAAGCAGTCTTCATCGATAAGTTCAGTTGTGCCACTCTCACTTTTTGTTGATGAGGTCGATGAGGATGTGCTGGCCCCAGATGATGTAAAAGCAATATTCTCAAAAGAACAGCTCTATTCACAGGCTAACTTTCTTGAGTCTTATCCAAGTACTACAGATTCTAAAAATGATGAAGAGATTAATGTGCCTAAACCGTCTCATCATATGAATACTTCTACGCACATGCCGCCATTTACCCTGGTGAAGAAATGGAATATTACTGCACTTCTCGTTATCTTAGGATTTTTAGTGATCTCAACTTTGGTATTTGGAGGCTTTCTTTTTATGGAGCAAAAGAGATTTAGCAACGCTCCAGCCCCGACACAGGTAGTCTCAGAGGTAACTCCAGAGCCAACCGAGGCTGTTACACAGGAAGTAGATAAGGGGTCGTTAACTGTGGCTGTTCTGAATGGAACCGGGACAGCTGGGCAGGCAGGGAAGGTAAAGTTAATTATGGAGGAGCTAGGTTATAATAGTGTTAGTACGGGCAATGCAGACTCTGCTGACAACACAAAAACTACTGTCTCTTTTTCTGATAAAGTTTCAAAATTGAGGGGTGACGAAATTGTTAAAGAGTTGGAAAAAGTCTTTACTAGTGTTACAAGGGCGAAAGATGACTCACTTACAAATGATATCATTGTCGTAACTGGTGAAGAGAAGTAGTTTTTCTTTTGTTCAGCTGATCACCCTCATTATATATAGTATTGCGATTGAAATTAACCATAAATTGAAAGATTTTTTTGGATGATGAATTGAGATATTTTTGGGAGATAATTTTAGGTGTTTAGGTAAGATTTGAATCTCTCAACATTTACCTTGTCGGGACCTTCCTTATTTATCCCAGGAACTTCTAGAAGGAATGGCATATCGCGCGTTAGGGGGTCATTGACAATTAGTCTAAAAGTCTCCTCTGGAATATGGCCAAGACCTAAATTTTCATGTCTATCCCTAAAGGATCCACACTCATCTCTGCTGTCATTGATCTGAAAGAGCTCTAATTTCTCCATACCTACAAGTCTTTCGAAATTGTCAAAGTATCTCTTAAAGAGTTCTGGAGTCGAGAGATCATATCCAGCTCCCCAGAGATGGCATGTGTCAAGGCAGACCTTGACACGCTTGTGATTGAGCTCCTTTATGACGAAGCCCAATTCTTCCAATGACCAATTTAGTTTTTTATTTCCAGCATTTTCAATAATAAAGAGTGAATCTGTGGGGGTGTTATCCAGAACTTTCATGACATTTTCAAAAACAATTGAGTACTGAGACGGTGTAGGCTTCTCCTCCTGCTTAAATGAGCCAAGATGAATGATAGAACCGCGAACCTGCATTCTTGATGCAAGGGTGAGTTCATCAGTGAGAGTTGTAATTGACGCAGATCCAATTCGTTGACTGTCTGCAAAGTTCACAAGATATGATGCATGAAAATAGACAGGATCGATTGAGAGCTCTTTTTTTGAACTAATGAATTGTTCAATTGTGTCATCTGTAACTGGTTTGACGCCCCAATTTCGTGGTGATGATGAGAAAATTTGTACACAATTCCCTCCAATATCAATCGTCTTTGTTAGTGCATTGGTATAGCCACCTGCTACTGAGAGATGTCCGCCGATCTTCATATAATTGGTATTATACGATATCTGTGATATAACAAGTTCGTGATCACCTCGAAAATTGAAAAAGAAGCAGTCCTTCACATCTCAAAAGTAGATCCAATCATGGGGGAAATTATCAAAAAAGCTGGCCCACTTAGCTGGGTGCAAGATGAGAGTTATTTCTTTAGTCTGACATCCTCCATTGTAGGTCAGCAGCTTTCAGTGAAAGCAGCTCGAACAATCTGGCAACGTTTCGAAGCCTTATTGGAAGGCGGTAAGGTAACCCCGGATAATATTCTGGCGCTTTCAGATCAATCAATTCGCGATGTCGGAGTCTCATGGCAGAAAATCAGCTACATAAAAGATCTTGCGCAAAAGACACTTGAGAGCGGGATACTCTTTGAGCAATTTGACATCATGACTGATGAGGAGATCATCACTGAATTAGTTAAGGTGAAGGGAATTGGGCGGTGGACTGCAGAAATGTTCTTAATGTTTCGAATGCAGAGACCAGACGTGTTTTCCTATAGTGATCTTGGTCTCAGGCGTGGTTTGCAGAAGGTTTATCAGCTTAAAGTTGAGCCAACGGAAAAACAGGCAGAAAGTATAGTTAAAAAGTGGTCGCCATATAAAACGATTGGTTCTCAGTATCTTTGGAAAAGCCTAGAGCTTTAAGCTATTATAGTTATATGCCTGCCTCTCAAGTTGAACAAAAAGCTATTCTGCTTCGCTCGCTTTGTCTTACCTCGACTACACGCGCAGGGTCAGGACACCCTACTTCATGTTTGAGTGCGGTTGATTTAATGGCAGTGCTTTTCGAAAGTCACTTTCATTTTGATATTCAGGCACCAGATAGCCTTGCGAATGATCGGCTCGTTCTTTCAAAAGGACACAGTGCTCCACTCCTCTATGCGCTTTTTGCCATGAGTGGTGCATATCCGCTTTCGACACTCGATACATTGCGAAAATTTGGGAGTATTCTTGAAGGACACCCAACCTCGCATTTCCCTTTTGCACAGGGCGCAACTGGGTCATTGGGGCAAGGGCTCTCAATTGGCGCAGGTATTGCACTTGGATTAGAAAAAAAATTCAGAATTCAGAATTCAGAATTGAGAATACCTAAAACGTATGTGTTATTGGGAGATGGGGAGATGGCTGAGGGGCAGAACTGGGAAGCTGCAAACTTTGCTAGTCATTATGGCCTCTCAAATCTTATTGCAGTTATTGATGTGAATACCTTGGGCCAGAGTCAGAAGACGATGTTTAATGACGCAAGTGAGTATGAGAAGAGATTTAAAGCTTTTGGATTTGAGACCTACCTTATTGATGGACATGATTATTTGCAGATCGACGATGTTCTAGCAAGGGCATCTCTCTCAAAAATCCCTGTTGCAATAATTGCACGAACAATTAAGGGCAAGGGAGTTACATTTCTCGAAGGTAAAGAAGGATGGCATGGGAAAGCACTTAGTGCAGATGAGCTGTCAAGTGCATTGATTGAGTTGGCTCCGGTTGATGAGTCTTTGCGATTTGATCTCACTCTCCCGTCTGCTAACTTACTTTCTTTGAAAAATGATGTTGAAAACGTCGGTACAAAGATTGTTGAAAAAAATGATGTAGCGACAAGAGAGGCATTTGGACAGGCTTTAATAACTTATGGCGCAATTGATGAATCACTTGTCGTTTTGGATGGAGATGTACAGAACTCAACTTTTACACAACTATTTGCAAAGGCGTTTCCTCAGCGTTTTGTCCAATGTTTTATTGCAGAGCAAAATATGGCCTCAGTTGCAGTTGGATTTTCTAAAATTGGTCTTAACCCTGTAGTTGTAACTTTTGCTAGCTTTCTAACACGTGCTGCTGATCAGATACGAATGGCTGCTATATCTGATTCAATAATTCATTTTGTTGGTTCGCATGTGGGAGTCTCAATTGGCGAGGATGGTCCATCACAAATGGGACTTGAGGACATCTCGCTCTTTGGCACGATTCCTGGATCAGTCGTAGCACAGCCAAGCGATGCAGTGTCTGCGAGAAAACTAACTCATAATCTCCTTGAGTATAGAGGTATTACGTATCTTCGAACACTACGGCCAAAAACAGCTGTTATCTATGCAGATGACGAGGACTTTCCAATTGGTGGATCAAAAATTTTATTACAGAGCAATGATGATTTTCTCACAGTTGTAGCGACGGGCATCACAGTTCACGAGTCTTTAGCTGCTGCTGAATCGCTCTCCGAGAGTGGAATTTCTATTCGAGTCATAGACTGTTATAGTATTAAACCACTCGATAAACAGGGAATCCTTGATGCGATTGAAGCAACGAGAGAGAAAGTTGTTATAACTGTTGAGGATCACTTTGAACATGGTGGGTTTGGTGATTTTGTTCTTGATGCCATGAAAGATACCCAGGTAAAAGTGGTCAAGTTGGCCGTGAAGAATATCTCTAAATCAGGAAAGAAAGAAGAACTTATGCATGAAGCAAGAATAGGTAGGGACGCAATAATCGAAGAAGTACGAAAGGTAATTCAATCATGATTTCCCCTCACCACCATGAGAAGAGAAAGATTCTTCTCCATATTTTTGGATTCTTTTTTGTCATTGCACTTATTGGACTACTTTTTGTATTTGATCGGCCGATTAGGAGAGCGATGAGTGTTCCTCGACAGCTCGTTGCTGGAGTTCAGGATAAAAATGCCAAAGAAGTTGATCAGACTGAATTTAAAGAAGAAATTACGGATGATTCTCTCGATGTTGTTGAGGGAATAAAGCACCAAGTGATGAATACAACGCTCACAGATCTGGTGACTATGGCTAGAAGAACTGAAAAGGTTGTAAAAGATATTAACAGTGCGAAGAATGAGTTTGAAGATTTTGTTCATTCGATTTCACTCCCTAAGAGTCTACCTCTGAATAAATGATATAATTCCCTCATGGAAGATATAAAAAATAGGATCCAAAAGCTTGTTGAAAAATTAGAGATTGAGACAAAAAAGAAAAAAATTCTGGAGCTTCAAGATGAAAGTGCGCAGTCTGATTTTTGGCAGGACCATACATCTGCTGGCGAGAAGATGAAGGAGTTATCAGCTCTGCAAAAAGAAGTAGAGGAAGTAGAGCTTCTTCAGCTATGGGCGCAAGAAGGCGAGGAGCACGAGGCAGAAAAACTTTTGAAAAAAATGGAGACCCTTCTTTATTTCTCGTCTGAGTATGATGAGGGTGATGCTATCCTCGCAATCCACTCTGGTCAGGGGGGAACAGAGGCTATGGACTGGACTGAAATGCTGTATCGAATGTATACGCGATATTTTGAAAAGAAGGGATGGGGTTTTGAGGTCCTTGATGAAACACCAGGTGAGGAAGCGGGTATTAAAAGTGTCACCATTGCAGTTACAGGGAAATATTCGTATGGTCTTTTAAAACATGAGATGGGAGTGCATAGGCTTGTGCGGCAATCACCATTTAATGCAGATAAGTTACGACAAACTTCATTTGCGATGGTAGAAGTTCTTCCCCAGATTGATCAAGCGGGGGGGATTGAGATACGAGACGATGAGATTGAATTTGACGCTTTTCGAGCAGGTGGACATGGTGGGCAGAATGTAAATAAAGTGTCTACTGCAGTTAGACTCAAGCATATTCCATCAGGCCTCGTCGTCACTGCATCAGTTGAGCGACATCAAAATCAGAATAGAGAGTTTGCTATGAAGCTTTTGAAGGCTAAATTATGGCAAATTCAAGAAGATGAAAGACGTAAGGAAGAACAGCGGATGAAGGGGGGTTACGTGACACCTGGCTGGGGAAATCAGATTCGCTCATATGTTCTTCATCCATACAAGATGGTCAAAGATCTTCGAACTGGAGTTGAGACTGGGAATACAGATGCAGTGCTTGATGGCGAACTGGACCAGTTCATTGAAGAGGAGCTACGCCAGCTCTCCTAAGCTCTGAGATAGCCCTTAAATGGGTTGTCAAAAGATTGTAAATATGGTTAACTAGTTCTTAGACTCATTGTGAGTTTGAAGATATGGATACTGTAAATACTGATAAAAAGATGAATCAACCGGCTGATGATGGAGTCATGCAGTCATTTTCTCCTAAGAAAACAGCAAAGAAATCAAATATGAAAATTGTAGGAACATTTATACTAGTAGTCCTCTTTGGCCTTGGGTCTGGGTATGTTCTTGCTTCAAGAAATAGTTCCTCTGATAACTCAGGAAGCAATGTATCTATGATGGGTGCTGAGAAGGGCAAGATATTTGGCGCAAAATCTACAAAGGGATTTGACAATCCAGCTGAGGGTATTATCAAAGAGGGTGGTATCGAGGGCGAAGGAGCATTTCATATGGAACGCCCAGGCGGGGATGATCAGACTGTTTATCTAACATCGTCCTCTGTTGATATTGGAAAATTCATAAATAAAAAAGTGCGAGTTTGGGGTAAAAGCCAAGATGCACAGCACGCAGGATGGTTACTTGATGTTGGCAGGCTTGAGGTACTATAAAAATCTCCACGTCCTGCTCATTACCTAACACCCAACTATGATACGTTTAGCAGATGTTTCCAAAACATACGGAACAGGCAGCACTGCCCTTTCCAATATATCTTTTGACATTGATAAAGGAGAGTTTGTTTTTCTGATGGGCCCATCGGGCTCTGGGAAAACAACTCTTTTGAGGCTGATGATCAAAGATATGGAAGCAACATCCGGAAGTATTATTGTTAATAATACAGATGTTACTCGTCTTCCAAAGTCAAAAATCCCTCAACTTCGCAAGCTCATAGGAGTAGTTTTTCAAGATCTGAAGATGTTAATGGATAGAACTATTTATGAAAATATCGCCCTACCTCTTGAGATGGCAGGCGCCAGTAAAGAAGAAGCTACTATGAGAGTTGATGCAATTCTTAAGCAGGTGGGAATTGAAGGACATGCAGAGAAATTCCCAATCCAACTTTCTGGTGGAGAACTCCAACGTGCTGCAATTGCACGTGCACTTGTTTTTTCACCAGAGATATTGCTCGCAGATGAGCCAACAGGTAATCTTGATAATACGACTTCATGGGAGATCGTAAAACTCTTGCAGGATATCAATAAGATGGGTACGACGGTCGTAATGGCTACGCACAACATGGAGGTAATTGATAGTCTTAAGAAGAGGACAATCGCTCTGGAAAAAGGAAAGCTGATGAATGATTCAAAAAAGCCCGATGCTCATCACGCACACGCAAAAGCGCACGAGAAGAAAGCAGAGGATGATTCATTGGTGAAGGATACTGCCGAGAAAGGAGAGACGCATGAAAACGCTTAGTACGACATGGAAGCACATGAGAAGATCTCCATATCAGTCATTGGCTGCGATTATGATCATGATGTTGACCTTCCTCGTGATATCTATCTTCACACTACTTATAGTAAGTTCATCCCAGATCATCTCTTATTTTGAGTCATCACCGAAAGTGACAGCCTTCTTTAAGGAAGATACAAAACAAGAGAGCATCGATGCGCTTGCAGCAGAATTGAAATCAAGTGGTAAAGTTGCTGATGTAACTTTTGTCTCAAAGAGTGAAGCCTTTAAGAGGTATAGTAATTGGAATAAAGACAATCCAGTTCTTCTTGATCTTGTTAACGCAGATGTGTTACCTGCATCGCTTGAGATATCAACGCATAAAATCGAGGACCTAGACTCTGTTGCAAAAGTACTTCATGGCTCATCTGATGTCTCAGATGTTGTCTTTTTGAAAGATGTAGTATCTACATTGATCACGTGGACTGATGCAGTTCGCAAGATTGGTCTTGCGCTCATTGTGATACTCTCTGTCGTCTCCGTATTTGTGATGGCGACAATCATCGGATTTAAGATATCTCAAAAGAGAGAAGAGATTGAGATTATGAGGCTTTTGAGCGCAACAAATTGGTATATCAGATGGCCATTTCTTCTTGAGGGGATGTTCTATGGAGTAATGGGTGCGTTCTTTGGTTGGCTTTTCATGTTCGGGATGACACTTTATGCCAAGCCATTCCTCCTTGGATTTATGCGAGATATACCACTTGTGACGCTCAATCCAGGATTTCTTCTCATGCTACTAGGTGTTGAAATCGTTCTCGCAATACTTCTTGGTATTGTTGCAAGCTTTACAGCAGTTCTACGCTATCTCAAATAATTTAGCCCATATGATAGAAAAAACTTCTCGCATAGTTGTCCTCTCTGCTTTCGTTCTCGCACTCATTTTTCACACTTCACTTAGTTTTGCACAAGAATCATTGACTCCAACTCCTACAACAGATCCTGCTGCAACCCAAGGAGTAAGTGACAGAATTAAAGAGCTCGAAAAACAGTTAGCTGCAGTTAAGTCAGAAGAGAAAACATTATCCTCACAGATCTCGGTTATGGATAATCAAATTAAATTAACAGAGTATAGAATTCAAGCAACTGGGGATCAGCTAGATATTCTGGAGGAGGACATAGATAGTGCAGATAAGAAGATAGACAACTTAGAGGGGTCGCTTGACAGTATTACAAAGACTTTAATGGATAGGATTTCAGCCACATATCAACTCGGCACAGTTCAGCCTCTTGAGATGTTACTTTCATCTGGGAGCTTCACAGATTTTGTCAATAAAACTAATTATGTGAAGATTGTTCAAGAGCATGATAAAAAGTTGATGTATAACACTGTTCAGGCGAAGAATGACTATATAAATCAAAAAGCGATCTTTGAAGAGAAGAAAGTCAAAGTAGTTGCTCTGAAATCTCAGTTAGAGGACTATACAGCCGAACTTGATAGTCAGAAGAGCCAAAAGCAAAAACTCCTCGCCGAGACACAGGGAAGCGAGGCTAATTATCAGAGACTTTTGAATCAAGCTAGGGCTCAGCTTGCTGGATTTAGTCGATTTACTGCAAATCAGGGAGGTTCATCTCTACTTGGAAGTCAGACATCTTGTGATGATTGGGGCTGCTATTACAATCAGCGAGACAGTTCTTGGGGAGGTAGTTCTCTTAACGGCACACAGTACACTTTGGCAAGTGATGGTTGTCTTGTGACTTCGGTTGCAATGGTCTATTCGCACTACGGCCACAGATCTGTTACGCCAGCAACAATTAATGGTGTTTCGAGCAACTTTGCTTCTTATTATCCAGCCTATCTTAATAAGAGTGTTTCAGCTGACGGTGCGTCATCTACACGAGTGTCAGTCTCACTTGATAGCGAGCTATCACAGGGGAGACCAGTCATAGTTGGGGTAAGTTATGATGGTGGGCCAATCGCTGATCATTTCGTTGTCATTATTAGTGGATCTAATGGGGTATATCAAATGAACGATCCATATATCCCAAATGGAAAGAATATCTCATTTAATGCACATTACTCTGTTGGAAGCATCCGTTCAACTGAGAGATTAAGCATGTAATTTGCTTGCATTACCCCACTCTTTAGCGTCACAATAAGCTCATCCATATAGATATGAAAATAGTATATTGTGTGGCAGTGACTCTCCTTTTATTTTTAATACTCACTCCATCTAGAACATTTGCAGTAGGGGTTGAGCTTATCGCCCCTTCTCAAATTTCAGATCAGCCATTTAACGTTAGTGCAACAATTGTGGGTGCGTCTCTCGGGCAGAATTATGTTCGAGTAGATCTCTTTAAGGATGGAACGACAGAGTATTTTGGAGAGACCTTTAACGGGTCAAGCTGGGTAGGCGGCTCAGATGGCAAGATGTACTTTCCCGTCCTCATCGCTTCAAGTCAGGCTCAAGTAACGATTCAAGCGCGAATCGGAAATCCATCAAATGTAAAATATCAAGGAAGTGGTCTCTATAAGCTTAGGGTAAGACGATATACAGCTTCAGGGTCTATGGCTGCAAATGATACTTATACGCCAGTTGATATTTCGATAAATTACTCACTCCCAACTTTAACTCCCACCCAGTCTGCCCCAACGAATTCTCCAAGAACTGTGACCTTAGCACCTACAAAAGAGAGTGCACCACAGCCGGCCATCACCGTTACGGCCGAGGAAATAGAAGACTCTGATGGAGATACCAGGTCGTATCCAACTGCAGTTCTTGGAATGCATCAAGAAAGATATCAAAAAGTAACACCAACTAAACCTAGTCCAGTAGTCAGTGGAGATAATAAAAATGATCTACTTCCAATTATTTTTCTACTCGCTGGAGGAGGATTTATCGCTAGTTGTGGTATACTCATGTATCGAAATTGGAGACTAAAAGGCATATGAAAAAAATAATTACACATGACGTTACGGAGACAGAGAATGTCGCAAGGGAATTTGCTAGGGTATTAAAGCCGGGTGCTGTTATAGCGCTGATTGGCGATTTGGGAAGTGGTAAGACAACTTTCACACAGTTCGTTGCTAAAGAGTTGGGTGCTAATGCTGTTGTAAATTCTCCGACATTTCTTATTCAAAAAGAGTATATGTTAAAAAATGATCGTGGGATAGATATACTTTATCATTTAGACTTATATAGACTGGCGAGCGAGAAAGAAGTTGAAGAAGTTGGATTAAAAGAGATACTCTTAGATAAGAAGGCAATGACGTTTATAGAGTGGCCAGAGAAAGCATCTGGTCTATTGCCCCAAGATACTCACTTTCTTACATTTACTTATCTTAATGAGACTACTCGGGAGATAGTGATTTCGTAATATGGATCATGTTCAAAAAGCAATTCAAGTTCTAAAGAATGGGGGAATTATTATTTTTCCTACCGACACTGCCTTTGGTATAGGATGTCTTGCTGGAAATCATCAGGCAATGGTTAGGCTCTTTGAGATCCGACAAAGACCATTAGTTCAGCCAACTCCAGTTCTCGTGAGTTCATTTGAAATGGCGAAACGTTATGGTGAATTCTCAGAAATAGTTGTATCTCAATTGGTCAAACCATTCTGGCCTGGCGCATTAACTATCATTGTTCCAGCAAAGACAGATGAGAATCTATTAGCGCAGAAGCTTGAGAATGTAGGTCTAAGATTTCCCAATAACAAAACTGCTCAGGCGATTATTGAGGGATGTGGCGCTGCTATTTTTGGACCTTCAGCTAATTTTCATGGATTTCCAACGCCATTTGCTGTTAATGATCTTGACCCAAAACTTATTGAACTTGTTGATTATGTCGTGCCTGGAGAGACCAGTGGAATTTTTAAGTCATCTACGATCATAGATACTACAACGGATCCAATGCAGATCGTTAGATCTGGTGGTGTGGAGGTGGAGCTTTGAACGAGACGGTCTCGGTTACTATTGATCTTTCGGACAGAGAATTGGCAAGAGTCACTCTTGCTATTGGGGGTAAAGAATTTGAGTATAAAGAAGCGACAGATACAAGAAAACCACAGGTAGCACTCTCATTATTGGAGCGCGCTTTAAAAGAGCATAAGCTTCAGATGAAGGATATCTCAAAACTATATGCTCCCGTTGGGATTGGTTCGTTTACCGGGCTTCGAGTAGGTGCAGCTATCGTAAATGCAATTGCATCTGTTCTCCACATTCCAATAAATGACAAGGAGCTAGGTGTGCTTGTTGAACCAACCTACGAATAAGCTATACTGAATGGATGAGAGGATTTCTGCACCACCTTTTCTTGCCACGGCCGAGCAATAATCACAGAGCTCGTCTACTACATCACTCAAGTCTTTTGGTATTTGCATTACTTTTTTTTGTCCTCCAGGTGTCATTAGGATTCATCAAAAATCATACTCAGGATGTTCTGGGTATTCAGTACTCAATTTCTGTAGATGATTTACTCGTCATGACAAATGCAAAACGACAGGAAGTTGGCGCGTCTCCTCTCGTACTGAATGCCTCACTTTCAGAGGCTGCAAGAAATAAAGCCTCAGATATGTTCACTAAGAACTATTGGGCTCACTTTGCTCCCGATGGAAGTACGTCTCCTTGGTCATTTATCAAGTCTGCTGGGTATGAATATAGTTATGCTGGAGAAAATCTTGCAAGAGGATATACATCTGCATCTGAAGTAGTTGATGCTTGGATGGCAAGTCCGACTCACAGGGAGAATATGATTTCAGCGAATTATGATGATGTCGGGTATGCAGTTGTTCCGGGAATGCTCACAGGGGATGATACCGTTCTTGTTGTTCAGATGTTTGGGAGAAAGAGTGAATCTTCCTCCCCAGCCATAGCTGAAACAGTAGAGAATCCTATTCAAAATAGCGAGATTCCAAAACCCCTAGGCACAGGTTCAATTCAAGGTGCAAGTGCCCCATTGATAGATGCAACATCGATGCAGAGGAATATCGCCCTTGTCTTCTTGGGAACAATACTAGGCTTGCTTCTTGTAGATCTCTTCATTATTCGACGGCGCCAAGTTGTTCGAATTATTTCTCATAATATCGATGAGATCATCTTTTTTGGATTTGTGCTAACACTTGTTGTTATTATTGGTGGAGGAAGTATTTTATGACACGGAAAAAGCATTTTTGGTATTATGCGCTGCTCGTTGGAGTATTAGCATTTGGTTTATTCACAATACTTGGTATAAAAGCTGATAAAACATCCCAACTTCTTATATTTATAGGCATAACCCTTGCTTATATCACAGTTGGAATTGCTCATCATAAGACAGAGCATGATTTGCATACAAAGGTTGTGATAGAATACATTTTGATGGGATTATTAGGTATCGCCATCATGTTTTTTTTGCTACAATAACAAAATATGAAGGGAATTGTTCTCGCAGGAGGTAGGGCGACAAGGCTTCGTCCCCTCACAAAAATTACTTCAAAGCAACTGTTGCCGGTTTATAATAAGCCGATGATTTACTATCCGCTTCAAACACTTATCAGTGCTGGTATTACAGAGATCTTGATTATTGTTGCTCCAGAATACTCAGGTCATTTCCTCAACCTCCTAGGTTCAGGTGCTGAATTCGGAGCTAAATTCACTTATGAAATTCAGGAAGAGCCCCGAGGTCTTGCTGATGCTTTTGTCGTTGGAGAAAGCTTTATTGGTGGAGATAATGCAGCAATGATTCTAGGTGATAATATTTTTGATGAAGATTTTAGTGATGTGATTAAGGATTTTAAGAGTGGAGCAATTGTTTTTGCAAAGGAAGTTCCAGATGCTAATCGTTATGGAGTTATCGAATTTGATGACAGCCATAAAGTACTTTCAATTGTGGAGAAGCCAGAGCATCCTAAGAGTAACTTCGCCATGGTTGGGTTATATGTCGTTGATAAACGAGCATCAGATTTTGCAAAGAAGGTAAAACCATCTGCTCGTGGGGAAGTTGAGATTGTCGATCTTATTAATCAATATAGAGATATCGGTGAATTGAGAGTAGATTTTGTACGGGGTATCTGGGAAGATGCTGGAACATTTGACTCACTTTTAAGAGTGAATAATTATATGGCAGGAAAAGTAGCAAAGGAGCATGGAGCATGAAATTATTAGTCTGCGGAGGTGCTGGTTTTATTGGTACTAACTTTATCAAGCATATGCTCTCGACGTACCCTGAGTATGAGATCGTTAATTATGACAAGCTGACCTATGCAGGAAACCTTGAAAATCTTACCGATGTTGAGAATAATCCACATTACACATTCGTCCAGGGCGATATCACTGACCTAGATAGGCTCAATCAGGTTATGAAAGAGCATGCGATAACGCATGTTATTAATTTTGCAGCAGAGACACATGTTGACCGTTCGATTCATGGTGGAACAAAAGAGTTCGTTCTAACTAATACTCTTGGAGTTCAGATGGTGCTTGATGCTGTTCGGGCAAATGCTATTGAGAAGTTTATCAATGTATCAACTGATGAGGTTTACGGGTCACTTCCACTTGATGGAAAAGAATTATTTACTGAGAGCACACCAATCTGGCCAAATATGCCCTATGCAGCCGCAAAGGCCGGTGGAGATATTATGTGCAACGCTTACTGGGTGACTCACAAAGTGCCTGTTATTGTTACTCATTGTTCAAATAATTATGGCCCCTATCAATTTCCAGAAAAGATTATTCCGTTCTTTGTTTTTAAATTATTAAAGGGTGAAAAAGTTCCAGTTTATGGAGATGGCCTGAATGTGCGTGATTGGATTCATGCAGTTGATCATTCAAAAGCTCTCGATCTCCTCCTTCACAAAGGAAACGTTGGGGAAGTTTATAATATTGGCTCAGATAATGAGCGCAACAATCTCGAATTAACCAAGATGATCCTCTCAATTATGGGTCTTGGAGAAGATATGATCGAATACATTGAGGATAGGCCAGGTCACGATAGAAGATATGCTATTGATGCATCAAAGATAACTGCATTAGGCTGGAAACCAGACTATCCTCGAGAAGAATTTGAGCGTGGACTTACTGAGACAATCAATTGGTACAAAGATAATACTGCTTGGGTTGAACAAATACGATCTAAGAAAACAGGAGAGATGAATACATTCCAAAATACCCTAGAGCGAACGCAGACTCAACAAAAATCTTCTACTGAATAATTCATGACCAAGACGTTTTCTCTTTTTGAACTACCTGCGCATGTGAGTAAATCAGGAAATGTTATGCATGTCCTTGAGACTACTAACTTAATCCCTTTTGAGGTTAAGAGGTTTTATTTTATTGTTTCAAAGTCTGAGGGTGGAGCAACAGGCGAGCATTGCCACTTTGTAGAAGAAGAAATATTTTTCTTAAGCCAAGGTAGTGCAAAAATTGTTATCGATAGAGGTGAAGGCAAGGAAGAAATTCAACTCTTTGGTGGAAAGAACGGCGTGTACATCCCAGCATATGTCTGGCATGGCTTTAAAGATCTGTCAGCGGATGCGATTATCTGTGCGATAAGTTCTACAAATTATAATCCTGATAGGTCAGATTATCTTGAGGATTATCAGGCATATCTTCCTTTGCGAGATCAGCATCTTGCATAATCTTATGGATTCAAAAAAACAAATCATAGGCATTGGTCTCTCTGGGCTTATCGGTACTCGAATCCAAGAACTCCTATCTGACAGTTTTCATTTTTTTCCTATGAGTACAGAGCAGGGTTTGGATATTACACAAAGTGAGTCATTAGGTGTAGTGGCGGATCATGATGCTCAGACTGTATTGCTTCTTGCTGCGAAAGCAGACGTTGATGGTTGCGAAAAAGACAAAGAGCTTGGTGAGGCTGGTGCTGCGTGGGCCATTAATGTGAATGGTGTTGAGAATGTCATCAAAGCATGTCAAAAGACAAATAAGCGTCTTATCTATGTCTCAACAGATTTTGTCTTTAATGGAGAAGACACGCCAGAGGGTGGATATACAGAGGAGAGTCAGCCTAATCCTATTAATTGGTATGGTACGACTAAATATGAAGCTGAGAAGCGAGTTCAGGCATCTGGCCTACCCCATACTATCGTGAGGCCTGCATATCCATATAGAAAAGAATATGAAGCGAAGAAAGATTTTTTCCGCGCGATTCGGGATCGGCTCGCATCAGGTCAGGAAGTTAAAGCAGTTACAGATCACTATTTTAATCCGACACTAATAGATGATTTTGCACTAAGCTTAAAGACTGTATTTACTAGATCTGAGAATGAAATTTTTCATCTCGTTGGATCAAGCATAGTTTCTCCATTTGAGGCTGCGCAGATGATTGCGGAGAAATTCAATCTCGATCAGACGCTAATAATCCCCACAACGAGAGCAGAATACTTTGAGGGAAAAGCACTTAGGCCTTTTAAATTAGCTATGAATAATGATAAAATAACAAAGCTTGGTGTATTGATGCACGGCTTTAGTGAAGGCTTAGATATCATCAGCAAACAATAACTATGACAATTACATTTGTAGGACATGGATATGTAGGGCTAGTAAGCGCAACTATTTTTGCGGATCTTGGAAATAAAGTCTGGGTGATAGGACATACGCCTGATAAGGTCGAAGGTCTTAAGAAGGGCATAGTCCCAATTTATGAGCCAGGGCTTGATGAGATGGTAAAGCGAAACGTTGATGCTGGTCGTCTCCTTTTTACCCTCGATTATGAGCCATCTATTAAAGAATCAGAAGTGGTTTTTATTGCAGTAGGCACACCTCCTCAGCCTACTGGTGAAGCCGATCTTTCGGTTGTATATGAGGTTGCAGAGAAGATTGGAAAACATCTTGGAGATTATACTGTAGTAATTACTAAGAGTACTGTTCCTATCGGAACCAACAGGGAAGTTCAGAAGATAATTAATAGTGTAAAGCCTGAATCATCCACATTTGATATTGCCTCAGTCCCAGAGTTTCTTCGAGAAGGGCAAGCAATAGGCGATACCCAGCATCCTGATAGAGTCGTCATTGGAACTGATACAAAGAAAGCACAAGCTCTTCTATTAAGTCTTCACGAGCCACTTGGAGGAGAGACTGTTTTAACTACAATTGAGACCGCAGAGATGATTAAGTATGCGTCCAATGCGTTCCTTTCAGTCAAGATATCTTTTGCAAATGCTATTGCTGAACTTTCTGAGCGAGTCGGTGCAGATGGGCCCGATGTGCTCTCAGGTGTTGGTCTAGATAAGAGAATTGGAAAGGCATTTCTAAATGCAGGAGTTGGATATGGTGGCAGTTGTTTTCCAAAAGATGTAAAAGCGTTGATAGCAATTGGTGATCAGAACGGATATGATTTCACACTCTTGAGGGATGTTGAAGCAATCAATAAACATTCGATGCTTCGAACTGTGGCTAAAGCCAAGACGATGATAGGTGAATTAAAGGGTAAGACTATTGCAATTCTAGGTCTGGCTTTCAAGCCTGATACTGATGATGTAAGAGATGCGCCATCACTTGTTATTATCCCAGAACTTCTTTCAGCTGGAGCTGTAGTAAGGGCGTTTGATCCGATTGCTCAGGAAAATGCTAAGAGAATTCTTAAAGGTCACGAGGGGATAACGTTTGCAGACAACGCATACGATGCAGTAAAAGATGCAGACTTATTGATGGTGCTAACTGAGTGGAATGAATTTAAGGAAATTGATCTTGCAAAAGTGAAAGAGTTAATGACTGGTAATTCTCTTATTGATGGTCGAAATATCTATCACCCTCAAGTTGTTAAAGAAATAGGTTTTGATTATAAGGGCGTTGGAAGATAAATCTTCTTTAGAAAATGAAAAAAGTTCTCATAACTGGCATCTCCGGTTTTGCTGGTAAGCATCTTGCCTCAATTCTTGTAAAGAATCCAGACCTCCACATTCATGGTACGTATCATTCAGATGGATCTGATGTAAAGCTGGCAGAATTAAGAGAAAGGCTTGTACTCCACAAGGTAGATCTCTCAAAGAAGGATGAAGTTGATTCATTAATCGATTCAGTTGCTCCAGATCAGATATATCATTTAGCTGCTCAGACATCTCCCTCTGAGAGTTTGAAGAACCCTGAAGAGACACTAAGCATAAATACTCTTTCTCAATTGTATTTGCTCGAAGCGCTTGAAGCTTTGCCAAATCATCCAAGAATCGTGACTGTCACCTCATCGGAAATCTATGGAAAAGTAGATTTTTCTGACCTACCCGTAAATGAATCTACAGCATTTAGACCAATCAGTCCGTATGCTGTTTCGAAAATAACCCAAGATTATCTGTCTTATTATTTCTTTCTCGTTAAGAAGATGAACATTATTAGGGCGAGACCGTTCAATCATACAGGTCCTGGGCAGGAGAAATTTGTTGTACCAGCCTTTGCTCGACAAATTGCCCAGATTGAAAAAGGAGTTAGTCAATCAAATGTCATGAAGGTGGGAAATCTTGCAGCAAAAAAAGATTTTTCAGATGTCCGTGACATTGTGCGGGGATATACACTCCTTATGGAAAAAGGTATTCCTGGTGAGGCATATAATTTAGGATCTGGGAAATCAGTTTCAATTCAATGGATGTTGGATACACTACTTTCTTTCTCTGACAAGGCTATTGAGGTAGAGATTGATCAGGCATTATTTAGACCACTAGATATAGAAGATATCTATACTGATAACACGAGAATTACAAATGATACAGGCTGGAAGCCTGAGATTTCTCTAGAGAATACACTCAAAGACGTGCTAGACTATTTTAGAAAAGTTGTATAGAATTGATTAAATAAATGGCAAAGAAAGCACTTATCACAGGTATAACCGGACAAGATGGTTCATATCTTGCAGAATTTTTACTTGAGAAAGGCTACGAGGTATATGGATTCGTTAGGCGCTTAAGTACTCCAAATATTGGTAATATCGCACACATTCAAGATAGAGTAGAGCTGCTTTCAGGTGACCTTCTTGATCAAGGATCAGTCGTTGATGCTCTTCGAGCCTCTCAGGCTGATGAGGTCTACAATTTAGCAGCACAGTCATTCGTAAAGACATCTTGGGAGCAGCCTGTACTAACAGGTGAGTTTACAGGAATTGCAGTAACACGAGTTCTTGAAGCAATTAGACAGGTTAATAAAGATATACGATTTTATCAAGCTTCTTCTTCTGAGATGTTTGGAAAAGTTACAGAAACCCCACAAAAGGAGACAACAAGATTCTACCCTAGAAGTCCATACGGTGTAGCAAAAGCATATGGCCACTACATCACGGTAAATTATCGAGAGAGTTATGATATGTTTGCGTGTTCTGGAATCCTCTTTAATCATGAATCACCGCGCCGTGGCATTGAGTTTGTCACGAGAAAAATAACCCATGCTGTTGCTAGGATATCACTTGGTCTCCAGGATTCGCTTCTCCTAGGCAATCTTGATTCAAAAAGAGACTGGGGCTTTTCAAGAGATTATGTTGAAGCAATGTGGCTCATGCTTCAGCAAGAACAGGCAGATGACTTTGTAATCGCTACTGGTGAGACACATAGCGTTGAAGAGTTCGTAAAGAAAGCATTCGAAGTAGTGGGTATTTCTAACTGGCAGGACTATGTTCAATCAAATAATGCAAAATTTAATCGCCCAGCAGAGGTTGATTTCTTGATTGGCGACTATAGTAAGGCAGAAAAAGTTCTTGGATGGAAGCCAAAGACTACCTTCTCTGAGCTTGTTGAAATGATGGTTAAAAATGATATCGAACTTGAAAAAAGCCTCCATCATCGTGGCTAGTCTCTTCTTTTGCCGTTCTATTCCTGATACAATTATTCTATGAAGACAGTCCTTGTCGTTGGTGGTGCTGGTTTTTTAGGATCACACTTATGTGATGCATTGCTCAGGAAAGAGTATAGTGTTGTCTGTGTAGATAATCTCATTACGGGTTCAGAAAAAAACATAGAGCATTTAAAAGACAATACTTCTTTTACATTTCTCAACCACAATGTAATTGAGCCACTCAATTTTGGCGGAGAGATTGAAGCAATTTTCCATATGGCCTCTCCAGCTTCTCCCAATCACCATAGTCATTTGAGTTACCATGCGCTTCCTATGGAGACCATGCTCGTCAATACACAGGGCACTCGATATCTTCTCGAGCTTGCCAAGGAAAAGAATGCTAAATTTCTCTATGCTTCAACCTCTGAGGCATATGGCGATCCCTTAGTGCATCCACAAGTGGAAGAGTATAGAGGCAATGTCTCAACAACAGGACCCCGATCTGTTTATGATGAGGCAAAGCGATTTGGCGAGACCATTACTGCATATTATGCTCGATCAGAAGGAGTTGATTCACGAATTGTGCGCATTTTTAATACCTATGGTCCACGAATGGCAAGTGATGATGGTCGTATGGTCATTGTTTTTGCAAAACAGGCTCTTGCCAACGAAGACATCACGCTTTTTGGTGATGGATCTCAGACAAGGTCACTTTGTTTTGTCTCGGATTTAATTGATGGATTGATTAAGCTGATGTTTACCCCTGGTACGACTGGAGAGGTTGTTAATTTGGGGTCTTCAAGTGAGCACACAATTTTAGAGTATGCTACTCTAATTAAGAAGCTTGTTGGATCAGCAAGTAGGATAGTTGCATCGGAAAAGTTACCCGAAGATGATCCATTAAGACGACGTCCAGATATCACTAAAGCAAAGAAGCTATTAAATTGGGAGCCAATTGTTCCACTCGAAGAGGGCTTAAAGGAACTAATAGCATATTGTAAGCAGTTATGAAAATTGTAGTAATTATTCCAACATATAATGAGAAAGAGAATATCGAGAAGATGCTGCCTCATTTAGAAGATGAGGTTTTTCCTCATATAAAAGAACATGATATGTTCATCCTTGTTGCTGACGATACGTCACCCGATGGCACAGCTGAAGTAGTAAGGACTGCCATGAAGAAAAGGAAGAATATAGAGCTACTGAACGGCTCAAAGCAAGGTCTTGGCGCTGCCTATGTTCGTGCCATGCATTATGCCATGGATGAGATGAAGGCGGATGCGGTTATTGAATTCGATGCAGATTTTCAGCATGACCCCAAGGGCATTATTGACCTCGTCGAGGCGATGGATAAGGGGTACGACTATGTTATTGGAAGTAGATACATCAAGGGTGGAGAGATCCCAAAAGAGTGGGGAATTCATAGAAAATTCATGAGTTTTTTTGGTGGACTTTTTGCGAGAATTGTTCTTCTCCATTTTAATGTTCATGATATGACTTCAGGTTTCAAACTCACTAAGACTTCAATCCTAAAACAAATTGATATTGACCATCTCTACTCAAAATACTATGCATATAAGATTCAGATTCTCCACGACTTATTGTTAAAAAAAGCTAAAATGGTCGAAGTTCCTGTGATTTTTTATGAAAGAGTAAGAGGTTCAAGTAAGATTGAGCAAAAAGATCTTTTCGATTCATTTTATGTGGTAATCAGACTTCGACTTCGTGACTCAAAGAAGTTCATTAAGTTTTTAATGGTTGGAGGTTTTGGATTTATACTGAATGCATTGATTTTACGACTTCTTGTTGATGGTGGTGGTTGGCATCCTGCATCAGCAAACTTAGTTGGTGCGGCAGCTGCAATTTTTTCTAATTATAATTTTAATAATCTCTGGACATTCAAAGAGGCAAGAGCAAAAACAGTATTGCAATACTTCCTTAAGATGCTGCAATTCTATCTTACTTCATCCATAGGGGTAATCTTGATTCAGACTGGAACAATATTTATAGGGACTCACTTAGTCGGTCAGGCGCATTACTTTGAATTCTTTATACTTGGTACATTCTTCCTTTTGATTTGGAATTTCACTCTCTACAATAAAATCATTTGGAGAAAGAAATAGTCTCGCGTATGTGGAAAAGAGTATCCTCACATCTACCAGAGAGAAGAGTTCTTTTTATTCTTCTTGCAATACTTGCCCTTGCTGCATTCCTGAGACTTTACAGGATCTCAGATTACATGACTTTCTTGGGTGACGAAGGTCGAGATGTATTAGTGGCAAAGCATATTCTAGAAGGTCAGCTGACCTTCCTCGGGCCTCGTGCCTCAGCTGGAGATTTCTATCTTGGACCTATCTACTACTACTTTATGGCACCTTTCCTCTTTCTCTTTAATCTTGATCCAGTTGGTCCAGCTGTTATGGTCGCGCTTTTTGGAATCCTCACAGTCTTTTTTGTTTATTATGTTACCTCAAAGCTAATGAGTACGACAGGTGGATTAGTTGCCGCTGCCCTTTATGCAGTGTCACCGCTGGTTATTGTCTATGCGCGTTCATCGTGGAATCCAAACCTTATGCCCCCAATTACATTACTGATGCTTTATCTCCTTTATTTGGCTGTTAAATTTCCATCGTGGAAGAAATATCTTGGTGTTGGAATACTTTTTGGCATAGCATTACAGCTACATTATATTGAGGTATTCGTAGGAGTTATCATAGTTCTCTTTACATTTTTTGGAAGAGGTCTTGTTGAGAGAAAAGAGCTTATTAAAAAAAGCGTACTTGCATATCTCCAAATGGGACTTGGATTTTTGATTGGCTTTTCTCCGTTTATCGCATTTGAAATAAAAAATCATTTTCCCAATACCCAGACTATTTTCAGGTTTGTTTTTTCTACAAGCTCACAAGCGCAAGGAACTACGTCACATGAACCCTTTTTTACTATAGTCAAAGACGTACTCTTCAGGCTTTTTGGTAGGCTCTTATTGAGTTTTCCGACCAATGAGCAGATGTATAAGTTCTCGGATAATGAGTTAAAAATTTGGGTACTTGGAGTGATCATTCTTTCTGCTGTGTTGATCTTAGGAATTTTTAGAATAAAAGATAAAGTGACTAAATTATTCTTATTGCTCTGGCTTACATGCGGAGTTGTGCTCTTTGGATTCTATAAAAAGCCTATTTATGACTACTACTTTCAATTTATGTTTCCATTACCCTTTATACTCTATGGAAATATTATTGCGCAGGTAACCAGGAAGTCTGTTAAAAAAGGTTTCAAGTATTTCGTTATCGGAATAACAATATTCCTATTTGTTCTTAGTCTTTATGGAATGCCGTTCAAATTTTTGCCCAATAGGCAGAAAGATCAGGTAAAGACTATTGCCGATTTTGTAATATCAAAGACTGACAACAAACCATATAACTTTGCATTGATAACACCAGGAAATTCAGACCACGGGTATAGATATTTCTTCGAAGCGGCAGGGAGAAAGCCGGTTAGCATCGAGAATCAAATCAATGATCCAAAGCGAGAAACCGTTACTGATCAGTTGCTTGTTGTTTGTGAAGATATTGGATGTCTTCCACTTGGCAATCCTCTTTTTGAAGTAGCTGGATTTGGAAGAGCTGAGATTGCAGGGGAGTGGAATGTCTCAGTAGTGAAGGTATATAAGCTCATACATTATGAAGGTAAGGACTGAGGGTATATATGAATATATTGAAGAGGGAACTTCAATATTTGCTCAGCTCTGTCCGGTATGTAAGGGTTTAATGGGTATTATGCCAGGTAGTCGGGATGCAGTATGTCATGCATGCGGATATAAAGATCCGTGCTGTGAATAGTTATGAAAGGAGGTGAATTGTGGTATGAAAGGTTTTTTGGAGTTTGTTCGTGAGCAGGGAGTCGTTGGACTTGCTGTTGGTTTTATTTTAGGAGGATCAGTTTCAAAAGTTGTTACATCAATCGTAACCGACTTGATCAACCCTCTGATTGGCATCATTTTGGGATCAACTAAAGGGCTCGAGGGTGCGTATCTAAACATAGCAGGTGCTCACATGAAGTATGGACATTTTCTGAGTGTCCTCATTGATTTTATTATCGTTGCACTTGTCGTTTATATATTGGTCAAGGCAATGAAGTTTGATAGGCTAGATAAGAAAAAGTCTTAAGCCTTGATGTAGAGATCTGAAAGGATGTCTGTCCCATCCTTTCTAGGTCTCGCTGGGGCATATTCTCTTCCGTAGAGAATAAGTAGGTGTGGGAATTGTATCCATCGCTCTTTGGGGATAATATTCATAAGGTCTTCTTCAATTTTTTCAGGTTTGTCAGATGTGCTTAGGCCGAGTCTTCTTGTGGCACGTATAACGTGGGTATCTACTACAATCCCTTCTGATTTATGAAAGGCATCTCCAAGTACAACGTTGGCAGTCTTTCTAGCCACTCCAGGGAGGGCGTCAAGTTCCTTCATAGTCTCGGGGACATTGCCATTATGATTGTTCATAATCTGCTCAGCAGCTGCCTTAATGTTTTTTGCCTTATTTCCATGAAAAGTAACCTTCTTAATAATCTCATCAATCTCCTCAACTGGAGCTTCTGATAGTTCTTTGACTGATGGGTACTTATCAAATAATACTGGGGTAACTGTGTTGATCAATTTATCTGTACATTGTGCTGAAAGTATCGTCGCGATAAGGAGTTCATAGGGATTCTTAAAATCCAAGGCAGTTTTTGGATTGGGGTAGATTTTAATGAGTCTTTTATAGACCTCATCAGCTTTTTGCTCTAGTGTCATGATACATTTCTACAACAAGCTAACGCATAATGCAAGAAATTATATGGGGTATTTGCTGTTATAAAATTCCGCACGTTTCTCGACCAATAAAAAACCCCTGCTCTGGGAGCAAGGGTAATTTATTTTGTTTCTTGAAAATTCTTAAGGAACTTTCAAGAAGAGAACAGCATTACTTAGCTTTACCAATTCTGTACATTCCTGTACCACAAACTGGACACTTTCCTTTCATAGCTGGTTTACCATTTTTCATGGTAACTGGCTCTGCATTAGGATCGTCGCGCTTTTCTCTGCATTTAACACAATACATACTTGCCATAAGATAACTCACCTCCCCTCTCTTCCCGGGCAGCGAGAAGGTGAACCCTCCGCAATTGCTCTGGGATACAAAATAAAAATAGTGAGTGTGTGTTGCATAAAGTTGAGCCTAGACGGATCTTATGAAAAAGAATATCACAAGCTCAACGAGAATGATAGCTCCTGTGATCAGAGCTGTATGGAGGAGGTCCTTACTAACGTAAGAGTAGTCGTTGGTGTGGATAACGGATAGTGTAGTAGGGGTAGAAAATAGCGCAGATGATCCTTTAGATAATGTGGGTGATGAGTACGAAAATGTTCCTGAGGTAGTTAAGCTTGCGCGATGCGGGCGTAAGTCGCTTGAAATCTTTTCCTGGCGAGTTTTTCTCTTTTTTGCCATTCTAGTAGCCTAGGTTACACTATTGACATTGAGGCTGTCAAGAGGCTAAGATGGCGATATGTTCCCTCTCATTTTGGTCGCTTTTGTTCTTCTTGTGATCTGGTCAACGGTACTAACAATTATTCTTTTTCGTACTAAAAATCACTATGATCTCCTGGTTAAAGAAACGACTGGTGCAGATCTTACAACTATTTTGCAGGCAATTGTAAAAGAGATGCAGGGAATGAAAAAGGATATTGCATTCCTCAAGGATCAATGTGTTAGAATTGAAAAAGAAGGTCAATTTCATATACAAAAGATAGGCCTTCTTCGTTTTAATCCATTTAAAGATACTGGTGGAGATCAAAGCTTCATTATCTCAATGTTAGACGCATTTGATACTGGTATCGTTATATCGGGGTTATATTCTCGCTCAGGTACAAGATGGTATGCTAAGAAGGTAGAAAGGGGAAGAGGGGTCGAGCACGAGCTCTCAATTGAAGAGAAGAAAGCTATCGAGACTGCAAAACCCATTAAAAAGTAAGCTATGAAAAATAACAAACTGCTCATAATTCTTGGATGTCTAGGTGTTTATCTCCTTACCGCAGGTGCTTCGTATATGTATTTTTCCAATCAGTCTTCAGCTTCATCTACTGTTGTCACGGGTAAGGTAGATAATGATTATGGAGCCCTTGCATTTGATGATGGAAAGCCGAAGACAGAAAGTTGTCCCCTCAATGGCGTTAAATACTCAAAAGATCAAGAAAAGTGGTGGCAAACACATCGACCACTTGGTGTAATGATCGAAAACTCAGTAGATGCTCGTCCGCAATCGGGGTTATCTTTTGCTGATGTTGTATATGAAGCAGTTGCAGAGGGAGGAATTACTAGATTCTTATCAGTCTTTTATTGTCAGGATGCAGGTTTTGTTGGTCCGGTTCGCTCGGCAAGAACATATTTTCTTGATTTCATATCTGAGTATGGAGCTTTCCCACTCTATGCACATGTTGGTGGTGCAAATACTCCAGGTAAAGCAAATGCACTCGGCCAGATTGTTGATTACGGATGGAGTGTTTACAATGACCTCAACCAGTTCTCAATAGGATTCCCAACATTTAAGAGAGATGAGAGTAGGTTGGGCAGATCCGTAGCTACAGAGCATACAATGTACTCAACGACACGTGCGCTTTGGAATGTCGGTAAAGATCGTGGTCTCACAAATAAAGATGAAGATGGAAATAGTTGGGACGAATCATTTGTCGAATATTCTTTTAAGAACGATGCAGCAACATCTGAGCGTGGAACGAGTCAAATAGTTGATGTTAATTTCTGGACAAGTCAACCTAATTTCTCAGTCAAGTGGGTCTATGATCCAACAACAAATCTTTATATGAGAAGTGTTGGTGGAGAAAAACACCTGGATAATAATACAAAGAAGCAGTTATCAGCGAAGAATGTTGTTATTCTTTATATGTCTGAAGGAAGAGCAAATGATGGCTACGAAGGTAATCTTCACATGCTCTATGGGACAAAGGGAACAGGCGATGCTGTCATATTCCAGGATGGTAAGCAGATTAAGGGTGAGTGGAGTAAGGATGATCGTGAGTCTCGCACAATGCTTACAGATGCATCTGGCAAGAAAATCTCATTTAATCGCGGTGTGATATGGTTTCAGATCGTCCCCGATGATAGTCCTATTAGCGTAAAGTAAGAGTAGGTATTGTATCCAAAAAATAGATTTCCCGTTGCAAGAGCAAGTTCTTTGTTATATAGTATAGCGACATTATCCGCTATGTTTTCAGATCTTATTACATCCAAATCGCGCATAAATCTTCTGAATGTCTTTCTTGCTCAACCTTATGAGATGTACCATGTTCGTGAGTGTGTAAGGCGCACTGGTGACGAAATTAATGCAGTTAGAAGGGAGTTGCTATACCTTGAGAAGCACGGAATTCTAGAGAAAGAGCAGAGAGCAAATAGAGTCTATTATTCACTGGATAAAACATATCCCTATTATTTTGATCTCCTTGCAATGGGCGTAAAAACAATTGGACTTGGGAGTGAGGTATTGAAAAATAAGGTAAAGCTTGGCAAGATTAAGTATGCTATGTTCTCAACGCGATTTGTACGAAGAACAAAGAAGAGTCCAGATGATGTTGATTTCATAGTAATCGGGGAAGTGGTGCTACCAGAATTAGCTGCATTAGTAAGAACCGAAGAGCAAAGACTTGAGCGCGAAATTAATTATACTGCAATGACAGAGGACGAATTTAAATTTAGAAAGACAAGAAATGACCCATTCATTTCAACAATTCTGACTAGTGGGAGAGTAATGCTGATTGGTGACGAGGAAGGACTACTCGGATGAAATCTCGACCTTCAGGCTTTTTAATTCTCGTTATTTTTTTTATTAGTGTTATTTGTTTTTTGATCAATATCCCAGATAGAGTTACGATTCAGGGCAGAGATGTTGCGTTGGTCAACATGAACACCCTCCTATCACCACTAGGCCTCTCTCAGAATGTGAATTTCAGAAAAGGTCTTGATCTTGAAGGTGGAACAAGTATTACTCTCCAGGCTGATATGAAAGATGTTCCTAGTTCTTCTCGTAAAGACGCGCTAGAGTCAGCCAAAGAAGTTATTGAGAGAAGAATCAATTATTTTGGCGTATCTGAGCCTGTCATACAGACGTCACTTGCAAATAACAATTACAGGATAATCGTTGAGATCCCTGGTATAACTGATGTAAATCAGGCCGTTGCTTTAGTTGGTAAGACAGCTCAGCTATCATTCTGGGAATCAGGAGAGGCAACTGGGTCTGCACAGCAAGCATCTGCCTCAGCGCTTCCGCTTGGTGTTGCGGAGGTTTTAGGTCCGGCTGCAAAGAAAACTGAGTTGGTTGGTAGCGATTTGAAAAAAGCAGCTGTTACATTCAATCCCAACACAGGGGAGCCCCAGGTGAATCTAACGTTTACTGGCGAGGGAACTAGGAAATTTGCTGCTATAACTAAAAGGAATGTAGGGAAGATCGTTGGAATAGTCCTTGATGATTTGCTTATTCAAAAACCTGTGGTTAATGTGCCCATACTTACGGGGGATGCGCTCATAACGGGTGGATTTAATGTTGAGCAAGCTAAGGCGCTCCAGATTCAACTCAATGCAGGAGCACTCCCTGTTTCTCTTGAAGTTCTCCAACAGCGAGCAATTGGTGCAAGTCTAGGAGATCAAACACTTCAAAAGAGTGTGATCGCTGGTTTAATTGGATTTCTCGCGATTACTATTTTTATGATAGGTCTTTATGGAAGACTGGGAATTATTGCTTCACTTGCACTTGTCGTTTATACGCTTATTAACCTTGCAATTTATAGGCTTGTGCCGATTACTTTGACACTAGCAGGTATCGCTGGTTTTATTCTTTCAATTGGAATTGCGGTTGATGCGAACATCCTCATTTTTGAAAGAATACGTGAAGAAGTAAGAAAAGGAAAGTCAATTCATGCTTCAATCGACATTGGCTTTTCAAGAGCGTGGGCATCAATTCGAGATTCAAATATAGCCAGTCTTATCACAAGTGCGATTCTTATGATTATGGCAACTGGAATCGTCAGGGGTTTTGCTCTGACACTCGCGATCGGAGTTTTGGTATCATTGTTCTCTGCAGTTGTGGTGACCAAAACATTATTAAGAATTGTTTATAAATAAATTATGTTAGATATAATTGGAAAAAAGAATATTTACTTTTTAATTTCACTCGTCGTGATTATCCCAGGACTCGTGTCCCTTTTGCTTTTTGGGCTGAGACTCTCGATAGAATTTACCGGAGGATCACGACTCACTCTTGTCTATCCCAAGACTGTTGATCAGAAATTAGTTCAACAGATTCGATCTACGTTTGAAGAGGCTAAGGTTGAAGTTTCGACGATATCTCCCTCCAAAACATCTGTGATTGTCCGTTCTGCACCAATGACCCAGAAGCAAGATATTCAGATTACGAATGCTTTGAAGGAAAAAACTGGAGAGTTCACGCAGGCCGATTTTGATACCGTTGGGCCAGTGATTGGGCAAGAGACGACAAATAAAGCAGTTCTGGCTGTGCTTTTTGCTTCGATCCTGATAGTTATTTATATAGCAGTTTCATTTAGAAAAGTTCCAAAACCAGCAAGTAGCTGGAGGTTTGGCGTATGCGCTATTCTTGCTGTCCTGCATGATGCATTAGTACTTATAGGTATTTTCTCGCTTTTAGGACACTTTCTTCATGTTGAGGTAGATAGTCTTTTTATAACTGCAGTACTTACTGTTATTGGATTCTCAGTTCATGACACGATTGTAGTTTTTGATCGTATTCGCGAAAATCTTTTGAAGACGAGTGGGGTAGCATTTCCACAACTTGTGAATAACTCAATTCTCCAAACGATCACCCGTTCACTCAATACTTCACTTACGGCAATCATTGTGCTTGTTACACTTCTTATCTTTGGCGGAGAAAGTGTGAGATGGTTCGTCGTAGCACTTCTTATCGGAATTGTCAGTGGAACTTACTCAAGTATCTTCAATGCAGCACCACTACTTGTCACCTGGCAAGAATGGGATAAGAGAAGAAAATCCTCAAAGAAATAGTCAGTCTAATTCATATTTAGATTTCAAAACTCAGAATAAGGCTTTCTCCAGGGGGTGTGTTTATAGAGCGGCGAGTTGTTCGCGGACGATTTTGCTAACTAGGCCGCCATCTGCTTTGCCTTTTGTCTGGGGACTTAGTGCTCCCATAACTTTCCCCATGTCTGATGCGCTTGATGCGCCGGTTGAGGCAATAGTCTGGGTCACAAGTGTTCTGATCTCTTCCTCAGTCATTTGAGTTGGAAGATACTTACTGATCATGTCTAACTCTTGCTGTTCTTTCTCAGCTAATTCAGGTCTTCCACCAGTTGTGAACTGCTCTATTGAGTCTCTGCGCTGCTTTGCTTGAGCCTGAATCACATTCATTACATCTTCATCGGTGGCTGAATAACCTGCTCCGCCCTTATTTATTTCATAGTACTGAACTGCTGAAATGATCATGCGAAGAACTGATGTCTGCTCAGTGTCCCTTGCAAGCATGGATGCTTTGAGATCGTCTTTAAGTTGTTGTAATGACATAGTCTTTGCAGTGTAGCACACTTTTGCACATTTAATAAAGTTTGGTTACTCCATTTTTGAGCACTTTTTTAAAACTCGATCTTAGAAGAAGGAGACTGAGTGTGAGGTAGACAACATTAAGTCCGAGGCCAATAAAGAATTTGCTGCTGTCAAAGTGTCCTGTTGCAACTACTTCCCTCATGCCTTCAAATACGTAGCTAGTAGGTAGGAAATGCGCAATTATTTGAGCCCAGTCCGGGAGAATTGTGATTGGGTAATAGATTGCAGAAAAAGGTGCGAAAATCCATGGCATACTCCAGGCAAGGGTCTGAACTTTGG
>CAZHKZ010000004.1:26938-56089 GCA_964533055.1 uncultured Gammaproteobacteria bacterium | reverse complement strand
AGGGATCACTATTAAATAGTTAATATCCTCCCCCCGCCAATGTGGCAAGGGGAGGGTGAGAAAAGAGTCAAATGTCGAACGGATAGTAGTCCAGAAGAGCTTCCGCTTCTGCAGCGAAATTCTCCGGCGAATCAGTCGCATGAGCGACGTTGATCGCGATCCCTGATGGGATCGCCTCCTTAACGCCAAAGCGACCACGAATCGTGTCGGGATCAGCCTGGGCTGGCCAAGTTGCTCCGAGGAGCTTGCGCACCCGAGAGATCACATCTGGACCTCTCAAAATGTAGACCACCACCAGCCCCGACGTCAGGTACTCAACGACCGCCGGAAAATACGGCTTGTCGACATGTGCTGGATACAACGCCTCAATCCGATTCTTGGTGAGCATCATCTCCTTCTCGATGACGACCTCAATGTCGCCAAGGCCATGAACCATCTCCATGATCTCACTCTGATGATGCTTCCCATCAGGCTTGAGCATGAAAATTCCCTGCTCTCGAGTTGCCATGCAAAATCTCCTCACGAAACTTCTTGCCGACACTCTGACTCTTGTCAGAGACCTTCTACTAAATTGCTGATATGGCTTGATATTTCTTCGTCAAATGCAGCAATGTGCGCTGCACCTGCTTCGAGTAATATCTGCCGAATCTCAGCAGGTGACTTTCCTCTGAATTTCTCCGACTGAGGCAGTGCTGTGACAGTCATCTCTCCAGTTGGGGGCCTTAGCCTAATTCCACTTTCTGGAACCAATTTGGTCACAGGCTTCAATCTGGTAGGGCCAGACATTCTATTGATCATTTGAATCCCTCACTGTTAATGAACTTGAAAACCAAGATGCTTAGCGATATCTAAGCAATGACGTATTATACTAAAAAATGGAAGAAATTTAAACTATAAGCTGTTTGGGGGGGGATTACCAGCGGAAGTGACCAAAAGCCTTATTAGCTTCTGCCTGCTTGAGTGTAAGATCACGCTTTCTAATAGCGTCACCTTCATTATTTGCAGCTGCTTTAAATTCTGCAGCTAACTTTTCTGCAAATGTGTGGAATTCCTTGTTTGGCTTCTTTCGAGCTGCTTCAACGATCCAGCGAAGAGCGAGTGCCATTCTTCGATCATGTCGTACCTCAGTTGGAACTTGGAAATTAGCTCCTCCAATTCGACGAGCTTTTACTTCTACTTTTGGACCAACATTCTGAATAGCTTTTTCAAAGACATTAACAGCCTCTTCTCCGCCCTCAGCTAGCTGTGTAAATGCGTTATAGACATTTCTTTGCGCGACAGTCTTCTTACCATCTTCCATGATAAGATTGATCAACTTTGCAACAAGAACGTTGTTATAAATGTAATCTGGTTTTGTCTCTCTTTTTTTAAGTTTTGCGTGTCTCATATCTTATTTTGCTGCTGCAGCTGGCTTCTTAGCACCATACTTACTTCTTGATGATCGTCTTCCTTCTACTCCCTGAAGATCGTACTTACCTCGAACGATATGGTACTTAACTCCTGGAAGATCCTTTACACGGCCTCCACGAACTAGTACGATACCATGCTCAGAAAGAGAATGGCCTACTCCCTGAATATATGCTGTAACTTCTACCTTATTTGAAAGCTTAACACGGGCTACCTTACGAAGAGCTGAATTAGGCTTCTTAGGTGTCATTGTCTTAACAAGAGTTACAACGCCGCGCTTCTGAGGAGAATCAAGCTCCTTATACTCACGATCTTTAGCATTAAAAAAGCGACGCAAACCAGTTGCTTTCACTTTCTTAAATTTCTTCTGTCTTCCTTGCTTGGTAAGCTGTGATAATGTTGGCATAAAACTAAATTTAGCTTCGTAATTGTAGCATGTATTACAAACTAGGTCAATTCAAAGCAGTTAGGCAGTGGCAACTTCTGGTGCTGGCTCAGTCTCTGTTACTACCTCATCAGTTGATTCTGAAGATTCCTTCACCAATTCCTGAATGTCTTTAAGCTCTTTACCCTCAACTGGGATAAGTCGACCAATAATTACGTTCTCTTTAAGACCAATGAGCTTATCCTCACGACCTTCAAGCGCTGCCTCAGTAAGAACTTTAGTTGTCTCTTGGAATGATGCCGCTGAGAGCCATGAATCTGAAAAGAGAGCTGCCTTCGTGATACCAAGGATCACCTGTCGACCTGTTGCTGGCACGCCGCCTTCTGAAAGGATCTCTGCATTCATTTCTTCAAAACGAGCTCGTGTTACAAAATCTCCAGGGATAAGTGGAGTATCTCCAACAGTCTCAACGACGATCTTATCTGACATCTTTCTCATGATGACTTCAAAATGCTTGTCATTGATAGGTATTCCCTGTGATTCATATACCTTCTGAACTTCTGTAATAAGATACTTCTGTGACTGAGAAATACCAGCAATTCTAAGAACTTCTTTTGGATCCAAATAGCCCTGTGCCAATGGAGTTCCTGCGTTGATCTCTTGACCATCCTCAACTGCAATAGTTGCTGCTGCAGGTACGAAGTATTCCTGTACTTCAACTGGCTTCATCTTTGTATTTCGAACCTGGATATGGAATCCTTCATCTGTTGTCTCGATCTTAACTTTTCCAGAGATTGCTGAGATAGGTGAAAGATTCTTTGGTGTTCTCATTTCAAAAAGCTCTTCTACTCTTGGAAGACCCTGAGTAACGTCTGACATCACAACTCCTCCAAAGTGGCGAACACGCATAGTAAGCTGAGTTCCAGGCTCTCCAATAGACTGAGCTGCGATAACTCCAACTGGTACACCTGAGGATACTTTAGCCTTTGTTGAGAAATCCCAACCGTAGCAGTTTGCGCATATTCCATATGACAACTTACATCCCATTGCTGAGCGAACTTCAACCTCGGTAACTTCACTGTCTATAAGGAGCTTAACTTCTTCCTCATTAAGATCGGTTCCAGCTTTAAGAACTACTTTTCGAGTCTTTGTGAGAGCATCCTGAGCAAGTACGCGTCCTAAGATACGATCACCAAACGCTACTGTTCTCTCTGGATCAGTAACACTCATTGGCATTCCTTCAGTTGATCCGCAGTCCTCTTCCATGATGATGACATCATGAGATACGTCTACTAAGCGTCGTGTAAGATATCCTGCATTTGCGGTCTTAAGAGCTGAGTCAGTAAGACCTTTTCGAGATCCTCTTGCTGAAGCAACGTACTCAAAGATTGAAAGACCTTCTCTAAAGTTCGACTTAACTGGGAGTTCGACGATCTTACCAAGTGGGTCGACGATAAGTCCTCTAATAGCTGAGAGCTGCTTTAGCTGCTCAACACCTGCGCGAGATCCTCCTGAATCAATACTTACCTTGATTGGATTAGATGATTTGAGACTCTGCCATGTAAGTTTTGCAACTTCCTCAGTAACCTTAATCCAAACATCATTTGAAAGACGCTTCTTCTCGTCAAGTGTGATAAGTCCTCTTTGATACTCTCCCTCGATCAATGCAACTTTTTTCTCAGCCTCTGCGATCATGCCATCTTTCTCTGGAACGATTTCGTTATCAAATACTGATACTGAAAGACCTGAGATTGTAGCTCCAAAGAATCCTAGTGACTTAATGCTGTCGATAAGCTCAGTTACTTCATCTTGTGTGCAAAGCTTCATAGCTTTTGTGATCAATTTCTTAATACCAGCAGCATTCACTGACTCATTAACATAGTCAAATGAATCTGGAAGAAGTTCATTGAGTCTGATACGACCAACAGTTGTCTCAATCATCTGCACAACACCGTTCTTAGTAACACGAACCTGAATTGGCTCTTTGATCTTAACAATACCCATGTCGTATGCCATGATCGCACTTGTCTCGTTACCGAAGAACTTCTGCTCTTCACGAGGCTTAATAAGACTCTCATCAACAGCTGTAAGGAAGAAGGTACCAAGCGCCATTTCCTTGTTAGGAAGTGTGATTGGAGATCCATCTGCTGGCTTAAGAAGGTTACGACTTGGCATCATAAGTCTGATTGCCTCTTCCTGAGCTTTCTCAGAAAGTGGGATATGAACAGCCATTTGGTCTCCGTCAAAATCAGCATTGTAGCCTGCGCAAACGCAAGGATGAAGCTGGATTGCAGATCCTTCAATAAGCACTGGGTAAAAAGCCTGGATACCGAGCTTGTGAAGTGTAGGAGCACGGTTCAAAAGCACTGGATGATTTCGTGTGATTTCTTCAAGAATATCAAAGACTTCTGGTGGTCTCTTCTCGATATATCTCTTTGCTGACTTAATGTTAGTAGCCATTCCGCGAACGATAACTTCTCGAAGAACAAATGGTTTGAACATCTCAAGTGCCATTTCTTTAGGAAGTCCGCACTGAGTGAGCTTAAGCTCTGGTCCAACGACGATAACTGAACGACCTGAGTAATCAACGCGCTTACCCAAAAGATTCTGTCGGAAACGTCCCTGCTTACCACGAAGCATGTCTGAGAGAGATCGCAAAGGAGATGCGAGCGCTTGTGAGCCACGCTGTGACGCATCGATAAGTCCATCTACAGACTCTTGAAGCATTCTTTTTTCATTTCTAAGAATGATCTCTGGTGCACCAAGCGCCATAAGATGTCGGAGACGATTATTTCTGTTGATAACTCTTCTGTAAAGATCATTAAGATCTGAAGTTGCAAATCTACCTCCAGCAAGCTGTACCATAGGTCGAAGATCTGGTGGGATAACTGGCAATATAGTCATGACCATTGCCTCAGGAGTTGATCCAGCTTTTCGCATGTTCTCGATAAGTCGGAGTCTCTTCACAACACGGAGATATCTTTGTCCTGCAGACTTTTCTGCCTCTTTTCGAAGTTCTACGATCAATTCTGAAAGATCAAGACTGCGAATAAGTTCAAGAAGTGCTTCTGAGCCTGTCTTAATGGTAAAGAAGACTGGTATCTCGTACTCCATTAGCTTGTAGTACTCATCTTCTGAAAGAACACTACTAACGCGAAGACTCTTCAAAAGCTTTGCGAGTGTATCTGCGATCTCATCAATCTTCTTCGATTCTGACTCAAATGTTTCGCGAAGCCTCAAGAGTCTCTGTCTCTTAGCAAGATCTAACTCTTCACTAATAAGCTGCTTCTGCTCTTTCTTTACCTTATGCTCAGTTGCATCATCTTTCTTTTCCTTAACTTCATCTTTGATACGAGACTCTTCCTCTTCCATCTTTGCTTTGAGAGCTTCTTTTCTAGTATCAATGTTTGCCATCAAGACATCCAAAGCATCCTTCTTCTTTTGCTCATCAATGCCTACAACTAAGTATGAAGCATAGTAAATAACAGACTCAAGATTCTTTTGCGGAACATCCAAAAGAAGTGACATAGCACTAGATGCGCCCTTGAAATACCATACGTGTGAAACTGGAGCTGCGAGTGTGATATGTCCAAGTCTTTCACGACGAACTCGAGAAAGTGTTACTTCAACTCCGCACTTATCGCAGATAATACCTCTGTAACGAATTCTCTTATATTTTCCACAATAACATTCCCAGTCTTTCGTAGGACCAAAGATTCTCTCATCGAAAAGACCATCCTTTTCTGGTCTTAATGTTCGATAATTAATTGTCTCAGGCTTGGTGACTTCACCATATGACCAACTTGCGATATCTTCTTTACTCGCAAGCAAAAGCTTCAATGACTTGAAGTCAAGAATAGTTAAGTCTTTTAGGTTCTTTTTATTAGCGTTATTATTCATTATCTGCTCCTTCTACACTTGCAGCGATTGATGGATCCACTTCTGGTCCAGCTGATGCATCTAGTTCTGTTGAATCTGGTCCGATCTCTGCCTCTTCTATTGGCTGATCAAGAACTTCTGTTACTTCGAGCTCTTCTTTCAAAGCTTCTACTTCTTTTTTGACTTCCTCACTAACAACGTCGTCCTTATTTTCAGAGACCTCATTATATACTGTAGCGCCTACTGGCACAACGTTGAGTCCGAGTGACTGTAATTCTTTGATCAAAACCTTGAATGATTCAGGAACTTTTGGTGTTGGGATGTCTGTTCCTTTAACGATAGCTTCAAATGCCTTTGCGCGTCCGATAACATCATCTGCTTTAATTGTGAGCATTTCCTGCAAGATATGTCGCGCACGATGCGCTTCAAGTGCCCAAACTTCCATTTCTCCAAGTCTCTGACCTCCCATTTGTGCCTTTCCTCCGAGAGGCTGCTGAGTAACAAGAGAGTATGGTCCTGTTGAACGTGCATGTGTCTTGTCCTCAACCATGTGAATTAGCTTCATCATATACTCAATACCAACAACAACAGTGTTCTCGTATGCTTCACCAGTTCTTCCATCAAAAAGTTTTACTTTTCCATTGACTGGAAGTCCTGCTTGAGTCAAGAGATCGGTGATGCGATCCTCTGAGATAGCTTCAAATACAGGTGCTCCGATCTTCATGCCTAACTTAAGAGCTGCAAAACCAAGATGAGCTTCGAGAATCTGACCAAGATTCATACGAGCAAGAATAGACATCGGAGAAATGATGATATCAACAGGTGTTCCATCCTCAAGATGTGGCATGTCAGCATCTGGCAAGATTCTAGAAATAATACCCTTGTTACCGTGTCGTCCTGCAAGCTTGTCTCCCACTACTACATGTCTAAACTGTGCAACTTCAACCAAAATCTTCTTGAGTGTTCCTGGCTCTAATTCATCACCCTTCTTGCGATCAAGAATCTGAACACTGATAACAGTTCCACGCTCGCCATGTGGCATTCGAAGAGATGTATCTCGAACCTCGCGTGCCTGCTCTCCAAAGATCGCTCTCAAAAGTCTTTCTTCAGCTGTAAGCTCTGTCTCACCCTTTGGAGCGATCTTACCAACCAAGATATCTCCTGGACTTACTTCAGAACCAACGACAATAATACCCTCTTCATCCAAATGAGCAAGCTCTTCTTCAGATACATTTGGGATATCTGGTGTGATTTCCTCAGGTCCAAGCTTTGTCTCAACGACTGCTGCCTCATGCCTCTCAATGTGGATTGAGGAAAGAATGTCCTGCTTGACCATTCTTTCAGAGATAACGATAGCGTCCTCATAGCCCAATCCGTCCATCGATGCGTATGCGATCAAAAGATTTTGTCCAAGTGCAAGTTCTCCCTTTTGAGCAGAAGGACCATCAATGAGAAGATCACCCTTTTCAACAATATCGCCTTCATTTACCATTGCGCGCTGTGTGTATGAAGTTGCCTGGGATGTTCTCATGAATGCAGTAACTGAGAAGGTAGCTTTTTCGCCCTTTTTACCCTCAATTACGACCTTATTAGCATCAGAGAATGTGATCTTTCCATCAAAAGGTGCTCTAATAACTCTACCCATAACTTCAGCCACAACTGATTCCATACCAGTTCCCACCATTGGACTATCTGGCTTAACAAGTGGAACAGCTTGACACTGCATGTGCGTACCCATCAAGGCACGGTTTGCTTCGTCATGTGCAACGAATGGAATAAGAGATGCACTTGTACCCACAACCTGTCGAGGTACCATATCGATATAGTCGATAAGAGATGCATCTACTTCAAGGAACTCGCCCTTGTATCGAGCAGGTACGCGCTCATCGAGGAAGACACCGTTCTCATCCATAGGAATTGATGCGTGAGTAACATATCTAATTCTCTCATCATCTGCTGCAAGATATTCGATCTCCTCAGACACAGTAACAACAGTTTCTGAACCCTTCTTGTCCTTTAGGACCTTTATGTAAGGAGTCTCCAAGAACCCAACTGCATTCACCCCTGAGTAAAGAGCCATATATGTAACAAGACCAATATTTGGACCTTCAGGAGAGCGGATAGGATCAATACGACCATACTGTGAACTATTAATATCACGGATAGAGAAAGCTGCACGCTCTCGAGAAATACCACCAGCTCCCATTACGGTAAGTCTATTTAAGTTGTCAATTTCTGAAAGTGGATTGGTCTGGTCGAGGATCGTTGAAAGCTGAGAGGTTCTGAAGAATTCATTGATAGCTGCCATGATTGGACGTGCGTTGATAAGATTTGAGACTGTAATAGGCACATCAGGCTGCATAAGACTCATTCTTTCCTTAATAGATCGCTCAAGTCTAAGCACTCCAACGCGGAATGCATTGGTGGATACGAGCTCTCCAACACTTCTAACACGGCGATTTGCGAGACTGTCGATATCATCAACCATACCTTTTCCTTGAGTAAGTTGAATTAAGTAAGCAATCGTTGAAACGATATCATCAACCGTAAGAACTCTATCCTCAGTTGGGCGGAACCCTTCAACCTGTGCCAATTTCTTATTTGTCTTGTAACGACCTACAACACCAAGATCATATCGGCGATTGTTGAAGAACAAATTGTTAAAATTCTCTTTTACCTTGTCATAAACGACAGGCTCTCCTGGATGCATCTTCTTAAAGATCTCGATGATAGCCTCAGTTTCTGAAGTTGTCTCGTCTTTTGCAAGTGTATTATCAATGTATGACTCACTCTCAGTCTCTTCAAGCCCTGCGAACTTCTCTTTAATAGTCTCATTTGCTGAAATACCGATTGCTCTAAGGAAAGTTGAAACTAAGAATTTGCGTCGTCTATCAATCTTAACTGTGATAGTTCCGTAGCGAGTTGTTGAGAACTCAAGCCATGAACCATGAGTTGGACGAATTTCTGCAGAATAAAGTGTCTTACCAGTTGCTGGATCATGAGTTGCTGTGAAGAAAACTCCAGGAGATCGAACGATCTGACTTACAACCGCTCGCTCAATACCATTAACGATGAATGTTCCCTGCTGAGTCATTTGTGGGATATCACCTAGGAAGACTTCTGCATCATGTGTTTCGTTAGTCTTGAGATTTGTGAGTGTAACTTTTACATTGAGGGGAGCGTCGAATGTGAGGCCTTTTGAGAGAGCAAGTTCTGGTGAGTTCGTGATCTGACCGATACGATACTCTTTAAATGAGAGACTCCAGTTTTTACCAGTAAAATCATCCACAGGAGATACTTCTTGAAGAATTTCACCGATATGACGATCTAGAAAGCTTTGATATGAGGCTTTTTGCACAGCCAATAAATCTAGCTCAGGGAGCGAGGTCTGTTCTTTACCCCAGTTGTGACGAATAATGTTGGTTTCTTTATTAGTTTTAGGCATTGAAAGTAATAGGCAGGAGCTAACTTGTTAAACGACAAAAGACGCAAAGGGTTATGACCCCTGCATCTGTACGGGATTTACTATCCTCATTTATATCATATATTTCAAGGCTACGTCAAGGGTCTAAATTAGGGTAGATAGCTGCTCAAAATAAGCCGATAATTCTGTTATAATAACCCATATGAAAGCATCCGAAATCCAACAGCGATACATCAATTTCTTTGAAGAAAAGGGCCATCAGAGGATCTCCAACTCTCCACTTGTCCTTGCAAATGATCCTACAACGCTCTTTACCAGCTCTGGCATGCAGGCACTTATCCCCTATCTTTTAGGTGAAGTTCATCCATCTGGGAAAAGGCTTGTAAACATCCAGAACTGTCTCAGATCACAAGATATTGAAGAAGTTGGAGACAATAGACACACAACATTCTTCCGCATGATCGGCAACTGGAGTCTTGGTGACTATTTCAAAAAGGAGCAACTACCATGGTTCTTTGAGTTTTTAACCAGCACAGAAAAAGGTCTTGGCCTTGATCCCAACAAACTCTATGTCACAGTCTTTGCTGGTAATTCAGACATCGAACGGGATGAGGAAAGTATCTCAATCTGGAAAGAGCTTTTTACTAAAAAGGAAATCGCGACGACCGTGATCGATGATGCTGAGGAGAACGGCATGCAGGATGGCAGAATCTTCACCTATAACGTAAAGAAGAATTGGTGGTCACGCTCAGGAGTTCCTGAAAATATGCCAGCTGGTGAGCCAGGTGGACCAGATAGTGAAGTCTTTTATGACTTTGGCACTCCACATGACGAGAAATTTGGCAGACATTGTCATCCCAACTGTGACTGTGGTCGATTTATGGAGATAGGCAACTCAGTCTTTATGCAGTTCCAAAAGCAAACTGATGGATCATTTAAAGAACTCCCACAAAAGAATGTAGACTTTGGCGGTGGACTCGAGCGACTCGCAGCAGCAAGGAATGACAACCCTGATGTATTTGCAACCGATCTCTATAGCGATGTTATACGTGTAATTGAAGAAAGAACAGGTAAGTCCTACAACGACGCTTCAATCCAACTATCAATGAGAATAATTGCTGACCATCTTAAGGCTGCAACATTTCTTATGGTCGATGGTGTTGAACCAGCCAACAAAGAACAAGGCTATGTTCTGAGAAGACTCCTCCGTCGTGCTGCTGTAAAAATGCACAAGCTCCAAGGTGAACTTCCGCCAACATCTGACTTTGAAGTCATTATCGATACAATTCTTCAGACAGAGCAAGCGATTGACTCCAGCCTTGAAATCCAGACAAAAAGAGATGTTATTTTTCCACTTCTTAGTGATGAACTTGAAAGATTTGGAAAGAGCCTGGCAAAAGGACTTCAAATTATTGAAAAAACTGATGAGATTACGGGGAAAATAGCTTTTGATCTTTTCCAAACATACGGATTTCCATTTGAGATCACACAAGAACTTCTTTCAGAAAGAGGCAAAAGTGTCAGTATTGAAGAGTTCAATTCTGAATACGATGCCCACAAAAAACTCTCAAAGACAGCTTCTGCTGGAATGTTCAAGGGCGGATTAGCAGATCACTCAGAAAAAACTGTCATGGGACATACAGCGACACATCTTATGCACCAGGCACTTCGGGACGTGCTAGGTGGTCATGTCCACCAAACTGGATCCAATATCACCCCAGAACGAGTTCGTTTTGACTTCAACTATGACGAACGACTCACCGATGAACAAATTGCTCAGGTTGAGAAGATCGTCAATAAAAAGATCGAAGAGAACTTACCAGTGCATTTTGAGCTCATCCCTACACCTGAGGCAAAGGAAATGGGAGCTATTGGACTTTTCATGGATACCTATGGCGAAAAATCGAAGATCTACTTTATCGGCCCTAAGATAGGCTCGTCTGACAAGCCCTACTCTATTGAATTCTGCGGCGGACCACACGTGGATTTTACAGGAGTGATTAAATCATTTAAGATAATAAAACAAGAGAATCTGGGCAAAAACCAGAAACGCTTGTACGTTGCTATTGGATAATCATTTATGAAACTGCCTATACCCTCACTTTTTGGAAAAAAAGGATCAAGTGACGCATACTATCTTGCGCTTTTGCTGCGAGATGAGAAAATTGTTGCAGTTATTCTCCAGGAAGTTGCAGGGCAACTAACCACAATTGGCACAAGTGAGACCCACCTCATAACACCACTTGAGCAAACCCCCTATGATGAACTCCTTGATATTTTAGATAAGACAATCAGTCGCGCTGAGGACAAACTCCCTAGCAATATCGAGACAGAAAAAACGATCTTTGGCGTAAAAGATACCTGGGTCACAGATAAAAAAATTAATAAGGAGCAGTTATCCCTTCTTAAAAAACTCTGCGATGCACTCACTCTTACTCCGATTGGTTTTATGGTAGTCAGCGAGGCGATTGCACATCTTCTTAATAAGGAGGAAGGCGCACCACTCTCTGCAATTGTTGCCGAGATCGGTCAGCATGCAGCCTCTCTTTCCCTCTTTAGAGCAGGTAGAGTTATCGAGGCACACTCTGCCAATATCACCGATTCTGCCACACTTGCAGTTGATAGACTTCTCCATCACTTTACCGTCGATGTACTTCCTTCTCGAATTATTCTTTTTAATGGGCGAGATGACGAGAAGGTTTCTCAGGAATTCATTTCGCACCAGTGGAGCAAAAGCATCCCTTTTCTTCATGTGCCACAGATTTCTGTCTTACCAGTTGGATTTGATGCACGTGCGATGATCCATGGCGCAGGCGAGCAAATGGGCTTTACTGTCATCCCTGATCCGATAGATACCGCAATCAAGACAACAACTGGGAAGGTTACAAAAAAAGCCGATTCATCGACTGAGATGGATGAAGAAATAGCAGGCGAGAGCTCATCGCTTCACAGTGATATTGATGCAAAATCAGAAAAAGTAGCTGCAGATGCACAAGACATTTCTACTGACAAAGCCGACCTGATGCCAGTGTCTGGAGACAATTTTGGTTTTGTGATGAATCAAGACATTGAAACTGTCGCTCCAGTAAAAGCTCCTGCAGCTTCACCTGTCATAAGGGAGACTCCAATACAATCACACCATGCACAAATAACTCCAGCGAATCCTTCTCTCGGACGAGAATCCCGCGCTGCCACGCATAGTTCATCTCCTTCATTTTTTTCAGGAATTATCGCTAATGCAAAAGGACTACTCCAAAAAGTCTCATTTCTCAACCCCACCAATCCAACACAAGGTTTTCGTTTTGGTAAAGGGATGATGATCGGGACTGGCGTACTCCTTCTCCTTCTAGGTGGAGTCATCTGGTACATGCTCAACGTTAAAGCAACGGTCACACTCAATATCCAGACAAAAGCAGTAGATGAATCAGAAGATATCACTTTTAGCGCAGGTAGCTCAAACGACTTCTCCCAATCCATACTTGGAGCAAAACAAGTCGAAGCAGAGCTGGATGGCAGTGTTACAACTGATGCGACTGGCAAAAAAGCAATTGGGGATAAAGCAAAGGGGACTCTCACACTCTACAATAAGAACGAAGCGAAAAAGACCATTCCATCTGGCACCACAATCAGATCCTCAACAGCTATTGAATTTGTAACAGACAAAGAAGTAACTGTTGCCTCAGCATCTGGAGATATATCGGGGACAAAGGCAGGCACAGCACAGGTATCTGTGATTGCAAAAGAGCTCGGAACTCAGGCCAACCTACCTTCTGGAACTGAGTTCACGGTCAGCGGCTATGCCAATGTAGCAGGTAAAAATGACAGTGCTTTCTCTGGTGGAACTAAAAAAGATGTCACTGTAGTCGCGAAGAAAGATGCTGACAAACTTCTTCTTGAGCTACCAAAATCACTGAGTGAAAAAGCACGAACTGAGATGAAGACGCAAATCTCAGACGATGAGGACGTTCTCGCAGAATTTACAACAGATGAGATTATAAAGAAGAAATTCGATAATGATGTTGATGATGAAGCAAAGAAAGTCACTCTGACCGGCACCGTCTCATTTAGCACACTGGCATACTCCAAAAAAGATCTTCTTGAACTTGCCCAGACCATACTCAAGAACAAATCAACAGGTGATTTGACAATCTCAAAAGACGACGTTCAAGCAAGTGTTGAGGATATTGTCATAAACAAAGATGAAGCATCAGCTACGCTAGTTATTAAAGGCGGACTCATACCTGAAATTAATAAAGATGAACTAGCGGGTAAGTTGACAGGCAAATCATTTAAAGATGCGCTTGAAGTCGTAAGTGCAACGCCACAGATTACCAACGCTGAAATAGTGCTCTCGCCGAACATTCCACTTCTACCCAAGATCCTACCAAGAATCACAAAGAATATTACAATCGTTGTCTCTGCCCATGACTAAAATCTACAAAAAGTCTGACCGCCTTGCAAGAAAAAGAAAGCTAAGGATTGCAAGTCTTTTCCTTTTTGTTTTTGGCGCTGCAATGTTCTCATATTTTGCATTCCCTCTAATCTCATTTCAACTCTATCTGCAGCCCGTTTTTGCCTCAGCCAACGTTGCAGCACCGATTCCGATGCGATCAATTATGTCTGATGCATCATTTGGCGAGCTAGTCAAAGTTTCAGCCGATAGTCTTACAGGCAAAAGTTACACAGATGCGAGAAACTGGTACCCGTCTGTCGCACAAGGTACTAGCAAGGCATCAATTGCAACGTACAAAATATCGATTCCCAAACTTAAAATTGCAGACGCAGTTGTCTCTACAGTTGATAATGATCTCTCACAGCACCTCGTTCAATATGGCGGAACGACAGTTCCACCTGAAAAAGGAACTGCTGTGATCTATGGTCACTCCACACTCCCCCAACTCTATAAGGAGGGCGACTATACGACAATCTTTGCGCATATCCATACGATGACAACTGGGGATGAGATCATAGTCACAGTAAATAACAAGCAGTACACCTATAAAATCTACTCTGTGACGATAACTGACCCAACAGACACATCCTTTTTCCAGCAAAACTTTGATGGCAACTATCTCATTCTTGTGAGCTGTACTCCTCCTGGAACGACATGGAAAAGACTTCTTCTTCACGCCAAACTACAACAATAATGGAGCAAAATAAATTTACAAGCTATATGAAACTGATATGGCCGACAGTCTATCGAATTATTAATGACGGACTCTATTTCGTTTTTAGCGTCATAAAAGCAGGGATCAAAATAGCAGTTGATCAATTTAAAGGAAATACACCATGACTTCAGAATCCCTTGCCCTATCTGCGATTCAAAAAAAGCTTGTTGGTAAAAGACTTACCTATCCTGAGATTTATGCGATTATGGACGAGATATCACATGAAAGACTCGGCGATGTCCTCACGACCTATTTTGCAGCCTCTGGATACTCAAACGGGTTTTCGGATGAAGAGATATATTTCCTTACCAAAGCTATGGTCGAGACTGGCGATCGACTTCATTTTCCGGGCATAGTTGCAGATAAACACTCTATTGGAGGCGTTCCTGGAACTAGGACCACGCTCATTGTCGTGCCCATCATTGCTGCAGCTGGATTCACCATACCTAAGAGTTCAAGTAAAGCAATAACAACTCCTGGAGGTACTGCTGATGACATGCAGGTACTATCTCCAGTTGAATTCAATGAGAAGCAGATCTATGAGATCGTCAAAAAAACCAATGGCTGCATTGTCTGGGGAGGCGGTGTAGATATTGCCCCAGCTGATGATATCATCATCCAGGTTGAAGCCCCTCTTCTCTTTGAGAGCTATGACAAAATATTGGTCTCGATAATGGCAAAAAAAATAGCATTTGGAGCAACGCACCTGGTCGTGGATCTTCCATATGGCGAGATGGTGAAAGTCCACTCCATCAAGGATGCAGAGATACTCAAGGCTAAATTTGAGAAGCTTGCAAGGCGATTTGACATCAAAATCCGAGTTCTTATCCACAAGACTGATGAACCAGCAGGCAGAGGAGTGGGACCGCTCCTTGAGACAAAAGAGGCGCTTATGGTACTTGAACAAAAAGAAAACAGGCCGTTTGACCTCGAGGAAAGGGCACTCAACTTAGCAGGAGCACTTCTTAACTTATGCCTTGAAGATTCCACAAAGACTGTACAGGAAAAAATTAAAAAAGAATTTGGCGGTGGTCATGAGTGGGCACGGTCACTCTTGGTTAGCGGGGCAGCGCATACGAAAATGCTTGAGATCATCAAGGCGCAAGGAGGCGATGCAACTGTCACAAGCACATCGCTTAAGCCTGGTAAGCATACCTATTCAGTAAAAGCAGTAAAGTCTGGGACTATTAAGAAAATCCAGAGTAAAAACGCTACAGCAATTGCCAAAATCCTAGGTGCGCCAAAAGAACTTAAAGCTGGTATCTATCTTGATAAAAAAATTGGAGAGCAAGTAGAGAAAGGTGAAGTGCTTTATACTCTCTTTTCACCAAATGAATATAACTTAAAAGAAGCAAAAGACTCACTTGGCCATTTCCCTCTAATGTTGTATAAATAACACATGCGAAAAGTAACTGTTTTATTTGTCGGAGCAATCCTTTTAGTGCTTTTAGGACTCTCTTGGTGGAGCAATAACTTAAAGCCAGTTAACCCTCGAGATAACTCAGAGAAAATGTTCGTCATAGCCCAAGGCAGTGGGACTCGACAGATCTCAAGAGACCTTAAAAAGGAAGGGCTCATCAAAGACGAGAACGTCTTCTTTTTCTATCTGAGACAGGGTGGATTTGAGAAGAAAATTCAAGCAGGTGATTTTAGACTCTCCCCATCTATGTCTGCTGATAAAATTGCAAAGACACTAACGCAAGGCAGTATAGATATCTGGATAACGATACCTGAAGGTAAGCGAGCTGAGGAGATTGCTGAAATACTTGAAGAAAAAGTAGCAAGCTATGAACCTTCTTGGAAAGATAAACTTATCCAATATGAAGGTAGGCTTTTCCCTGACACGTATCTTATCCCACGAGACTCTACGATTGAGTCAATCATAACTCTTTTAACTAATACCTTTGAAGCACGATACGACACGGTCATAAATAAGACTTCCTATTCAAAAAATGACGTAGTCACAATCGCCTCACTCATTGAGCGCGAAGCAAGACATGACGAGGATCGCCCTATTATCTCATCTGTCATTCATAACAGACTCGACATTGGCATGGCACTTCAGATAGACGCAAGCATCCAGTATGCTAAAGGCCGCAGCGGAGCATGGTGGACCCCTGTCACACTTGCAGAGTACAAGTCAGTTCGATCTAATTACAACACCTACCTCTTCCCTGGGCTTCCACCAGGTCCTATCGCCAACCCTGGCCTTGAAGCACTTCAGGCAGCAGGTAGTCCAGCCTCAACTGACTATATTTATTACATCACAGATCAGAATGGGATAAATAGATATGCAAAGACCTTGGAGCAACACGAAGCAAATAAAGCGAAATACGGCCTCTAGATTACTTCTGCTATAATCTTGCGATTATGGTTCCAATTGAACTTCTTGCATTTACTGTTCCCGACGAAATAGCTATGCCCTATCTGCCTGTTGTCGAGGAGGAAGATAAGATCCGCACCTGTGTCATTCTCGGAAGTTTCGGGAAATTCCATGATCAAATCCTTGAGACTATCGATATTTTCAACGCTCGAGACATCAAAGTTCTTTCACCACAAAGAGCACCTATGTCCAATACTGAAGGATTTCAGCTCTTAACTACTGACAAAGCAGTACTTGATGACGCGCACGAAAGATACCCGTTGATTAAGTGGAATAGCAACCTAGATGCTGCACTGGTTGAAAAAATATATCGAGAAACTCTCAAAAGGGCTGGATTTGGATATATAGTCGCTCCATCGGGTGTGAGATCTAAAAATGGCGATCTACTCCCAAGTGGATATGGCGGGACAATGATGGCAAGCGAGATAGGAATTTCTATGGGAAGTGGCATACCCCTCTACTCCTCAGAGCCGCTTAATCTCTATCTTGATGAAGATGAGGGAATAATTTCGTTACCAATTTGGGCTGGAGTTGCTGAACAAATCAAAGCATACACACCGAATGAAATGGCAGACATGATTGACGCTGGAGAGCTAGATACGAAAGACTATAGCTGGTGTGATGGATACGATCCAAAGTGGAGTTAATCTAAAAAAATCTACCCATTCTTGCGGCGGATACCCTTAAATAAGCGCTTTTTCTTTGGCTCATCATCCATGTCTATCTTCTCAATCTTTGAAGCCGGGACTGGAGCTTCTACGGCAGTCTTTACAGCTTCATGCGATACTTCTCTAATTGGATTTGGCCTAGGCTCAACCGGTACAGTCTCCATTACTGGATCCTCTTCCAGCATTTCATCCTCGACCATCTCCTCTTCAACCCGACCTATGACATCCTCTATCTTTGAAAAGCGCTCTACACCTTCATCCAAGATCATTTTTAGGATCTTGCGACCTTTTTTCGTCGTAATAAGAAGAGTTGCAAGAGCTCCAATGAGTACTCCGAACAGAAAGAGGTTAAATCCATTTCCTGATTGTCTTTTTTCCATATAGGCAGTAAAGATTTATCTTCGTCTATCTGATTCACGATCTGAATCTTTAGACATAAGTCCTTTAACTAATTTTGCGACACTTATCAGTGTACTTGCTTTCACGCCCATCGAAAGCGAAGCGAGAGATGAAAGAGGGCGAGATACACTCTCAGTGATTGAGTGAGCATCATCAATGATCTTATTTGCCTTTAAGAGAGATTGCCTAGCTTCTTTAATGAAGAGGTATACTTGTGCACCGATTATCACCAGCACAACGGTCACAATAACGATTACGGATAGAAGAATAATTTGAATGAAGTCAATCATACCTACTCATTTAGTGTAGCACATATCGTCAAGGCCCTGTCTTAACGGTAATCCTGCGCACGACTTGAGTCATCTTGCCAAATTTATTTACTGCTTTTACCGTGATCATAGAACTACCTGGAAAGACACTCACTTTCTTCATAAACTTCCCTTTATCATCAAGAGGCACTGGGAGCGTATTCACAGTCAGAATCACATTTGGGTCTGACTGACCAACAACTGTCACATCTGTCGTTGTCTTTTCTCCTTCAGTCGGAGATATCACACTCAAGGGGGGATTAAGGAACGCATATCTGTACTGGTATAGTAAAAAGCCACCTAAGAGTAGAAGCAGTCCAAAGATAAGAAGAAGTGTCTGGCCTATTTTAAATCTCTTAATTTGCAAAGGTCTATCCTTAACAAATCCTTTGGGAAGCACTCTGATCATTTGCTCTTCATCAAATTCACGCCTAAAAAGTGCCAAGATCTCTCTTTGTGGCAAATCTAGATACTCCGCATAATTTCGCACAAATCCCTGTGCATATGAAGGAGATGGGAGCTTCTGGTACTCTCCCCGCTCAATGGCCGAAAGAAAAGATGACCTGATGCGAGTATCAGATGCGGCATTTTCTAAACTTAAACCTTTTTTCAAACGAGCTTCTTTCAAGCGCTGACCTACTCTAATCATATGTAGTTACTCTTGTGGGGTTGAAGATCCATTGAGAAATGCATCAACATCACGAATAAGAATATCTCTTGGCTTTGCTCCATCTGCATGCCCAACGACTCCAGCCTCAACTAATTGATCAATGATACGTGCAGCTTTAGCATACCCAATAGACATTTTTCTCTGCAAGAATGAGGCTGACGCCTGATTGAACTGACAAACAATTCTCACTGCATCCTCAAACTCTGGATCACGTCCACCTGCTCCACCGCCACTAGATGATCCACCTTTTCCTCTAACATTCACTGGCTGATTAATGACTTCCTCGGTATACTCAACTGGATAATTATTATTCTTCAAGAACTCTACCAACTTCTTAACTTCTTTTTCAGATACATATGCACCCTGAAGTCTCGTTGGCTTTGCCATATCTGGAGGAGTATAAAGCATATCTCCTCGACCCAAAAGCTTCTCAGCTCCCGGACTGTCTAGGATAACTCTAGAGTCAATCATAGATGACACGTTGAAGGCAATTCTGGTTGGAATATTGGCCTTAATAAGACCAGTAATGACATTAACTGATGGTCGCTGAGTTGCAATTACTAAGTGTATTCCTGTTGCACGAGCCATTTGTGCAAGACGTGCAATGGCATCTTCAACCTCAACTGGAGCAAACATCATAAGGTCTGCTAACTCGTCGATAACAACGACAATATATGGGAGCGCTTGGAATCCTGAAAGCTCGTTATAACCCTCAATATTTCGCACACCTCTCTCAGCAAACAACTTATATCGCCTATCCATCTCCCCCATCGCCCACTTCAAAGCTGAGAGAATCTTATCTGGCTCAACAATAACAGGTGTTAGCAGGTGGGGAATACCATTAAAGGCTGAGAACTCAACCCGCTTTGGATCAACTAAGATTAATTTAACTTCCTGAGGCGAAGCTCTAAAGAGAAGTGAGCAAATAAATGAGTTAACTAGTACTGATTTTCCAGACCCAGTAGTACCTGCTACAAGAACATGAGGCATTTTACCAATATCTGCAATTTGCGGACTTCCAGATACGTCAAGACCCATCGACACAGCCAACTTTGACTTACTCTTCTGCATTGCAGGAGACGCAAGCATTGTGCGAAGCGTGACAACTTCAAGTGATCTATTAGGAATCTCGATACCTACCAAGTTACGTCCTGGTATAGGTGCTTCAATACGAATCTGACCTGTTGGAGCCTCAGTCGCAAGTGCCAAGTCATTCGCAAGAGAAGTGATCTTTGAGACTTTCGTTCCTAGAGCGATCTCGAGTGCGTACTGTGTGACAGCTGGACCGAGATTAACTTCAGCAACATGGGCCTCAACACCAAAGCTCTGCAATGTTTTCTCAATCAGTGAGGCAGTCTTATTGATATCTCCACGCTCAGCCTTTGCACCAGGCGCTTCACTCAAAAGCGAGAGGGCTGGATACTCCCAAATCCCATTTCCACCTTCACCAAGCACGTTTGTAATCAGCTTCGCTGCAATAAGATCATCTGGCTCATCTTTTTTATTTGGCACCTGCTGATTCAGCTTGAGAGGCTGAACAGGCATGTCTTTCTGCTGTCCACCCTTAATAATTATTGGCTTTGATCGATCAAGTGATGACTCTGACTTTGGATCTCTCTTGAAAAGACTTGTAGGAACCATTCTATGAGAATTATTCATCAAGTTCTGGACACCTTTTACAATCTCATCTGCAGATGTGTCAAAAAAGACGACAACGCCGATAATCGCTCCTGCGATAAAGATTAAATCTGCACCAATTGTTGTTAAAATCTCCTCAAGGATATGGAACATGCCTAATCCGACCGTGCCACTCTTTGTTAAGCCTAAAAGCGCTACGAAGAAAACCAAGTAGCCAAATGCAACATGTGCGCGAGAAAGATATATCTTTAGATGAAGTAGAAGCATGGCAAAAAAGAATGGGACAAGGGGGAAGAGAAATGAAGCCCCAGCGAACTTCTCCAAAAGTATGTCATTTATTCGAGCAACACTATCACCATTTCTTAAAAATGAGAGGAAAAATAGTCCAGAAAGAGCAATCAGCCCTAAGGAGAAGAGCGTGTAAATAGTATTCTTTTTGAGCTTAACCTTAAAACTTTTTCGTCTGCTTGAGCGTTTCTTTGACTTCATGATACCTATCCATAATAGCACATACCTAGCCTCACGCAACTATTATAAGAAGATCTTTAGACCTCAATGACAACGGGGAGTACGAGTGGACGCTTACGAAGTCTTTTGAAAATATATTTACTTGCAGTCTCTTCAATTTGCTTTCTTGTGTGTACCCAATTGGTTACTCTTCCTTTTTTCGTTGCCAGAATGTTCTTTAGCTCATGGGCAAGACCTGTCTCAATCAGCTTAGCATCGGCTGGCAAAAGACCTCGTACAATAAAGTCTGGCCTATCAACAAGCTGACCATTTGCTGCTGATACCTCTATCATTAAAATTAAGATACCGTCTTTTGCCAACTTCTCTCTATCGCGAAGTACAAAGCCCTCTATCTCGCCGCCCGAAACCTGATCAACATAGACGTTCTTCATAGGGATTTTTCTTCCCTTTTTATACCCATCTTTCCAGAAGATGATTTCTTGTCCATTCTCAACAATGAGAACATTCTTTTCTGGATAATCAAGTTTGAGCGCTAGCTCTTTATAATAAACAAGATGCTTATAATTACCACTAATTGGGATAACGAACTTACCTTTAAGAAGAGACATCATCATGAAGTGATCTTGGACAGATCCGTGTCCTGAAACGTGGAGAAGTGAACCCTGCTGGGAAGTAATTGCATGTGCACCAGTCTTTGCGATCGAGTCTATAAGACTATTCACTGCCTCTTCATTTCCAGGAATTGGGTCTGATGAAAATACGACAACATCATCTTTTGTTAGATGGATTTCACGATGCTCACCTTCTGCAATTCGAGTAAGCGCTGAGTTCTCCTGACCCTGGCTACCCGCTGCGATATAGACCAACTTATTGTCTGGATAATTTGATGCCTGGGCCAATTCAATAAGTGTACCTTCCTGAACCTGAAGATAACCAATACGCTTTGCAACATCAGTAACTTTGACAAGTGAACGACCAACGAGACAGACTTTACGACCATACTTCTCAGCTGCTGCGATGATTTGATTGATTCGCGCTACGTTTGAGGAATATGTCGTTAAGATAAACTTACCTCTACACTCAGAGAGAGCTCGCTCAAATGACTTTCCGATCCCTTGATCTGAGGGTGTTTGGCCTGGACGATCTGATCCAAGTGAGTCGCTAAGATGAACCATAACTCCCTCTTTAGCGAAATTTGCAATTGACTCAAAATCCATACGTTTTTTGTCATATGGCGTAAGATCGATCTTAAAATCACTTCCATGATAAAAATTGCCAACTGGAGTCCTAATAAAGATATTTGCACTGTCTGGAACTGAGTGAGTCACGTGTATAAAGCTGCAACTAAAACTGCCGAGTGTAATTGGTTTATCTCCAAATGAGACTGAGCGGACATCGGCTGGTAGTTCTAGCTCACGTAGTTTTTCATTCGCGAGTGCTGCGGTAAATGGTGTCGCATAGACCGGTATTTTGGGAAGCTGTGGAAGAATGAATGGAATTGCACCGATATGATCTTCATGACCGTGTGTCAGGAGAAGTCCAACAATCTTCTTTTTAGTCGTTAAAAGATAACTAATATCAGGAATAAGCAGATCAACGCCAAGCATTGAACTATCAGCAAATCCGATACCACAATCAACTATGAGGATCTCATCTTTATATTCATATAGATAAAGATTCTTTGTAACGTCTTCTAGCCCTCCTAGGGGAAGAAATGAAACTGTATTTGTAGGCACTGATGGAACTACTTTTTGATGATGTACCTGCTGTGGTGTTATTTGTTTTTCCATACTTATTTTAAAGAGTTATAAAATCTTTTACATTGTCAGGACCGATTCTCACATACTGAGCTTTCCCTTCAATGATTTGTCGAGCTACTTTTCGACACATTCCTTCAATTGTTCGCTCTAATGAACGTATTCCAGAGTCAAACCCTAGAGGTCTGATCACAGATTGCCAAACTATATCATCAACGACTATCTGCTGCTCTGTAAGCCCTGAGTTCGCACGAATTCTCTTGAACAGATAATTCTTTGCAATGATGATCTTCTCATCATCTGAGTATGATGGCATTTGAATGATCTCAAGTCTATCTAATACCGCTGTTGAAATATTAGTCGTATTATTTGCTGTTGCGATAAAAAATACATTTGAAAGATCAAATGGAAAATCAATGTAATGATCCAGGAATGAATAATTCTGCTCAGGATCAAGAAGCTCTACTAGGACTCCCATGATATCACCACGATAACTCTCTGTAACTCGATCTAACTCGTCTAAAAGAATTACTGGATTCTTAGATCCTGCATGAACTAACTTTTTAATGACCGCCCCTGGCTCTGAATCTGGTAGAGCTTTTGATTGACCCCTCAATGAGCGAGAGTCAGCCATGCCTCCAAACGGAATACGCTCGAACTTCTTATTGAGAGCATCTGCTACTGATTTGGCGAGCGTCGTCTTACCAGTTCCTGCCAATCCAACTAGGCAAAGAATTGGAGCTCGCTGGACTACATCCTTCCGTCCTGCCTTTAAATTCAAGATAATAGTCGCAAGATAGTCTAAAATTCGATTCTTAATTGAATCAAGACCATAGTGATTTTGATCCATCAACTCTTTTGCGTGAAGAAGGTCTAGGGTATCTTGGGTTTGAGTCTCCCAGGGGAGACTTACCACCCAATTCACAAATGATGATGTATTCTCATACTCAAGAATATAGTTTGCGCTCATAAATCCTGAGCTTGAACGTAAAAGTGCGAGTCTTGAAACTCTTTCAAGAATATTTAGCTTAAGTTGATCTGGAAGTTTTGCCTGCTCGACTCTCTCTCCAAGTCTTCGAATTTGATCGGTTGATTCATGTGTGGCTGATTGAGAGCTCGCACTTTGAGGTTGAATTACTTGATCGCTAATGACACTTGGGGCAGTCGGTTCGGGCATATACTACTATCTTACCTAATAATGAGTTCTTCTGCGAGGGCTTGATCCTGCTGGTCTTTTCTCAACTCTTTCTCTCTCAAATTGACGAGAAAGTGGATGCTTTGTCTCAGCTGCATCAGATGCTGGAGCTTCAACTCTGTTAAAATCACGTCTGAAAGGCGCTGGTGCTGGGCGAGATGCTTGAGCTCCGTATGCAGGTCTAGGTGCAGAACTTCTTCTCTCAAACGGTGGTCTTGATGACGTTGACGATGGTCTTCTCTCATATCCGCCACTTCTTGGCTCTCGTGGAGGTTGGCCTACGCCAGAATCTGTACTCTCGCCACTCTCGCCAAACTTCATTGTAAGATTAATTCTTCCCTGATCATCTATCTCCTGAACTCGGACCTTTACCACTTCGCCAAGGGATACAACATCCTCAGGTGAATTCACAAATCCTTCGCCCATCTTCGAAACATGCACCATGCCTTCTTTACCAGGCAAAATCTCAACGAATGCTCCAAAAGGTAAGATTCTCTTAACTGGACCATCAAATATCTCTCCCACCATGACTTCGCGAGTCAATCCCTTTACCCATTCAATTGCTTTGTTAACTGCCTCACTATCAGTTCCACTGATTGTAACCGATCCATCATCCTCAACATCAACTGTCGCTCCAGTTGTTGCGATGATATTTTTGATAGTCTTTCCACCTGGACCAATAAGTTCACCGATCTTCTCGACTGGAATAGTAACAACTTCAATCTTTGGAGCATACTTTGATAGCTCTCCACGAGGCGCTGCGATCGCATTACTCATTTTTTCAAGAATAATCATTCTTGCTGACTGAGCTCTCTCCAAGATCTCTCCAACTTGCTTATCGGTAAGGCCTGGAACCTTAACGTCTAACTGAATAGCTGTGATACCTGTATCTGTTCCTGCTACTTTAAAGTCCATGTCTCCAGAGAAGTCTTCGATTCCGATAATATCTGTAATGAGAACATAGTCTTTCTCATTTGACATCATTCCGACTGAAATTCCAGCTACTGGCTTTGTGATTGGTACTCCAGCATCCATAAGCGCAAGCGTTGATCCGCAAGTAGAAGCCATTGAACTTGATCCATTCTGAGAAAGAACCTCAGAGACAACTCGGATAGTGTATGGGAATGCAGCCTTTGTTGGGATAACAGCCTCAAGAGCTCTTTCAGCCAATGCTCCATGACCTGTCTCTCTTCGAGAAACTGATCCAAATCTTCCAGCCTGTCCAAATGAGTATGGTGGTCCTGAATAGTGATGAATATATCTCTTTGACTCTTCGCCTTCTGCAGATTCAAGCAATTGTTCCATGCGAGGGGATCCGAGTGTTACGATCGAGAGTGCCTGCGTAAGACCTCTATTAAATACTGCTGATCCATGAGTTCTTGGTAAAAGTCCAAGCTCCATAGAAATATCTCGAATCTGATCAATCTTTCTTCCATCAGCTCTCACTTTTTTCTCGATAAGATTTGATCTAATGATCTTAAACATGACAGCTTCAAGTGCTTTTCCAAGAACCTTCTTATCAAGAGATGTTTCAGAATCTGCAGCTTTTGCAGCTTCAACAATTTTAGACAATAATTCAACTGTCTCAGATCCTCCGCCTTCTTTATTAGCACTTGCTTCGATCAATGCCTCAACCTCAGCACTGTATGACTTCTCAACAAATGCAATTGCATCTGCAACCAATGGATCTTTTGCAACTTCAACTTTTGTTTGACCAATCTCTGAAGATACTTTTTCAATAAAGGCAACCATCTTCTGTGTTTCTTTATGAGCCTCTACTATCGAATTGTGAACAACATTCTCAGGAACTTCTAATGCTCCAGCTTCAATCATAACTGTTAAGTCTTTACTCTGACTTGCAACGATATCGAGCTTTGAAACCTTCATCTCAGTTCCTACTGGATTGAAGATGTATTCGCCAGCCTCATTAAGACCCATACGAATAGCTCCAATTGGACCTTTCCATGGGATTGGCGAGATAGCAAGTGCAAGGGAAACTGCATTAAGCGCTAAAATGTCTGGCTTGTGCTCTCCATCTGCTGAAAGGAGTGTTACAACTACCTGTACTTCATTCTTGTATTCCTTGGGGAAAAGGGGTCTGATAGAGCGGTCAATAAGTCTACCAATAAGAACTGCTTCGTCAGTTGGTCGTCCTTCTCGCTTAACCCATCTACTACCCTTGATGCGACCACCAGCGTAAAGTTTTTCTGCGTATTCAACACTGAGTGGGAAATAATCAATATCGTCACGAGCATTTCCTGCAACAACAGTTACAAGCACAACAGTCTCACCTAAGCGTGCTAACACGCTTGATGTTGCTTGTGGAGCTAAAGTTCCGATATCGAATTTGATTTCTTTTCCGGCGAATTCAATCACCTGTGAGGTCTTTTGCATTTATTTAGTCTTTCAATCCTATCTTCTTCTTAATATCTGAGGAACGGGTCTTATCGACCTTAACCAAAAAATTGAGAAGTCTTCTTCTTTTAGCGATCATGGACAAGAGTCCGCGCCTACTATGAGTATCATGTGCATGATCCTTAAGGTGATCAGCAAGCCTTGTGATACGGTGAGTGAGGAGTGCGATCTGCACCTCTGGACTACCAGTATCACCATCCACTGTCTGGAATGATTTAATTATATCTTGTTTTTGTGTCGTTGAAAGCGGCATAACGATGTATATTATATCAATTCACGATCCAAACCGCAACAGACCTTTATGAAACAGAGGTAGAACCTTTGTAAACCTTAGGTGTTAGCCAGTCAGATGGCGGCTTTGGCTGATTGTTATCTGGTGCGATATCGGTCGCTGGCGCTTGTGCTGTGTCGATAGATGGTTGAACATTTTGTTGCTGTTGCTGTCCGTTATTTCTATTAACATGCTGTCTAAGTGCTTCTCGAACATTCTCTCTTTTGTCATCATTGCGAGACTGTTGATTCTGGTTTTGATTTGAGCGATTTGACTGATCCTGTCTTACTTGATTTGATCCTGTTCTGATTTGAGAAGACTGATTTGGTCTTTGCTGCCCTCTATTTACATCCTCAACCCGATCAGCTCTAGGCTGAGCTTGCTGTGGTCGAACTGAAGTATTTTTTCGGACTGCGCCTCTCTTAATGAGAATAGATGCAATCTCAAAAGCAAGATAACTTGTTTTTGGATCTTGGAAATTATTTGTAGCATCAGTCAGCCCGATCATAAGATTCTGTGAGACATCAACGTCTAGCTCCATTTCGAGATTAAGAAGGAGGTCAGCTACCTGCTCTGAAATAGATGAGAACTTTGCAGAAACAAGAACGACATTGCCATATCCCTCATTTGTACTGACATTATCAATATTTAATAGCGTTGCATTGTTAAGAATTTCCTCAGAGAACATTGATGATAATTGTGAAAGTGAACTAACTCCAACTGAAATGATCATATCGGGCTTATCTGCTCCACGTTTGAACTGAACATCGCTTTCCTGGAACGTAAGACCCTTCTCACCAGCCTTAACAACGATATTAAGTGCATCGCCTTCAATTGTGTATGAAACCTTATCAATTTCTCCCTCTCTATACGGAAATGAAACAACGAGATCGCCATTTCCACCCTCATCTGCACCTTTTACACGGTCAATACCAACGAGCGAAGAGTGCTCAACAAGAGCTGCGGTTGGAGAAATAACGTATGTCTTTTTTCCCTGAGCATTCATGCTTAGAGAGATTGCAAGCGCACCGGCCATTTGATCAACTGAGGGATTTGCAGAAACAACGATAGCTACACGATTACTTCGTGCGATAAGATCGCGAATTTGTGATAATGCATTTGTATCCATAGTATCCTATATTATTCATGGGATATTATCACATCTCCAACCTGGAAGTCAAGTAATGGGGAGATAATTATGCCTGCTTCATTTCCTTTTTCTACCTTCGAAAGTGGGTTCTTTCCAACTCGTAGTGAGATAATCTGGGTCTCGCCAATAACAACATCTCCACGCATAATTCGAGCTCGATCTCCCTTTGCAAGGCGTCCATCCATGATCCCCACACCAAGCGCAAACGTCTTCTCAAACGGAAACTTAGCTAATACCTTTGCCTGACCGTAGACCTGCTCCATCATGGAAAGCTCTTTACCCTCAATTGCATCGGCAATCTCGCTTAATAACTCGTAGATAATTGTGTAATTTTTTGTAAGAACCTTTTCCGTTCGAGCAAGAGTTGCAACTTCAGGTCTGATTTTTGAGTTAAACCCAATCACGAAGGCTCCAGTTGATTTTGCAAGCAAAATATCAGCCTCAGTCATTTCGCCTGTCTTCTGAGTGATAATCTTTGCTTTATCAGAAATTGCTGCAGTTATTGCTTCAAGCGAGCCTTGAGTGTCAGCCAGAAGTATGAGGGCTAGCTCTTCTTTGTTAGCATTTGGCTGATAGGCTTTTACAGCTCCAGCAGCTTGAACTTCCACTTTTGCAGCTTCAACATTACTAATAATGCTTCCAACTTCTGGAACTTGTAAAAATCCTAGGATCTCAACTGCATCTCCAACAGTAGCAGAGGTCACCATTCTGCCAGCATCATCTAAGAGGTTGCGTACTTTGAATTTGCCACCTGTACTAAAAAGTTCATCTCGAGGTGTTACTGTTCCACTTTTTATGATGACTGTCGCACGAGGACCCATCTTTTGATCAAGCTTGGACTCAATCACGATAGCTGAAAGTGGCTGGTCTGAAGTTGCGCTTGGCTTATCAGTCGCATGGAGTTCCTGCACGAGGAGAATCAGATCCAAAAGCTCTTTAATATTCTCTTTCGTCTTTGAAGAGACTTCAATAACAGGGATATCTCCACCCATACCCTCAACCATAAGTCCTTCACGAACAATCTGACCCTTTACCTTCTCTGGATTCTTGGTCTGAAGGTCTGACTTTGTAAGAACGACGATTAAAGGTACTCCAGACTCTTTGAGCACATTAATACTCTCTCTTGTCTGTGGCATTACACCATCCGTCGATGATACTACCAGAAGTCCGATGTCAGCAGCCTGCGCTCCTCGACCTCTCATTTTTGAGAATGCTTCATGTCCAGGAGTATCAATAAACGTGATCTTACGCTTTTTACCATCATGAAGAACTTCAATAGAAGATGCGCCAATTTTTTGAGTAATGCCTCCATGCTCGCGATCGACAATGGAAGTTTCACGAATTGAATCAAGAAGTGAGGTTTTGCCGTGGTCGACGTGACCTAGGACAGCTACGACAGGTGGATAAAGTATTGTGTTTGTTTCAGCCATAATGAATTAAATCTAACTAACATATGAGTCGATTAAGCTTTGGTATCGTCGGACTCGTCATTTTCAACAGCAACTTCAGGTGCAGTCTCAGCAGTCTCAGCAGTCTCAGCAGTCTCAGCAGTCTCAGCAGTCTCAG
>CAZHKZ010000004.1:0-26838 GCA_964533055.1 uncultured Gammaproteobacteria bacterium | reverse complement strand
GCAGTCTCAGCAGTCTCAGCAGTCTCAGCAGTCTCAGCAGTCTCAGCAGTCTCAGATACAGCTTCTGGCTGTTCCTCAACTTCTGCTACTTGCACAACTTCCTCTACTTCAGGCGCGGCCTCGACAACAGCCTCTTCAGCCTTCTTTTCTTCGATCTCAGGCTCAGATTTAACATCTCCTGAAGTCTCCTCAGCGACAGGACCGCTACCTTCAATCTCAATGCGATACCCTGTCAATTTCGATGCTAATCGCACGTTCTGACCATCCTTACCAATAGTAAGTGAAAGCTCTTCTTGAGGAACAAAAATCTTCGCCATCTTCTCTTCCTCATGGAGTTCTACTCGAACATTCTTTGCTGGAGAAAGTGAAGCTGCAATGAAAGCCGTTATGTCATTTTGCCATTGGATAATATCGATCTTCTCCATACCATTAAACTCTTGAATGATAGCTTGAACACGAACACCTTTTTGTCCTACGCAACTTCCAACAGGATCAATGCCACTCTGAGTTGAAGCAACTGCCACCTTTGCTCTATTGCCGGGCTCGCGAACGATCTCTTTAATCTCAACACTGCCTGAGGCTACTTCTGGAACTTCTCGTTTAAAAAGACCCTCAAGGAGACCATTATCACTACGTGACACGATTACTTCCTCACCCTTAATTCCTTCTTTTATTTCTTTAAGGAAGACAACAAGTCGCTGATTCTGATAATACTTTTCATTCTGGATCTGCTCTGAAATAGGCATGAGAGCCTCTGTCTTTCCAATATCAACGATGATATTGGGGCCTGCAAATCGAAGAACAGTTCCATTGATGATCTGACCCATCTTGATCTTGTAATCAGAGATGATTGCTTCTTTTTCTTTTTCACGGATCTTCTGTAAGATCACTTGCTTTGCTGTCTGAGCTGCAATACGACCAAATCCAGGAGGTGTAACATCTTTTCCATTGTGGAGAATACTTGCCTCACCCGTATTAGGATTGAGGTCAGCTGCGAACTCTTCGACTTCGATACCAGGATGATCTTTTCGATACGCTGCAAGAATAGCATTCTTAACTGTATCCAAGACCACACTGATATCAACGCCGCGTTCTGTCGCGACTTGATTGAGGGCAAGAGCAAATTCACTTCTTTGTACTGCTGGCATAGTACGTCTAGTATACCAGATAAGGCCAGCACGATCAACAACGTGAGAACGAGAAGCCAGAACATCAGAACTCAAGAATGATCCCATTAGATCGATCATACAATTTTCTTTCCCAAACATACGCTCCTCATGGCTAAACTCAACAAATTTAAAATTATGTATAATACGATTATGGCTATCCCCGAAAGAAATTTACCCAATCCAGACGTAGTTCCTGGTGCTCAAGCACTTACTGCAGATATCATGAGGGGCGAACTTTCTGAGCAAGATAAAACAATGCTCAAAGAGAAAAGAACCTTCTATGAATCACTCAAGGGTGATGAAGCGACAATTGATGCAGTGAATGCACTAATTGCAGAAGTGGAGCCAATTGATAAATGGAGGGATGTTGCCAGAAAAGCTCGCACAGAAATAGAGACTCTTCCACCAGACATCCTTGAGCGAGTATTCAACAAAGCAACGCCGTATATCAAGAATCTCCCCGCAGGACATGGAAAAGGGCACTTTCTGAGAGACACTATCAATGCTACACTCCTACTCCAAGATCCGGCTATGAGCACTTATCCGCCAGAAGAAGTAATGTCAGGAATACTTGCTGCGATGTACCACGACATAGGTAATTCTGTCGTTAATCGATATGAAGAAACGAATAGATTTGCAGCACATGGTGAAGTTGGCGCACACCTTTTTGGGGAAATTGCAAAAGATATCTTGCCGCCAAATCTTCTTAAAATGACCCAACTCTCAATTGCAGGACACACCCATTATACTGCAGATGCGCCTATTTTAAGAGACAGTGAGACAGGCGTGCCAGTTGAAGTCACTAAAGGTTCACAGGTGCTTGATAAGGATGGGCAGGAAATTACTTCTCCAACATATAGTGGAGAGGTTCAGATTAAAAATCCTCAGACAGGTGAAATTAAAAAGAGAAATGTCGTGCGAAGAGTTCGCAAAGCACAGAAATCTACCATTGAAGATGGTGCGAAAACAGCCATGTGGATTTCTCGCTGGACAGACAGATTAGATACGCGCGGAGTCTCGCACGCCGTCAGACACATCATCACAAAAGCTAGTCCTACACGGGATTTTGATGGAAAAGAATTCAATACTATTCATCCAGATGAGCAGATTGATTTTCAGAGAGAATTTGAGCCGCGACAAAACCCAAATAGTAAAAATGTTATTGGTCATTTCCTTCAACTAGCAGACTCCGATACCAAAATTGATGCTGAGGGAAAAAAGGGAATTTATAATCAATATGATACTGGCTATATGACTGAAAAGCTCTTTGGCCCAGAAGATCTAGTTATGAGAGAGCTAGTCAAAACAATTGAAAATGCACCAGAATCAATGTCTCGAATGGATCAAGCTGGAAAAGATGCGATCTTGAAGGATGGAATGGCAAAGTTTGAAGCACTTTGTCGCCTTTTAGAGCCAGCACGTGATCTCGAAGGACAACTGGGGCTTTTAAAAGAAAAGTTTGGCAAACTAGGGGAACCGTCATTTGCATGGGCTCTTGGATTCAAGCAACTTTTTGATAAGCTCTATCCTGAAACTGAGGGTAGAAAAACAACGAGTCTGAGAAATATTTCACCTCTTAACTTCGGCAATCAGCCAGTATCTGAGAGGATGAATACAATTCTTGGCGGACATCTCTATGACATCGCTAGATCGGCAGAAGAGCAGTTCAAGCAAAAACCCCTAACTACTTTATAGCCAGCTTTTTTTAGCCTTTGACTTTGCATCAAATTCTTCTAAAAGATCTTTTTGCCTCTTTGACACATTCTTTGGAATAATTAATTTAATCTTTACGTAGTGGTCCCCCTTACCTCCACCTCGAATTCGCTCAATACCCTTACCTCGAAGTCTGATAAGTGTCTCTGGCTGTGTCCCGGCTGGAATCTTGATCGTCACTTTACCCTCAACAGTTTCAACTTCTACTTCTGCTCCTAATACTGCTTGTGGAAAAGAAATTTCCTCTGAAGTGACCACATCTGCACCCTCTCGTTGAAATCTTGGGTCTGAGGCGACATCAAAGACAACATCAAAACTATCAAAACGCATTCTTGTACCAGTATCCACACCTGCAGGAACTTTAACTGTAGTCTCTTTACCCTCAACTGTTACTTTTTTTGTAACTCCATTGACTGCCTCTTTAAATGTCAGAGCAATTGAATAGACTGCCCGCCTCTGTTGTTGCCTTCCAAATGGCGAGCCACCACCACCAAAGAATTGTTCGAAAATCTCAAATGGGTCTGAGAAGCCACCGAAGTCAAAACCCTGTCCACCCTGCTGACCATTCGTTGAGTATGTGTAGGTGAATGGGCCACCCTGCTGACCAAACCCACCAAATCCCCCAGGACCTGGCCCAGCTCCATTATTCTCAAATGCTGCAGCTCCAAATTGATCATAGGTCTGACGCTTTTGTGGATCTGAAAGAACTTCATATGCTTTCGTAATTTCTTTGAATTTTTCAGTTCCCTCAGCTGTCTTATTGCGATCGGGATGGTACTGAAGCGCTAATTTTCGGTACGCCTTTTTAATCTCATCTGCAGATGAGGATTTGGGGACACCTAATGTGGAATAAAAATCAGTAGAGGCCATAATAAATTATCTTTCTCGTGGCCTCCTGTGCACAATCTTCTTTGGAGTACGAGGCTTTGGTGGGCCAAATAATGCCCCACCACTCTCAAGCCTTTCCTGTGTTATTGAAGAACTTAGACTGGAATATATTGGCCTTCCAGTACCATCATTTGCATATCCTATCGGGGTTAAGCCATCTACAATCCCATATCCTACCCTAGGTTCAGACGTACCATCTAAAGAAGATTGTGGAACTACTACTTTTTTCTCACCAATCTCACCTTTTTGACCAAAGTGATTCACTGGTGAAACAGTAGTGGCAAGAGTAGGATTTATTTCTTCTAATGGGGTGTGTCGAGGTAAAATTCCCTGATCATCTAGGAGATGAGCTTCATGATCTGATACTCCATTATCAGATGATATGATCTCAGGAATAATCATTCCTCGAGGCTCTCCTTCTTCGCTAGCTCTTATCATCTACAACTTCTCCTTCGACTGGCTCCTCTGATGATGGAGTCTCTGAAGAAGAGCTGTCTGCTGAATCTTGGGCGCTAGCATCTGCAGGATTTGCTTTAGCCATTGCTTCACCGATCTTTTGCAAGCTTTCTGACAACTCAGTTGTTTTTGATGCAATCTCGTCTTTAGATCCTGAATCCAAAATGTCTTTGAGTGCCTTAATCTTCTCTTCAATCTCAGTCTTAAGACTATCCTCGATTTTACCCTCTGCGTCTTTCAGAGACTTTTCTGCTGTAAAGATAAGTGAGTCAGCCATATTGCGAGCCTCAATTGACTCCTTTTTCTCTTCATCTTCTTTGGCATGAAGCTCGGCGTCTTTAGTCATCTTCTCAACTTCTTCCTTTGAAAGTCCAGTTGAGCCTGTGATCTTGATACTTTGCTCTTTTCCTGATGTCTTATCCTTGGCTTTAACATTCAAAATGCCATTTGCATCGATATCAAAAGTCACTTCAACCTGTGGAACACCACGTGGTGCAGGTGGGATACCATCAAGAACAAATCGACCCAGCGACTTATTGTCTGCTGCCATTGGACGCTCGCCCTGGAGCACATTGATCTCAACCTGCGTTTGATTGTCTGCTGCAGTTGAGTATACTTGCGACTTTGAAGTTGGGATGGTCGTGTTGCGAGCGATAAGTGCAGATGAAACACTTCCAAGCGTCTCGATGCCAAGCGTTAATGGGGTAACATCAAGCAAGAGCACATCTTTGACGTCACCTGAAAGTACACCGCCCTGAACTGCTGCACCAATAGCTACCACCTCGTCTGGGTTAACAGACTTATTTGGCTCTTTGCCGAAAAATTTAGATACGGTCTCAACAATCTTTGGCATGCGAGTCATACCTCCAACCAAGACTACTTCATCAACATCTGAGGCCTTAATACCAGCATCTTTAATAGCCTGCTCAACTGGCTTAAGTGTCTTTTGCACGAGCGCATCAACGAGCTGCTCAAGCTTTGCTCGAGTTAATGTCACGGTCAAATGGAGTGGGCCATTGGCACCCTGTGTGATAAATGGCTGATTGATTTGGGCTTCTTGACTACTTGAAAGCTCGATCTTTGCTTTCTCAGCCGATTCTTTGAGTCTTTGAAGCGCTTGCGGATCTTGTCGAAGATCGACGTTGTTCTCCTTCTTAAATTCATCAGCAAGGTAATCAATAAGAACTTGATCAAAGTCATCTCCACCAAGATGAGTATCTCCATTGGTTGATTTAACCTCCGTTACGCCATCTCCTAGTTCAAGAATAGAGATATCAAATGTACCCCCGCCAAGATCATAAACAGCGATAGTCTGAGCTTCTTTTTTATCAAGTCCGTAGGCAAGTGCTGCAGCTGTAGGCTCATTGATGATGCGCATAACTTCAAGTCCTGCGATCTCACCAGCCTGCTTTGTTGCCTGGCGCTGACTATCGTCAAAGTATGCAGGAACAGTGATAACAGCTTGTGTAACTTTTTCTCCAAGATAGTTCTCAGCATCTGCTTTAATTTTTTGCAAGATCATAGCTGAGATCTCCTGTGGGGTGTAGGTCTTTCCGTCTACCTCAACAATTGCCATATCATCTCTACCAGACTTTACCGCGTAGGGAAGAAGCTTCATGTCATTTTTGACAGTTGGGTCTGAAAGCTTTTTGCCCATAAGTCGCTTAACTGAGGAGATGGTCTCCTTAGGCTTTAATACCATTTGACGCTTAGCGACATCCCCAACAACGTGAGTCTTTGGATCAACTACCGACGGAATAACATTGCGACCTTCTGCTGAGTGAATGACTTTTGGTGATCCACCTTCCATAACAGCCACACATGAGTTTGTTGTACCTAAATCAATACCAATTATTTTTGCCATAATTTTATTTTCCTTTTCCCACAATTACTTGTGCGGGTCTTAGCAATATATCATGCAACAAGTAGCCTTTTCGCACCTCTTGTATGACAATTCCTTCTTTCCCTTCAGCAGTTGAGACAACTTCCATTTGGTTAGGATTGAATTCCTCTCCAACAGTCTCAAGAGCTAGAACACCCTCGCTTTTTAAAATATCTTTACACTGATTAATTCCCAGAACCAGACCTTGATTAGCTTCATGTTGATTTGCTAATTCCAATGTATCCAAAACGGGTAAAAATCTCAAGAGCAAATCCTTATTTGCACTCAAAATTATATTACGCCTGTCATCTCGAACTCTCTTTTCAAGATTTTGATAGTCAGCAAGAGCTCTTTTGTATTTATGCTCCCACTCAGATACTTTCTCTTCTTCACCATCGAGAACTCCCTCTTCAATTACTTCCTCTTCCACATCTAAATTTTTTACATCGTCATTATTCATATTTTTACCATCCCTTTGCAACTGATTCAATAAGGTCTCCAAAGTATCGCACAGTTGGGATAACTTGTGTGTAGTTAAGCCTGACTGGACCAATAACTCCTATATCTCCAGAGACATGCAATGGAGTCTCAAAGTGCGTATAGACGAAACTATATGGACCTCGAAGTCTTGCGCCAAGATCATCGCCCATAACAACGTGAATCTCTTCATCGTCTCCTTGCATTCTCTTGCACATATCCAAGAACCATTCGTACTCATCCAATGCTGAAAGAAGAGTCTTTGTGATATCGATATCATAGAACTCTGGCATCTCAAGAATATTTGCGTATCCTGAGGCATATATGTTGCCTTCGCTCGTTGCTATGAATGCAAGCGCACCGGTCTTATCTGCGAGAGACTTAGTAGCCTCTTTCAGAAAGCGTTGCATTTGCTCACGATAATCCCAAACTTTCTCTTTAAGAGCTACTTCCTCAACAGTTGAAAGCTCTTTTTCTTTCATCAACTCACGAACATAAAATCTCATCCCTTTTGGAGATGGCGCTCTTCCAGCTGACGAATGGGGCTTATGAAGATATCCTGACTCTGTGAGACGGACCATCTCATTCCTAATTGTCGCAGGAGAGGCGCTCAAATTATATTTTTTCTCGAGAGTCTCTGATCCTACTGGTTCTGCCGTGTTAATGTACTCCTCAATGATCGCTCTTAAGATTTCGATCTGTCGCTGCGTTAAATTGTGCATGAACTTTTATCTCTTCCGGGCCTGAATTAGCAGTATAGTAACATGACTGCTATTCCTTGTCAAGACATTATTTTGTAATAAAATTTCATCTTTCTTGCCTCAAATCTTCAAATATCCTATGCTGTCAGTATGCGAAGAAAAAAAAGATTCCTACCATTCTTGATCTTAAGCATTCTTTCACTAGGAACTCTCCTCATCCTTATCTTCACAACGAGTCCACATGCTGAAGTTTCAATTGGACCAATCTCAATAAGCTATTCTTTGATCATACTCCTCCCACTTCTTTCACTGACATTTTTTCTTCCTTCATATATCTTGAAGAATAAAATTCATGGGATTCTATTGAGCATTTTTGTTGTTTTTTCCCTCCTCTTTAAACAACAGGGCCTTACCCACCCAATCTTCTTTCTCCTGCTTCTCGCAATTCTATTGACTCTCGAACTTCTTTTCACAAAAAAACGTGCCTAGACCTACCACGGGCAGCTAAGTTGCTGGAGGCTAATCACTCTGATACAATTCCCTCATGAAGTTCTATATAACCAACTCTATTCCCTATGTAAATGCAGAGCCACACATTGGGCACGCGCTCGAATTCATTCAATCAGATGTGGTCAACAGACACCATCGACTTCTTGGAGACGATGTAATGTATTTATGCGGATCTGATGAAAATGCGATAAAGAATGTACAGGCGGCTGAGAAAGCAGGACAAGATATTCAGTCATTTATCGATCTTCACGCTCAAGAATTCCAAAAATTAGCAACCTCTTTGAACATTAACTTTGACATCTTCCAAAAGGGCAGTAGCGAGAGCCATCATCTTGCGAGTCAAAAACTATGGGAACTATGCGAGAAAAATGGTGATATCTATAAGAAGTCATACAAAGGTCTCTACTGTGTCGGCTGTGAAGAGTTCAAATCGCCCAATGATCTTAATGAAAATGGCGAGTGCCCAGAGCATCCAGGCAAAAAACTTGAAGAGGTGGAAGAGGAGAATTACTTCTTCAAACTCTCCAGCTATGGTGACAGGCTTCTCGCGCTTATCGAGTCAGGGCAACTTGAAATAGTTCCGGAATTCAGAAAAAATGAGATTCTTTCATTCTTGAAGAGTGGATTACAGGACTTTAGTATCTCTCGTAGCAATGAGCGTGCGAAGAATTGGGGTGTCCCAGTTCCAAATGATCCAAATCAGCGAATTTATGTATGGTTTGACGCCCTCAACATTTATCAAAGTGGCATTGGCTTTGGCACAGATGAGGATACATATAAAAAATGGTGGCCCGCAGATGTCCATGTTATTGGAAAAGGCATTATTCGATTCCATGCAGTCTATTGGCCAGCTATTCTCCTCTCAGCAGGACTTGAACTCCCTAAGAAACTTTTTGTACATGAATATTTCACTGTTAATGGCCAGAAAATGTCCAAGACTCTTGGCAACGTCGTCAATCCAATCGAGATGGTCCAGAAATATGGTGCAGATGCGCTCAGATACTACTGTCTTGCAAAGATCTCACCATTCCAAGATGGAGATTTCTCTGAGGAAAAATTGAAAGAAGCGTACAACTCAGATCTTGCCAATGGTCTTGGCAATCTAGTCGCCCGCGTCGCTAACCTCTGTGAAATAAATAATGTAAAGCCTATCAAGATTGATGCCCATACTCCCCTTGGCGCTGAACTTGGAGGGTACACTGAATATCTTAAAAATTTCCAATTTAATCTAGCACTTGAGGAGATTTGGAGAGAAATAAAAAAGGTAGACATTGAACTGAATGAGGTCAAACCATGGAAGCTTGAGCAGGAGGATGCATCTGAACATCTGAAGAAATTCGCAACACAGATCATGCACGTCGCCATTGCACTTCAACCATTCCTACCTGCGACAGCAACGAGGATTCTTGAGCAATTTAATGGTGAAATTAAAGCCCAATCCCCACTTTTCCCTCGAATATCTTAAGAAAAAAGCACCGGAAGGATTGCTCAATAATAATTCTCATCCGCACAAGTGCAAATGACAACTCTATTGATCCTCACGGTGCTTGTTGTCGCTTGTAGCGACTATTATTTTCGCTTACCCAGCTCGTCCTTGACCAACTGGTCAGCCTCAGTAGTTTTTCCCCCTCCAAGCAGCTCGGCTGCGCCGCAACGCCTCAGAAACGCACATAGCGCTGTGTCATTGGTGAAGTGTTGCGTAGTCCTCCGATAAACTGGGCAGTCCTTAAATAGCCCAATAATATCCTTGCAGGAAAGCTCTGAGACTTCCTGCACTTCATCACCAACATCCTCTCGCTCTCGAGCTAGAGCTGCAACAAGTGGTGCGTATTGCATGGGCCTAATCGATCCACCAGTTCTTCGTCTTGCTACCATTGCTGGCTCCTTTCGAAGCTTGAAAAAAAACAAGTCAACGTATGACTGGCGGAATTATACGAGATCGAGGCTACCTAAATCAAATTCCTAACGCTTTATCAGCCAAAGGCTGATCAGCCTTTGGCTGATACTGTATACTAATAGGCATGATCGACGTTCATTGCCATCTCAACTTCCACTCATTTGAAGAGGACTATGATGCTGTTATCAAAAGCGCACTTGAAAAGGGCTTGACGCGAATTATCAATGTGGGCACAAAAATCGATTCGAGTCAGTGGGCGGTTGATCTTTCTAAAAAATATCCAGAACTCTATGCGATTGTTGGTGTACATCCACATCACGCAGATAAAGTTGGCATGAGCGATGACTGGCTATCTGAGCTTGAAACGATCGCAAGGAATGACAAAGTCGTTGGTATTGGCGAAATAGGACTGGACTATTTCAGCTATAAATCAAACGGCGTTACAGACCCCCAACTCCAAAAGGAGATGTTTGATCTTCAGATAGAGCTTGCCCACAAACTGGAACTTCCAATTCAAATTCATAATAGACTTGCAGGAGAAGATGTCATCAGTATGCTCAAGGAGCGAAGACATCTCCTTCAAGCAGCTCCTGGTATGTTCCACTGTTTTGCGGGTTCAAAAGAAGTACTCAAAGACGCACTTGATCTCGGATTTTTCATTGGCTTTGACGGCAACAGCACCTATCCAGGACTAGCTCCAAAGGAGACTGTCGAGCTATCTGAGTTAATCAACCTCACGCCTTTAGAGCGAATTGTGACCGAAACAGACAGCCCCTATTTGACACCTATCCCACATCGCGGAGAAAGAAATCTTCCAGAATATGTCCTTCTCGTTGGAGAGCACATCGCTAAAGTCAAAAATGTGCCATTTCAGCGTGTAGTAGAACAAACAACGCAAAACGTCTATACTATCTTTAGTAAATTAGGCTAATTATGACTTCATATTTTGACAGACTCTTTCGCCGTTACCCAATAAAAACTACTCGATCACTTGAGATACTACCTGGATTTGTCTCATGGACCGTAATTCTTTTCCCAATATGGGGCTCACTTCTTATTCCGACCCAACTTGCCTACTTTATCCTCTTTTTTGATGTCTACTGGTTTTATAAGTCCTATTCTCTCGTGGTCAACGCCTACAGATCTTCTCGAAAAATCAAACAGGCTGAAAGGGAAGACTGGCTCAAAAAAGCCGAGCATCTACCTCACTTTGACAAAGTCACCCACCTTCTCATCATCCCCAACTACAAAGAAAGCGTTGAGAAAATGCGAACCACGATCAAGCACCTCGCAGCACAGACCTTATCACCAAAAAAACTCCACGTTGTCCTCGCAATGGAAGATCGCGAGACAGAAGCTCGTGACAAAGCTGCTGAAATTATCAAGGAATTTAAAGATGTATTTGGCAGTATTTTCGCAACCTATCATATTGACGCGCCTGGAGAGATCAAAGGCAAATCTTCGAACGAAGCCTTTGCAGGAATTGAAGCTCATGACACGCTCTATGTAAAAGGCAAATATGATATCGAGTATGCAACTGTGTCCTCAGTTGACGTTGATTCAATCTTTGACAGACAGTTCTTTGCTTATCTGACATATAAATTCCTCAGTGACGATATGCGTTATAACAAGTTCTGGCAATCAGCTACCGTCTTCTATAACAACGTATGGCAAGTCCCGGCACCAATTCGCATCCTCTCATTCTTCGGCAGCCTTTGGAGAACATCAATGCTAGTTCAAGGAGATAGGCTGATTACACAATCGACCTACACTCTCTCACTCAAACTTTTACGAGATATTGGATTCTGGGATGTAGATGTTATTCCTGAGGACTACAGAGTCTTCTTTAAAGCATTCTTTGCAAAGAAAGGTCAAATCTGGACAGAGCCTATTTTTCTCAAGACCTCTATGGACGCTGCCTTCTCCAAGGGCTATATCAATAGCCTGAAGAATAAATACCACCAAGAAAGACGCTGGTCCTGGGGAGTATCTGATGATCCGCTCTTTATTAAGTGGTGGTTCACCATCCCTGGCGTACCATTTATCCGCAAAACTTCGATGATCTATCACGTTGTCCTTGACCATCTTCTTTGGCCAGTCAATTGGTTTATTATTACTGTCGCAGCCAACATCGTACCGTTCATCAACCCAACATTCTATCGAACTTCACTTGGCTACTCCCTGCCTCATATTGCAGGCTTCATCCTTACCTCTACTATTCTTGCTATCGTCGCACTTATGTTCATTGACTATAAGAATAGACCCGAGAACACACCTTTGCCCTTGCGAAGAAAGATCTTCTTTCCTTTTGAATTTATCTTAATGCCAATAGTTGGCTTCTTCCTTTCTGCACTGCCTGCCCTTATCTCCCATACCCAACTTATGTTTGGGAAAAGAATGGAGTATAAAGTCACGGATAAAGCATGATCAAAAGAACTCACGCACTCCTCTATACATTAGAGCGATCAAAAATGTTTTGGACCATCTTTTTGTCCTCATTAGTTTTTTTTATTCTCAGACTTCCATCGCTGTTTGAACCAAACTGGTATGGCGATGAAGGCATCTATGAGGTGATTGGAAAGGCGATGTCGCAAGGCAGAATTCTTTACCTTCAAATTTGGGACAATAAACCGCCCTTACTCTATGTAACATATGCAATCTTCCATGGAGATCAATTTGGAGCAAGAATGCTCTCATTGCTTTTCGGGCTTGGCGCAGTTATCACACTCTTCTTTCTTGCTAAAAAATTATTTAAAGAAATTGTGCCCACAGTAATTGCAACGGGGGTATTTACCATTCTCCTAGGCTTACCTTTTCTTGAAGGCAACATAGCCAACGCCGAGAACTTTATGCTGTTCCCTGTTATTCTTGCAGGATTCATATGCTTCACCCATGTTGAAAAAACAGCAAAGAATAAGCCACTCCTGCTTGCTGGACTTCTTCTTGGAGTTGCCTTTCTTTATAAGATAGTTGCGATCTTTGACCTGGCAGCAATGATGACGTTTCTCTGCCTTTATTACCTTCCTGAAAAAAATATTTTAAATTTCAAAAAATATCTTTACCAGATGATGGTCAGAATCGGATTACTCGTAGGCGGATTTCTCATTCCATTTATTTTATCGTGCGTTTACTTTCTTAGTAATGGCGGGCTTCATGCATACTTTCAAGCAATCTTCTTCAGCACAGTTGGGTATGTAGGATACAACAATGTCTTTATCATTCCGCAGGGACTGCTTATTGCTAAGCTCATCATCCTTACGATAGCTATACTCGTTCTTCTAAGGATAAAGAGGATGCTTCACTCATCCCTTCTCTTTATTCTTACTTGGTCTGCTTTCTCACTTTTTAACAGCTTCTTTTCCCAGCGCCCATACACTCACTATCTTCTTGTACTTATTCCGACATTTTCTCTCATTGTTGGATCGATTTTTTATCATAAAGGACTACAAAAACTTTCATTTATTACTGCGTGCGCAGTTGCAATAATAGGACTATATTTTTTCAACCACTGGAGCGTCACCAAAACAGTTGGCTTTTACACAAATTTTTCCCACTTTGTCTCTGGCAAAAAAACATTACAGGAGTATCAAAACTTCTTCGACCGAAGAGCACCTGTGGACTATGAAATTAGTAAATACATTAATACCCACAAAAAAGCAGGTGAGAATATCTACGTTTGGGGTAACTCTGCCCAACTTTACGTCATGACAGATACGATTCCACCAGGTAGATTTACAGTTGCTTATCACGTCGGTGGAGATGAAAAAAATCTTAGGGAAACAAAGAAAGCGATCTCAGTTGCCAACCCACAATTTATCATTGTCCAGCAGGGAATGACAATGTATCCATTCTCGCTGTATAATTACCAGCATGCTATCACGATTTCTGAAAACACCATCTATGAACGAGTTCGTTAAACACATCTCCTCAGATAAAATTCTTTCATATGGAGCGATCTCATCTCTAGTTATCCTCTTTGTCACCCTGATGTACATTGCATTCTTTTACCCATCCCTTCCACCCGTACTGCCGATCTTCAACCAACTCCCTTGGGGCATTGCAAGGCTTGGTGGGAAAATACTTATCTTTCTTCCAACGCTTATCGTCCTTACTATAATTATTGTGAATGTTATTTTTGCGAGATTTATCTATGACCGAATGCCACTAACAACAAGAATGCTCTACATCACAACAGCACTTCTCTCCTGTTTTACACTTTACTTTTCAATCAGAATTATTCAACTTATTATTTAATCATGGATATCTCTACTATCATCCTGACCATCGGAACCACCCTATTGATTACAGCCTTGCTCACCTATACCCTCATTCCCCTCATCAAAAAATGGGGGCTCGTTGACGACCCATCACTCCATCGACATCCAGCAATGATTCATACAAAAATAATTCCACGAGCTGGAGGTCTTCCAATTTTTATCGGTATCTTTATTTCATGCCTAATTTTCCTTCCCATTACCAAAATTACAATTGGCATTCTAATAGCATCACTTCTCGCACTTATCATGGGGCTTATTGACGACAGATACAATGCTCGATCTAAAGATGTCTCTCCATATCTCCGATTTGGTTTTAATATACTTTGTGCTGGAATCGTTGTTTTTAGTGGGATTAGCATTCCATTTATTACACATCCTTTTGGTGGAATCCTCCACTTGAACATGCTTATCCCATTTCTCCCAATTTCATTCGGCCAAGCTATCGCACTTATTTGGATAGTCTGGGTCATGAATATGCTCAACTGGAGCAAGGGCATTGACGGACAAATGCCAGGGATTGTTGCAATATCTGCTTTTGTGATTGGAATTCTCAGCCTTCGAAGTCCTATCATGGATGGAACTGGGCTTGTTGATGCGAGCCTATCTTTTATTCTCACCGGCGCTGCACTTGGTTTCCTGGTCTTTAACTTTCATCCAGCCAAGATCTTCCCAGGATATGGCGCAACTTGTATGTATCTTCTTTTAGCAGTTGTCTCAATTCTTTCAAGTGCAAAACTTGCTACAGCTATCCTTGTCATGGGTGTTCCTACTATGGATGCACTTTTTACAATTTTCAGACGTCTACTAAGCAAGAGATCTCCATTCCGCCACGACGACAAGCACCTCCATCACATCCTCTTAAAATTTGGGCTTGGACAAAGAAAAATTGCATTGTTTTATTGGATAATCTCTGCTATATTTGGCACAATTGCACTAAGCCTTAGAAGCGAGAGCAAACCGTTTGCCCTCATCTCACTTGGAGTCATTGCTGGTGGCGGATTACTTTTCTTGCATTTTATAGTACGATATAGACATGAAAAAGACAGCGCGTAATTATCTACGCCTCTTAAGACCACGACAGTGGGTCAAGAACTTTGCCGTCTTTGCTGCTCTCACATTCAGCGGAGAACTCTTCTCGCCTTTACTCTTCCAAAATGTCCTCATAGGTTTTATTGTGTTTTGCTGCATCTCCTCATCAATTTACGTAGTCAATGACATGTTTGATGTAAGTAAAGACAGACTCCACCCTTTTAAAAAGAATCGACCACTGGCAAATAAAGACATCTCACTTCGATCAGGAGCGATTATTGCATTTGCACTTTGTCTAGGCGGTTTGATTGCGAGCTATATTGTTTCACCTGGTTTTCTGATCATCACTCTCGTTTATCTTCTTCTTCAGATTTCCTACTCAATGGTGCTCAAGCACATTGCTGTTATTGATATTCTTGCTCTTGCCGGAGGATATATCTTGCGTGTCTATGCAGGAGAACTTCTAAGCGGATATCATATTTCAGTCTGGCTCCTTCTAACCACTATCTCGCTATCACTCTTTCTAGCTATTGGTAAAAGACGACGTGAATTAACCCTCATATCATCTGAGACAGGGAGAAATATAGCCGAAATTAGAAGATCACTCTCGCACTACTCAGAGAGGCTTCTTGATGTTTATGCATCGATTTTTGCAACATCCACATTTATCTCATATGCCCTTTTCACATTTCTAGAGAACGCGCGTCAACTCACCGTTACTAATGATATTTTCTTCCCCGAATTTCTCCCTTCATATATGCAAAGAAAATGGCTTATGTTGACAATAGCACCTGTTGTTTATGGACTAATGAGATATCTTCAAGATATCTATGAGAAACATGAGGGAGAAAGCCCTGAAAGAGTGCTTTTCCAAGACAAGCCGCTCTTTGCGACAGTCCTGATTTGGGCCATAATGACTATCGTTATCATCTACGTCATTCAAGCAGGCTAAAGAGGTAGTAAGTATCTATTATTAGATATCAAGCAAAAGTAATGCCTACTTTATTCTGTATTCTCCATATTTTCTACTGTTTTATAGCGTACTGACTACTTACCCATCCCGTAACTCCAGTCGGAAGTGCTATCTGATACCAATCGTCAATTTCTGAAAGTATGTCAAAGGTCTGCCCCGGAGTTACCCTGCCTACCTCAGCAGCATTAATATTATTCGAGGCTCTTACCCGCAAGAATCCAGTTGGAGTCTGTGAGATAACAATCTTTGAAACTACCGGCGTAGGTGACGCAGATGGAGAAGCTACCTGAGATGGAGAAGGAGACGGAGTTAAGGAAAGTCCGTCTTCATCAACCGATAAATATACCGAGGCTAAGAGCTTAAAACCACCAGGAGTTCTGATTCGAACTTTTTTGTCTAGATAGCCGCTCTTACGAATAAGTAGCTCGTGATCAGAGTCTGTTAACTTATCAATTGCTACAGGCGTAAATCCAGATGAAAGATTGTCAACAAGGACCTCCGCCCTTGTAGGCGTTGAGACCACAAGCAATGATGCTTTCTCACCTGACTTGAGCTGTGTGAGCGTTATAATACTTCCCTCGGATGTTGCACCAGGTCCAAACTTTCGATCCACAACAGTCAGCACAGATTTTGTTATGGTTATCTTTTCTTGAAATTCGCTGAGCGATCCCGTTGTTGGAACTAGACGAATTGTGTATTCGCCAGTCTTTAACATATCAGAGACATTACACTTGCAAAGAGGCGTTTGTCCAATTAGCTTGTCATTGATGTAGACCTTGCTTGTGGGTGATGCAGTAACTTGTAGAGCGCCCTTGTCATTATTTCGCAAGAGAAATGTATTTACAAGAAAAATAATAACAATTATGCAGATTAATGACGGGATGACGATAAGGATGGCTTTTTTCATGCGCTGACTGAAAAATAACTATAGCATAGAAGCTGGCTTCTATCTAGAAGACTAGACTGCGTCTTCCTCTGTGGCTTTAAGCGTTGGGAAGAGAACTATTTCTTTTATCATCCAAGTGTTTGTAAAGAACATTACCAGCCTATCAATGCCGATTCCAATCCCCCCAGTTGGTGCCATACCATATTCCATTGCTGCTAAGAAATCTTCGTCAATCTTCTGCCCTTCATCCATATCCTTCCTGACCGCCTTCGTGTCTGCCATAAATCTCTCTCTTTGTACTTGTGGATTTGTTAGCTCAGACCATCCATCGCAGATCTCTTTCCCTCCAATATACCCTTCAAATCTCTCAACCCATCCTGGTTTTGACCGATGTTCTTTTGAGAGTGGACTTATTTCTACAGGATAATCTATGATCCAAGTCGGTTCAATTAGTAGCTCTGGAATAGTATGATCAAAAATTGCGAATATTAATTGACCTTTACTTTCGCCACCCAATAACTGCATGCCAGGACAATGCTCTTTTGCATATGCGAGCAATGATTCTGCTGTCTCAATCTCTACATCAAGGCCAAGTTTTTCTTTCATGATTACAGTCATCTCGATGCGAGGCCAAGCCTTTCCGATATCAATAGTTCTCTCATCTACTTGCATAGTCGTGTCGCCATAAATTTTCTTTGAGAGATGCTTGAAAAGCCCTTCTGCAACATCCATAACTCGATGATAATCAGCATACGCCTCATACCACTCGATCATAGTAAACTCTGGAGAATGTGTTTGATCTATTCCTTCATTTCTAAAATCTTTAGCAATTTCATAAACTCTTTCATAGCCACCGATAATTAGTCTCTTAAGGTATAACTCGACAGCAATTCTTAGATAAACATCTTTATTAAGAGCATTGAGATGCGTGGTGAATGGTTTTGCATTTGCTCCACCATATTGTGCCTGGAGCGTTGGCGTCTCAACTTCCCAGAAATTAAGGCTATCTAAATACTCCCGAACACCGCTCACTATTTTTGAACGAATATTAAACCTCTCACGAACTTCAGGGTTAATAAGAAGATCTAGATAGCGCTGACGATACCGAGTCTCGATATCCTTCAGACCAAACCATGAACTTGGAAGTTGTCTAATAGACTTTGATAATAAAGTGTACGTCGTTGGAGCAATTGAGATTTCACCTGCTACAGTTTTCATGACCTCTCCCTCAACACCAATAATATCGCCGATGTCTAACAGGGAAAGATTTTTGAAGGCTTCAACTCCTAAGAGATCTTTTCTGAAGAAAAGCTGGATCTTGCCACTCTCATCAATAAGATCAGCAAAAGCGATGTTGCCATGCTCACGAAATGAGAAAAGTTTTCCAGCAGTCTTTACGACACTTCCCTCACTCGCCAAGGCCTGCGCCACCATATGAGTCTTATCATATGAGTGAGCATAAGGATTCCAGCCAAGCGCCTTAATCTTTTCTAATTTTTCTTTTCTGATTTTTATTAATTCCGTATCATCCATAGGTATATTTTACCTTACTTAGGGGAATAACAAAAGAGGACGACTAAAAATCAAGTCTTTTCAATAATGACTTCTGGTTCGGGTACAAATCCAAAAGTATTTTCAAATGCATTGGAAATCTCATGTATTAATTCTTTGACATCTTCTGCCTTTGCATGATCAACATTACTAATATAATTTGCATGCTTTTCCGACACCTGCGCACCGCCGATTCTTTTACCAGAAAAACCTAATCTACTAATAACATATCCTACTGCGATTTTCCCATGCCACTTTGTCTCAGACTTCTCTTTAATATCTGGCCAAACAGCAATGATTTTTTGCACATGTGCTATGTCAACGATATTTTTAAAAACAGATCCGCACGACGGATACTCTAATGGATGATTCTTCTTCCTATAAGAAACATTTTCTTCATAAATCTCTTTCGCTTTTAGTATCTCATCTGAGCTAGCCTTCTTCAATTGAAACGTTACTGAAATAATCACGAGATCTGGTTGATGTTTAAAAAAACTGTCTCTATATCCAAAATTACATTCATCATGTGAGTATTCTTTAATCTGCATTTCAGAATCTGACATGCTTACAGCCTTAATCGAGAGAACTGTATCTTTAATTTCTGAGCCAAAACACCCTGCGTTCCCTCGTGCTGCTCCACCAACACTACTTGGAAGCCCGCCGGCCCACTCAAGCCCTACAAGCTCGTGATTAAAAGTAAACTTAATTAAGCTCTCAAATGTCTCTCCAGCAAAAGAAGTGACACTATCTTCATAAGTTTCAAAGCTCGATCCATCTCCGTTAAGCCAAAGTGTAATTCCCTGAAATGCTTTGTCTGGAATGAGAAGGTTGGCGCCAAGACTGAGTACTCTTATCGGCAAATCATTATGATCATGTATAAAACGAAGCGCATCTTTAACATCTGAAACATTATTTACTTCAAGAAGGAATCTTGTTGTCCCTCCAATTTTGTAGAACGCAATTGTAGATAAGTCAACATTTTCTAAAACTTTCATGATTAATCAGAGTATAAACGAAAAAGGGGATCTTTAATACTATTTAACGGAGACAACTGTGTAGATAATTTTTCCTGCAGGAGCCTGAACTTCAACTGACTCGCCAACTTTCTTCCCCATAAGTGCTTTACCAAGGGGTGATTCATGTGAGATCTTCTTTTCAGCTGGGTCTGCCTCCCATTCACCAACAACCCTATATACCTCATGAGAGTCATCAATTTTAAGTGTTACCTCAGAACCTAGGTCAACAGCAGATGAACTCGTCTTTGCATCTTCAATTAATGTTACCTGCTTCAACATTTCCTCAAGCTCATCGATTCTTCCATCAATGAATGCAAGCTCTTCACGAGCTGCAACATACTCTGCATTTTCAGACAGATCACCCTGATTGCGAGCATCAGTTACGCGAGTAACGACCTCTGGCCTTTTAACCTTAGAGAGTTCATTATGCTCTTTCTGGAGATCAACTAGCCCGTTTTTTGTAAGATAAATTTTCTTAGAATCCATAGTATTTAATAAAAAATTCTCTCCTGCAAAGGAGAGAGCTTTGAATTGATTTTCAGTGAAAGTATATGGAAAATACAGACCCTTGTCAATAACTTATAGAATATACTTATAGGAGTCCACCTGCTTTTTTATATCGTTGAATAATACTATTATTCCTCTTCTTAGGATAGAAAAATAAAGTGTGCAGGCTTGTTTGACTGTCGCCACCATGGAGATTCATAAAGCGCTTTGATGCATATTTGATGATAAATTCTAAAGGATCAAAAATTCTTTCAAATAGACTTTGCTTACTCTCACTCATTGCCTGAAAACGTTGGCCAGCTTGACTGATATACCCATAGACCCACTTGTTGGTATCCAGGAAATCTCTGTAACAAGAGTCCCTACTAAACAATGGGATCATCTGGGCGATCTCTCTTGCCACATAGATACTTTCTCTTTCTTTGAAACTCTCCATTCCCTCCCTATCACAGAACATGTTTAGACATATTTTATTTCTTACCTCAGGTGAGTTCCTCCGCCTTCGTACACCAAACGCTGAAAGAAGACAAATAGCAAGAGCACGTGTAAGGAAAAGTGAACCAGTCTTAGTAACAATAAAAAAATCTATATCATCCTCCCCGGGATTTCCCGCTGCAACGCTCCCAGTCAGACCGATAAAGTATATGCTGGGAATATGCGAGAGGATGTGCGCTGCCCTCTTTGCAAGCATGAGCTTTTCTTCATACAAGCTTTTCCTTTCTTTGCGCATTGGGATTAATTTTTCTTGTCCAAGGAGTGTGAAATATCCATCTTTCTGAACAATCTCATGAGAAAGTTTTTTGATGAGTAGATCAAATGCATCTTTTGAAATTTCCTCATCTGTATGAAGAAAGTAGTAAAGCTCATCTCTTGTGAGTGGCGTTGAGAAAATTGAACTATAGGCAAGAGTGTCAATAATTGCCTGCCTACTGCCCATACTGTGTGAGGACTTGAAGGACTCCTTGATTGAGAGTCTCAATCGACGACTCTGCAGAGGCATTCCCCCTGACAGCATTACCTAGATATCCATTCATCTGCGCATTAATTCCATCATCAGAGGTGTCACCTGAAAAATAAGATGAGGTTGCATATGACGCCTGGGCAACAAATGGGGCAACAAATGGATTTGACGCTAATGAGCCAGCGAGATCACTTCGAGGATATGGCTCTCCAAAGAGTCTTGTTTTAGCAACTTCTGAATAAAACTTTTGTAATGTCTCTTTTTTTGCAAGATACTGCATAAAAAGCATTGCTTCTTTTTGATGAGAACTTTTTGCCGAAACACCCTCTGCCCAGTAGCTCGCAATTGCAAGTTTTCTCTCAGGAAGATTTGGAACTGGGTGAGTAGTAAAATCTAGATCAGGACTTAGTGCCTTAATCGCAAATATATCCCAAGAATATCCAAAATACATCGCGAGATTTCCCTTAGCAAAAGCTGTTAAAGACGGATCCATACTACTATCCCAAGAATTTCCTTCATCTCGAGCAAATGATGTATAAAATTCAAGCGCCTGAGCCGAAGCTGCCTGAGACTTTGCAAAGTTAGAAAAATCGACACCATTCTGTGCCATCAGGAGCGCGATGATATCTGGCGCATGGGCAATATTGTCATATGTTCCCAGTGCTGCTCCTGATGTTTTTATAACACCTGATTGATCTTTCACTGTAAGATTCTTAGCAATTTGCACGAATTCATCCCATGTCTGCGGAACTGAGTAGCCGGATGCTTTAAACATTTCAGTATTAACATAGAGAGAAAGCGTATCCACCCCAAGTGGAAGGCCATATAAAGCGCCATTTCGCACCATATCTTGCTGAATGACTGAGAAATAATTTTTCTTAAAATCATCTGGGGCCACCACACTGTCTGAGAGTGGTGAAAGATAATCCTTCATCATCCCTGTCCATGAATTATGAAACCGATATATATCTGGCCCTTTCCCGTTAGAAATCTGAGTGACCAGGCTTTTTCTATAATTCTCAATATCCTTCTTAACATATGTCACCGAAATTGTCGGATTACTCTTATGAAAATCATTAATGAGAACATTCATTACTTGTGGATCTTCAAAAAGACCCCAGTATGTTAGCGTCACGTTCCCAGTTGGCTTCTCTTTGTTGGCTCGTGAGAGTACAAATACTGCCAATAAAGCAATGACGATGAGTAGAACAACTCCTCCTAAAATAAACTTCAGTTTCCCAGATAAAAATGAATCTGAGGGCGGAGGTGGCAACGGTGTATCTGATATAGCTGGTGACTGCTGTACTACTGGGGGCGTCAGAGCAACTTGAGCTGGAGGCTCCATCGATGCTTCTGCCACTTTTTCAGGACCGTATACACCCGTTACTACTTCCTGAACTGGAGCAGGCGCCTGGGTCACAGGTTCTTTACTAAATAACACTTTTTCATCCATAGACACACTAATTATAGTATAATATCACCTATAAGCCTCGCAAACGTATATGAAAAATTCCATAGTCTCAAAAATTTCTTCTAGTCTTAAAAAAGCACGTCCTGTTATCCACACTTGCCTTTGGTTTTTACTCGGAGCCTGCATCGGACTCTTCTTTTTTGCAAGCTTTGTTTATATCTACTTCAAGCATACATACGATAATAAAGTTTATCCAGGAGTAAGTATCAGCTCAATTGAGCTTGGAGGAAAAACTCAAGATGAAGTCGCAGAGTACTTCTCCAAACTCAATGAGCCGCTTCAGAAGAAAAGAATCGTCTTTACTGCAAATGAAAAATCAGCAACTATATCTGCGAAAGAACTCCAGATCGGTTATGACGAAAAACTCCTAGCCAAACAAGCATTTAGTATTGGGAGAAGTGGTAATTTCTTTACTGATAGCTACCTCAGCCTCACATCCTATCTAAAGGGCGTTGAACTGTCCCCAGCCTACCACTTCTCAAGCGAGACCCTTGACCCAATCATCAAAGACTTTGAGGCCAGTATCAATATTGCTCCAGTCGATGCTCGTTTTGAATTTAAGGACGGAAGAGTTACAGAGTTCACGACAGCTAAAAACGGAAGAAAGATCGACTCAGAAGGGATAGTTACCTACATCAATGAGAAAGCCGTGCCAAAACTTATTAATACAAGTACCTCAACGATTGAAGTACCTATTAAGGTGCAGGTCCTTAAACCAGATGTAACAGAAAATGAAGCAAACAAAATGGGAATTACAGAAAGAATTAGCGTTGGAACATCCCTCTTTTATGGTTCAATCGAAAATAGAATCTACAACCTGACGCTTGCCTCTTCAAGACTTAATGGAGTACTTATAAAACCTGGTGAAGAATTTTCATTCAATAAGACAATCGGTGATGTCTCATCACTAACAGGATATAAACAGGCTTATGTCATCCAGAATGGCAAAACTATTCTTGGAGATGGTGGTGGTGTTTGCCAAGTCTCAACGACACTTTTCCGGGCACTTCTCAACGCTGGTCTGCCAATTCTTGAGAGAAATCAACACGCATATAGAGTTCATTACTATGAAGATGACCTTGGACCTGGAATTGATGCCGCAATCTATACCCCCAGTGTTGACCTTAAATTCAAAAATGACACTGGCAACTATATTCTCATCCAAACAACGGTAGATCGAGAAAACATGAAACTGACATATGAACTCTACGGCACAAGTGATGGAAGAGTTGCCACCATCTCCAAACCAGTTATCGTCTCGCAATCACCTGCGCCAGAGCCAGTCTATCAAGATGATCCAACATTGCCTGTCGGACAAGTTAAGCAAGTAGATTTTGCAGCAAGCGGCGCTGTTGTTTATTTCACCTACAAAGTTACAAGAGACGGCGAAGTGCTTTCAGATAAAAAATTCAACTCGAATTATAGACCATGGCAAGCGATATTCCTCCGTGGCACTAAGCCAGTATAGAAAATGGAGCATATTTATTCCTTAGAAACCATTGATCAACTTCTCCGCTTAATTCAAAATGATTCAGGCGTAGTTCTCGCAGGAGGCTGCTTTGACATTCTGCACCCAGGCCATCTTGCTTTCCTAAATGCTGCATATGCTCAAGGCGATCGACTCATTATCCTCCTCGAATCAGATGAGCAGATCAAAAAATCAAAAGGAGCGAGTAGACCAATCAACAACCAGATAATAAGAGCCAACAATCTCATTAATCAAACAGCGGCAACTGACGTCGTTCTTCTGGAGGGGATTCTAAATGACGCAGAATACGATAAAATTGTAACTTTGTTAAAACCTGCTATAATCGCTACTACAGAAAATGACCCATATAAATTTCATAAGGATAGACAGGCAACGATTGTCAAAGCAAAAGTTAAAGACGTAATTAAAAGACTCGAAGATTATTCAACAACTAAAAGCTTAGGAGAACTATGACAAAATTTATAATCGGATTTATCATACTACTTGCAGTAATCGCACTAGGATTTACGCTAATTCAAGGAGGCGGAATTCTAGGGAAGAAAACAACAGTGACTATTGGCAAAGAAAAACTCACGCTAGATGTTGCTGACACTGAGAAGAAAAGACAACTAGGACTTTCAACTAAGCGATCCCTTGGAAAAAATGATGGAATGCTCTTTGTATTCCCAACCTCAGACTATCCAACATTTTGGATGAAGGGTATGTCCTTTCCAATAGATATTATTTTCGTAAACGAAAAGAAAGTGGTTACAGTTTACAAAAATGTTCCTGCTCCAAAGACAACAACCGAGACACCAACCATGACATATACCCCATCTTCACCCTCAGATAGAGTGATTGAGCTCAAGGCAGGAAGAGTAGATGAATTAGGCATCAAGACTGGAGACACCATCTCGATCTCCCTATGAACATCCTTGCAATTGAATCCTCCTGCGATGAAACAGGGGCTGCAGTACTCACACAACACGGAGATCAAATCTCAGTTCTATCCAACATTGTCTCATCTTCACTTGAACTCCATGCCAAAACTGGGGGCATTATCCCAGAAGTTGCAGCCCGTGAGCAAGTGAAATTTATCATCCCAGTTATCCAAGAAGCACTCATGAAGGCTTTCTCCTACACAATCAGCAGCACGCCTCCGCCGATCGATGCAATCGCAGTTACCTATGGCCCTGGGCTTATTGGGTCACTTCTCGTAGGAGTAGAGACTGCAAAAACTCTTTCACTGCTTTGGAATATTCCTATCATTCCCGTTAACCACATGTATGGCCATATTTACGCTAATTTTATACATGGAAAAGGAATTGAATTACCTGCGATCGCACTTGTTGTATCTGGAGGACACACGGACCTTATTTTCCTCAAGTCACATACCGAAATTGAGCATATTGGCCAGACAAGAGATGATGCTGCTGGCGAAGCATTCGACAAGATTGGAAGACTCCTCGGACTTCCTTATCCAGCCGGACCAACCATTTCTCAGCTAGCAACAAGGGGTGATAGATCTAGATTTGATCTCCCCAGACCGATGATTGGATCAGCAGACCTTGACTTCAGCTTTAGCGGTCTCAAGACATCAGTGCTAAATGCACTCAAAACACAAAAGCTAGATTTTACCGATGAAGAATTTGTTAAGAATAACCAACAGACTCTTTTTGACCTCTGTGCAAGTGTCCAATATTCAATTGTGAATGTTTTGACAAGAAAGACACTCAAGGCAGTTGAGAAATTTCAGCCGAAGACAGTTCTTGTTGGAGGAGGAGTTGCGGCCAATACTGCTCTAAAAGAATCTCTTATCTCAGCAGTAAAAAAAGATTGGCCTGAAATAGCTGTCCACATTCCAGAGCGATCACTCTGTACAGATAACGCAGCGATGATTGCAGCCCATGCCCTCTTTCTGGCTCCACAAAAAGATATTAACACAATTACAGCCATACCTGGCCTTAGCTACATCTAACCCAAAACGGTATGCTACAATACCTAGATGAATGAAATCCTGCCATTGTTCATTGGTTTTTTTATAAGCATCATCGTTATCCTCCTCTTTGTTAACTACAAACTAAATTCACTTAAAAAGCCAAAGGATGATCAGGCAACTCTAGAGTGGCTGAAATCAATGCAGATAAGCATTGAGACAACGAATAAAACGCTAAATTCCGCCCTTAACTCAAATACCAATCAGATGGTGCGAACTCTCCAAGAAAACTCAAAGCAGCTTAATGATCGACTTGATAAAGCTGCAAACGTTATTGCTGGAGTTGGAAAAGAAGTTGGACAAATGAGTGAGATTGGACGCAGCATGAAAGAACTTCAGGATTTTCTTAAAAGCCCAAAACTCCGTGGCAATATCGGCGAGGAGATTCTTAAAGATCTTATTGGACAACTCTTTCCGAAAAATAGCTTTCATCTTCAGTATCAATTCAAATCAGGAGTCAGAGTTGACGCAGCAATCCAAACGGGAGCCGGAATACTTCCAATCGACTCGAAGTTTCCAATGGAATCATTTCAGAGAATGGTAAAAAATGATGGAACAACGCCAATTGAATCACTTAGAAAAGAGTTCGTACGGGATGTAAAAGAACATATCGATACAATCTCTAAAAAATATATCCTACCTGATGAAGGGACAATGGACTTTGCCCTCATGTATGTTCCCAGCGAGTCAGTCTTCTATGAAATATGTAATATGCCAGAGATCCTCAATTTTGCCAAAAGATCCAGAGTCTATGTAGTCTCACCAAGCACTCTCTATATTCACCTTCAAACTATCCTCCTGTCATTTGAAGGAAAGAAGATTGAGTCACGATCTAAGGAGGTTTTTAGACTGCTTCGTACAATACAACTAGAGTATGGAAAGGTTGAAGAAAGTATGGGAGTCCTTGGCAAGCATCTTAATAATGCAACATCACAGTTCTCAAATGTCTCTACAGGATTTACTCAAATCGGCAACAAGCTCCAGACCACCAATCTTCTTGAAAAAGAAGT
>CAZHKZ010000003.1:0-66612 GCA_964533055.1 uncultured Gammaproteobacteria bacterium | reverse complement strand
TATGTTACAATTGGTCACATGACAACTCTCAACGAACAACAGCTGGAGGCTGTCTCACATGGAACTGGACCACTTCTGATTATTGCAGGTGCTGGAACTGGCAAGACAACCGTTGTCACCAAGAGAATCGAACATCTCATCTTAGAAAAAAACGTTTCCCCTTCCAATATCCTCTCTCTCACATTCACAGAAAAAGCTGCCGCAGAAATGCAAACAAGAGTTGATGAGATCATGCCTTATGGATATGCAGATATGTGGATTGAGACATTTCACGCATTCTGCGATAGACTTCTTCGAGAAAATGCCATTCATATCGGACTTAGTCCAACCTATCAACTAATGACAGAGGCTCAATCGCTTTTATTTCTCAAAAAGAATTTATTCGCACTTAATCTGACATACTTTACACCGCTAGGAAATCCCACCAAATTTCTTCAAGGATTAGTCCAGCACTTCAGCCGACTTAAAGATGACGACATATCTCCCGATAGCTACCTTAGTTTCTCTAAGAAATTTTCCAAAGACTCAACAGCACTTCCTGATGAAAGTAAAAAAATAGAAGAGCTATCTCAGGCATATGTACTTTATGAAAAATTAAAAGCGCAGAACGATGTGATGGATTTTTCTGATCTTATTTCCAACTCTCTAAAGTTATTAAGAGAAAGACCTCACATCCTTAGGAAGTATCAAGAAAAATTTAAGTTCATCCTTGTTGATGAATTCCAGGATACTAACTATGCGCAAAATGAACTTGCCATTTTATTAAGCGGTGAGGAGAAAAATATTACAGTTGTTGGGGATGATGATCAAAGCATCTACAGATGGAGGGGCGCAGCGCTCTCTAACATGCTCCAATTTAGATCGCACTTCCCCGATGCGAAGGTGGTATCTCTAACAAAAAATTATCGTTCAAGTCAGATGATCCTCGATGGGGCATACAAACTAATTCAAAATAACAATCCATATAGACTTGAAATAAAAGAGGGTATTAATAAAAAGCTCGAATCGATGATAAAGACAGATGAAAATAACATAGAGCTTATTCTCGCTAAAACTGGCGATGATGAGGCGGATAAAATTGTTAAAAAAATTATTGAACTAAAAAAAAGTAAAGGATATGCAAATCGAGATTTTGCGATTCTTGTTAGAGCAAACGATCACGCTACTCCTTTTCAAAGAACCCTTGACAGAGCACAGATTGAGTATCAATTTCTTGGTCCAACAAAGCTCTATGAACAAACCGAGATAAAGGATCTTATTGCCTTTCTTCACGCACTCATAAATTTTGACGACAACTCATCCCTATATAGAGTTTGTACAATGCCAATTTTCGATCTTGATGCAAGAGATATCACAATGCTACTTACATACACAAAGTCCGAGAACCTCACACTTTTTCAAGCACTTGAAGGACATGAATCTCTTCCTCTCACAAAAGACGGGCATGTAAAAACCAAAAAAGTACTCCACCTTCTTAAAACTCATATGCAAATGTTGCCCAAATTAGACGTTGGCCAGATACTTTATTCTTTTTTTGAGACCTCGGGCCTTTTAGCATACTATCTTGACCCAAAGACACTTCAAACTGAAGCACAGGCAGAGAACGTTGCATCATTTTTCAATAGACTTACAACATTTTCTAATTCACAAAAAGATGCTTCTGTTTTTGCAGCTGTTGATTGGCTTGATATGGCAATTGAGATGGGAGAAAGTCCATCAGCATCAAACATTGATACAAATAGTATTGACGCAGTTAATATCCTCACGGTGCATTCAAGTAAGGGACTCGAATTCCCAGTTGTATTTGTTGTGAGCCTTGTAACGCAGCGATTTCCCGGTAGGGATCGTAAGGAGCAGATTCCAGTTCCACAGGAACTCATCCGAGAAGATCTACCAGAAGGAGATGAGAATCTTCAGGAAGAAAGACGGCTTTTTTATGTTGCAATGACTCGAGCTAAATCCTATCTCTTTCTCACCGCAGCTCTTCTCTATCCAGGCGGAAAAAGAGAAAGAAAATTATCGCCATTTATCACCGAGGTACTAGGGAGTGAGGCAGTCACTAGAGTAATTGAAAGAAAAAACCAAACAAAAGATACTTCTCAACTTTCGCTTCTTGAGATTGCCAATGATGCGACAGCGCATAAATCTCTCGATCTAGAAATTGAGGCAGGTAGAATTCCCAAACCAATCACTTATATCTCCTATTCTCAGATTCAAACATTTGATGTCTGTCCACTTCACTACAAACTTCGCTACATCCTTAATGTTCCATCAGCACCTTCTCCTGCTTTAAGCTACGGCGTAAGCGTTCATAGCGCTCTACGAGACTTCTTTTTCGCCTTGGCATCTACAACGACAACAGGTGATATTAAAGCTCCATCGATTATTGAAATGCTTAAGAAGAACTGGATCAATAAGGGCTATTCTAGTAAATCACATGAGGAAAAGGCTTATGAGCAAGCATCAAAGATGCTTGTATCCTATGCGCAAAATACGCTTGATTCAAGGCCAAATACTATTGGGATCGAAGTCCCTTTTCAGTTCTGGCTTGATAAAGTAAAGGTTGGTGGGCGAATTGATAGAATTGACCAACTACCTAGCGGTGAGATAGAAGTAATTGATTACAAAACTGGACCGAATGCACCTGATGAAAAGAAATTAAAAGACGACTTTCAACTGACATTTTATGCGCTTGCTGCAAATGAGGTAAAATCTGAAATCCTTAACAAGAACCCTCAAGACGTAACATTATCGCTTATTTATCTTGAACTTGGCAAAACATTTTCAACAAAAAGATCCAACGAGGATCTTGCTGCAGCTAAGGAAAAAATTATAGCTAGCATAAAGGAGATATCTCAAAGTAATTTTGAATGCAGCCGAGGAATTCTCTGCAGAAACTGTGAGTATTCAATGATCTGCAATTCGAGCTAGGCAATTTGACTTATAGTATTTATTTACTTATAATCATCTAGTTAGGAAGGTGGATCGCTACTACGTTCAATTATATGAATGTAGAGGAAAGTCCAGACAGACGTATATTGGGGACGGGGCGTAAGCTCCGACTAGTAATAGCTAGTGCTTAGCTTATTTACCTACACACATGAGCTAGGACAGGTACTGAATTGACGGTATCTGAGAATAACAGAGACGAGTAGGTGTGAAACGGATAATCCTCCCCACTGCAACCTCCGACCGTTGCGCATTCTCTATATACGAGAGCAACAATGCGAGGGCATCGCGCCTAAATGGCGGATATATGATGATATTAGTATCATTAATAAGATAGATTGCGATCAACTCACCATACTCGAAAGAGTAGAGCGGGCAAACAGAATCTGGCTTACTACCTTCCTAATAAAATTATCTAATTACCTTCTTAAACGTCTTCCCGGGAGTAAAACCAGGAGCTTTTCGAGCAGCAAGGGTGATCCTCTCCCCAGTCTTTGGATTACGACCAACTCTCTCAGCTCTTGTTCTCACGCTAAAAGTCCCAAACCCAGTTAGAACCACTTTTTCCCCTCTTTTGAGAGAATCTCGAATAGTGTTCAGTGTAGTTTGAACAGAATCGCGCGCAGCCTTGTGTGTAAGATTTGATTTCTTAGCAACAACCTCAATAAGATCTTTTTTTGTCATGCACGATCACCTCCTCTCACAATATTTATGAAGAAAAAATCAGAATAGAGAATATCTCGAGCTATTGCGAAAGCTAAGAGGGAATGAGAACGAAGATTGATTGAGCAGTAGGTAAAAATCAAGATTAGATTTACAGTACAAGGAAAACGAAGGCTTGTCAAGAGATTATTCTGCTATATCAAGCTAAATGACTATGAAGTGTGTTCTGGATAGACTGAGCGGAACTCGCGAATTGCCGTAACTTTTACCTCGCCTGGAACTGCCAAAGCACGACTAACTTCCTCCTGAATCTTCTTGGAGAGAATCACCGTCTGTGAGTCATCAAGTTTACCAGGATTAATAATTACTCTTAATTCTCTACCGGCCTCGAATGCATATGCGTCCTCAACGCCCTCATAGCGCTTAGCGATCTCTTCCATCTCCTTAAGCCTCTTACCGTAGTTCTCAACATCTTCATAGCGTGCACCGGGTCTAGCACCTGAGATAGAATCAGCAATATGCACAATGATAGACTCAACCGACGAGAATGGTTTATCCTCATGATGCTCAGCGACACAATTAACAACTGTTTCTGGAAGATTGAATTTATTAAGATACTCAACGCCTAATTTTACGTGACTTCCATCACCTTCAATGACTTTTCCAATATCATGAAAGAGGCAGCCAAGACGAACAACATCGACATTCGCACCCATCTCTTGGGCAATATGGATACCAATCTTGGTCTCCTCAAGCGTATGGACAACGAGGTTCTGACCAAAAGACGTTCGGAATTTGAAACGACCAAGAGTTGAATAAATCTCAGTCGGAAGATTGAATACGCCAACCTCTACTGCAAGCTTTTGACCCTCTTCAAACATAACTTTCTCAACTTCCTTTTTAGTCTGATCTACAACTTCCTCAATTCTGAATGGCTGAATTCGAGTATCAACAAGCAATTTCTCAAGTGAAAGCCTTGCGACTTCACGCCTTACTTGGTCAAATGATGAAAGCCGAATGATTCCTTCCTCATCAAGATCAACGTCAACTCCAGTAGCCTGTTCAAATGCTCGAATATTTCTACCTTCTTTTCCAATAATTCGACCCTTTATCTCCTCATCTGCAACCTTAATAACTGAGACCGTATACTCAGCAATATAATCAAGAGCGCCATGACGCATTGCATCTACAACAATTTCTCTTGATCTATGAGACGCAGTAGCCTTAGCCTCTTCTTCCTTCTCCTTGATGATCTTAGCCATCATCTGAGTAGCGTCTTTTTCAGTCTCTTCAAGAAGTGACTTCTTAGCTTCTTCGCGGGTAAGCCCAGCGCTTTGCTCAAGCTTCTTCTTATACTCTTCTCTTTTTTGCTCAAGTACTTCAGCCTCTTTTTCAAGCTGCTCTTGCTTTGCTTCAATTTTTTCTTGTCTCTCTAAGAGTTTTTTCTCGAGAGAAAGAATATCGTTTTGATTTAAATCTGCCATATATTTTGAGTTAACGAAGAAAAACCACGACGTAATGTGTGGTTAGATAGTTCGAAGATGTGTGGATGAAATTATTCTCATGGTTCACATCGTAACTGTTCGTTACTCCCCATCATTATACTTTTTTTCAATATGTTCGTCAATCGCCTTTCGGATGATGTCCCATCCGAATCCTTTACCTATCAGATACCTCCCTAGCTTCTCATATTGTTCCTTGGGTGGAAGTCCTTCAACTCTTTTTAACCTTTTCAGTACCAACCCTTTTGCCTTCGTAAGATCATCCATTGGCTCATCTGTTACTTCGTGAAAGATCTCCTGTATCATGTCGTCCTTGATCCCTTTCTGACGAAGCTCCATCGTGATCAGCCGATCACTTTTTCCCTTAAAACGAGTTCTTTGCTCACGCCACCATCGCGCAAATGCAAGATCATTGAGAAATTTCTGCTCTATGAGTTTAGAAATAATTTCATCAATGAGAAGTGGGTCTATTTTCTTTTTAGTGAGGTAGTCCTTTAGTTCATTTGAGGATCTTGGCCTTCTTGCTAGATGGCCAACTGCGAGGTTGTAATATTTTCCAAAATGCTCAGTCACTTTACGAGTCTGATGGGGCACTCTCGGCTTCATCTTCCGACTCTTCCATACCGACAGCAACAGGCATATCTCCAGCCCTACTCTTTGCCATGATCTCAACAACTATCTTCTTTGATTCTTCCTGATTCTCCTTAAGCCAATCAATTGCAGCTACTTTTCCTTGACCGATAAGGAGATCGTTATAGCGGAAGAATGCACCTGCTTTTGTGATGACCCCCATCTCAACACCAACATCCAAAATACCACCCTCTCTTGAAATACCTGTACCAAATACATCAAACTCAGCTAGGCGAAATGGTGTGGAGACCTTGTTCTTCACGATCTTGACTCGATGCCTTGAACCGATGGCCTTATCACCATCTTTAATGGTCTCAATTTTTCTGATATCCATGCGAACTGAGGCATAGAACTTAAGCGCAAGACCACCGGTGGTCGTCTCGGGATTTCCGAACATCACACCAATCTTTTGTCGCAATTGATTGGTAAAAATGACAACGGTCTTTGATTTGGAAATAACACCTGTAAGCTTACGCAAAGCTTGGGACATAAGGCGAGCCTGAAGACCCATAACTGAGTCACCCATTTCTCCCTCAATTTCTGCTCGGGGAACAAGTGCTGCAACTGAGTCGATGACAAGAACATCGATACCCCCACTTCGCACTAGGCTTTCAGCAATTTCAAGAGCTTGTTCTCCTGTATCTGGCTGAGATATCAAAAGTTCATCAAGCTTTACCCCAATGCGCTCTGCCCAGATCGGGTCGAGTGCATGCTCAGCATCAATGAATGCGACTACGCCACCATGTTTTTGTGCTTGAGCAATAGTTGAGAGACAAACTGTAGTTTTACCTGATGCCTCAGGTCCATAGATCTCAATTATTCTTCCACGAGGAAGTCCACCAACGCCAAGTGCTAGGTCGAGCGGAAGGCACCCTGTTGAAACAACTGAGATATCTAGCTTACCTGCAGCATCACCAAATCGCATAATAGATCCCTTGCCATATTGCTTTTCGATTTGATCCATCGCCATCTTGATGGACTCCATTTTTTGTGCGTTATCAGTCTGCTGTTCGATGACTGCGGTGGATTTTGCGTTAGAGGATTTTGCCATAAAGTACCATTAACTATAGAAAGGATTCGAGTAAATTACAAGTAGTCCTATTGATACAAACGGTATCACAGATTTTGTCGGGGATCGGAGAGTTGAACTCCGGTCTCACGGCCCCCAGCCGCGAATTCTACCGTTAAACTAATCCCCGATTGGATCGATCCCAAGATTTTATCAGACATGAAACATCTTTACCAACGTTGCAGTTGCAAAGCAAAAATATTCCACTATAATCCTCTCAAGAGAAAATATGTCAGCAGAAAGAGACGTCCCCATGGAAGAAAAGCCCCAGGAATTCATAACTCTTGATCTAGATTCAATGCAGGCAAGTAAGGGTAGTGCTATCGCAGATCAAAGACATGAATGGGCAAGCCGTTTCCAAGCAGTATTACCGATTGAGATTCAGTTAACCCCAGGCGCCCTAGACAGAGCACAGGACATGAGAGCGGAAGGATACCCAATAATTTTCCCCTACGCACACTCACGAATGCGAGACCCTATTGATGCAATTGGCGCATCAATCAGAATGGGCAGAGGCTTTGATAATCCCCGATTTTCAGGACCCGTTGCATATCATCAATGGCAAAAGCCATATATTCGGACATTTGCAAAACTCTCTAGAATGGATGCTTCACCAATAGTTACTGCGAGCACAATTGAAAAAGGAAAGAATGTCGAGAATGTTCCGATTTCTGACCAAATTAAGCATGTAGCAAGAGAAGGACTTGGACATATCCCAGGTGTTACAACATATGAACGTCCAGAGCCTAGAAGAATTCCACTCAGAAAAGGCCTCAATGAATCACTTACATCAGATACTCGAACACTCAAGGAGATGGGTATCGTCTTCACCGCACCACAGGGAGAGAGATTGCCAGAATTAGGCGAGTCTTCTGGCCCTGTAATTGGAGCACTTGTCAGACGAGCAGAGCGAGATGGTGTCGATATGGACAAAGTGGGCATATGGCCAATGGGAATTATGATCATGGATCGAGAAGATCCAGAACGACATGATGACAATTTTGGACTTATTCACAGTGTTGGCAAAAAGGCGGTTATTCGCCTCGAACCACCAATAACAATTAATGAACTTCGCACGGCGACTGAGAAGGCAAGGAGAACTGATGATCCTAATGCGACACTAGACTCAAGCACTTTCGGGCTACTTCGAAGAGTCTTGCCACATAGTTATTATGGGGAATAAATCTATCTTGGAGTCCAGCGGGAATAAATTCCTGTTGAAAGTGGTCTACCATTCGTTGACTCTTCAAGAACCAACTCCCCCGTCTCAAAAGTTCCTCCTACGAGATGATCTCTCATGACATTCTCAAGCATATATGCAGATGAAGAGATGGCGTACGCATTTGCGATCACAAAGAGTGGATCACTCGATAAAAGTTTTGAACATTCCCTTATAAGATCTGGAAAGCTCTTGTCAAAGTTCCAGATCTTGCCAGTTGGTCCATGACCATAGACTGGTGGATCCATTAGAATGCCATCATATTTTTTGCCCCTACGCACTTCACGCTCGACATACTCAAGAGCATCATCGATGATCCATCGTACAGGTTTTTCATTTAATCCTGAGATGTCTTGATTTTCCCTAGCCCACGCAACTGCAGGACGAGATGCATCAACATGAGTCACCTGAGCTCCTGCACTGGCAGCAATCAGAGTTGCGACACCGGTATATCCAAATAGATTGAGGATGTTGGCGTCTCTTCTCCTGCTCACTGATTCGTGAATAAAATCCCAGTGAAGATGTTGCTCAGGAAATACACCCGCATGCTTAAATGACGTCAATCGAGCAAAGAATGAAATCTCTTTATATTTTAGCTCCCATTTCTCAGGAAAAGCTGAGGTTTTTCTCCATCCCTTCTCTTCGTAAACTGCATCTGCCTTGCCCCACATATCATGTGAGAGTTTTCGATCCCAAATAGCTTGTGGATCCGGTTTTGAAAGAATATATTTGCCAAATCTTTCAAGCCGCTGACCATTCCCACTATCAAGAAGTTCATACTCATCCCACCCTTTTGTCTTTAAAATTTGCATAGATGTATGATATCATAGGACTCATGAAAAGAATTGGAATTTTCCTCGGCGCACTTGCAGCTATCTACATCCTCTCTATAGTGATTATTAATACAACAAGTAAAAAGACAGTCACTACAACTCCAGCTCAGACAACATCTCAGACTACAAAAATCACAAAAGAGGATCTCGCTATTGGAACAGGAGAAGAGGCAAAAACAGGAGACACTGTATCTGTCAATTATAAGGGCTCACTCACAAATGGAAAACAGTTTGATAGCTCATATGATAGAAAAGAACCTTTCTCATTTACGATTGGAAAAGGTGAGGTTATAAAAGGCTGGGATGAAGGAGTCGTAGGAATGAAAATTGGTGGAAAAAGAAAGCTAACAATCCCACCAGAATTAGGATATGGCAGTAATGCACAAGGTGAAATTCCAGCTAACTCCACACTCGTATTTGAAGTAGAGCTTCTCACTGTTAAGCCATCAGGCAATAGTGCGCCAATTGATCCAGCAATAAATCTCTAACTAGCAATGGAAATCATCTGCCTCTTCCTACTCCAGGTCTTCATACTTTTTATTCTCTCAAGATTTTTACAGAAATACCTCTCTCAATTTATCTACTCCCTAACAAATAGTGAGAAGGTGACGGTCTATACGATGGCAGCATTTTTCTTTATTGGCACGGTCATTCATGAGTTCTCACATTTGATCATGGCCAATCTTCTCTTTGTACATACGGGAAAAATGGAGCTACTTCCGAAACTTGAAGGCAATACCATAAGGCTTGGGAGTGTCGAGATTGTTAAGCCAGATCCTTTTCGCAGACTTCTGATAGGTGTTGCACCATTTTTGATGGGAACAACGATTATTATCTTAACTCTTTTTTCTGCCGATTTTTTTGATGCGACTCATACTCTGTGGATTGGTATTCTGGCACTACTAATTGTCTTTCAAATTGGCAATACTATGTTCTCCAGCAAGAAAGATATGGAAGGTGCATCATTTTTTCTCGTGCTATTTATCATAACTATCGTCACAGCGTATCTCCTCGGATTTCGAACTTCACTCGAGCAAATAAATAGCATTATTCCACCATCATTTCTCAGACTTGGCGACCTAGGTAGCAAATATCTTCTCATTCCAATTGCAATTGATGCAGCAGCAATATTACTACTCTTTCTAGGGATTAAACTTGCACAAAAGAAATAGTTTGCCAAAAAATAGCACATCTACTACAATGTGCAGACTCCTATGCATATAAATATCCCTGAGAAAAAGCAGCAGCGTTTTTTAGTCGCAACTCTCATCCCGAAAGACTCGTCAGAAGAAGAGGCATTTTTTGATATTAAAGAAACCAGAGATTTGATTGATACCTACGGTGGTACTGTCGTGGATTATGCGATACAGAGACGAGAAGTGCATGCAAGAGGCTCATATCTAGGCAGAGGGAAAATCGAGGAGATAACACAAAGCATTAAGGAAAATGATGTTGATGTTGTTATTCTTAATGGAATTGTGAAACCTGGACAGATTTTTGAAGTAAAAACAGATCTTAGTGTTGAAAATCCAGAGATCACTGTTTGGGATAGAGTTGACCTAATCCTGCAAATATTCTCAAAGCACGCGAGCACAACAGAAGCAAAACTTCAGATTGAACTTGCTGCAATGAGACATATGGGTCCACGAATTTATGGAATGGGATATGTCCTTTCACGCCAAGGTGGAACAGTTGGAACAAGAGGCATTGGGGAGACCAATACTGAACTTATGAAAAGACACTGGCGTGATCAAATAAAAAAGACACAAGATAAAATTGATAAACTTGAGTCCGAAAAGAAATTCCAACTTGAAAGACGACAACGGAATGGCGCTGTGAATATCTCAATTATCGGATATACCAATGCTGGCAAATCCTCTCTCTTTAACTTACTCACCAACAAAAAAAGGCTAGTAGAAGATGCGCTATTTGCAACTCTTGATAGCAATATAGGCAAGATGTACTTACCTGATGCAAAAATGGAAGTCCTCCTCTCAGACACAATTGGATTTATCAAAGACCTCCCGCCATCGCTTATTGATGCATTCCAGTCAACACTCCTTGAATCTGTCTATTCTGACTTTCTGATCCATGTGGTTGATGCATCCGATCCTCAAATTGATGTAAAGATAGAAGCAGTGACGCGCGTACTAGAAGAATTAAAGATAGTAAATAAATACCAAGTATACGTCTTTAATAAATCAGACATGCTATCAGCAGAAGAAAAGAAAAATCTCCAAGCTCGCTTTGCAGAATTAGATCCAATATTTGTATCGGTTAAAAATAAAGTGGGAATTGAGGAAATAGCTAAAAGACTTTCGTTCTCGCTTCAACAAAAATAACTATTCATCTTCAGGTTCTGGGGGGAGGAATTCTTCGCCGTTACTCTGATCACTTTTGGGGTACTCGGATGGTTTAAGCCAATATACGTAGGTACATCCTGTTGCAACTTTCTTTTCGCGATCCCAACCAGAGGTGGAACATTTCTTCATCTTCTTACCACTGTTGGTTGTAAAGAGTACCAACTTTTCCCCACAAGATGGACAATCCTCATCTAGCTTTTCAGTAGCTCCATTAATCCATTCAACATAATCACAGCCAAGTGCCTTCTTTGCCTCTTTATCCCAAGTAGACGTAGAACACTTCTTCATCTTTTTACCAAATCGAGTTGTTTGCAAAATAAGTGCAGATCCGCACTTTGGACACTTCTCATCGAGTGCCTCTGGCTCAACTTCAAGCCATTGAACGAAGTCGCATCCTGTATTTGATTTTGATGCTGGATCCCAAGTTGAGGTAGAACATCTTCGAAGCTTTCTGCCTGTTGCTGTGGTTACAATTTCACTAAGTGGAGATCCACATTTTGGACAGACATCGGATTTAAGTGTATTTTCTTCTGACATCACCCGATTATACCTGAAGTGCCACATAGACTGTCAATAAGAGGAATTAGGGGAGTTCGTCAATCCTGCGGGTACGCTCAAAATTTCATTAAGAGAGGTCGTATTTCTCGAGGAGTTTCTTATTCCCGTCAATCTGATACTGAAGAAGTTCCTGGTATGGACCTTTTTCTTGAGCCAATTCTCCTGGACTTCCATGAGACACAATCTTTCCCTGATCAAGAACGATAATCGAGTCAACATTCTGAATTGTTGAAAATCTATGTGCGATGATAATAACAAGCCGATTCTTCATGAGATTCTCAAGTGCATCTTGAACATCCTTTTCAGACTTGGCATCTAATGATGAAGTCGCTTCATCGAGAATGAGAATTGGTGCGTCTTTAAGAATTGCTCGAGCGATCTGAATTCTTTGCTTCTGACCACCTGATAGTCTCACACCTCTTTCTCCGACTTCGCTCTCAATCCCTTTTGGTAGCTTCATAACAAAGTCGTATGCGTTCGCTAATTTCAGCGCCTCAACAATTTCTTTCTCACTTGCTCCCTGCTTACCATACGATACATTATCCTTGATGGTTGAGGAGAAGAGCTCATTCTCCTGGAATACAAGAGAGATATTCTGGCGAAGACTCGCGTAGTCCAAATCTTTGTAAGACATATTATTGATTAAAATATCTCCGCTAGTTGGGTTATAAAATTTCAGAATAAGATTAATGATTGTGGACTTACCCGCCCCACTATGACCCACAAGTGCCACTGCCTTGCCTTTCTTGATTTCAAAGCTCACATCTTTCAAAATCGTATCCGACTCATCATATTTGAATGAAACATTCTTAAATAAGATTGATGGATTTAGAATTTTCTTCTGTTTTGGAATTTTCCTAAAATCCTCAGTTGACTCAAGTCTAAGCACCTCAAAAAACTCCTTAGATCCCGCCTCAGCTCTTTGGATCTGAGTAAGCAAATATGACATCGCAAAAAGTGGGATTCTTGCCTGATTAACCAACTGCAATATCAAAACCATCTCTCCGATTGTAAGCGCTCTTTGATACGTGTTATAAAAAACAAGGATATTGATTGCAAACAGAATAATATTGAGTGATAACCCTCTTAAAAAGTCAAAGATGTGGAACGTCTTGCTTTGTCTGGCATAAATCACATTACTCGCATCTAGATTCTTGGATACACTTTCAAATTCTGACTTCTCGCGATTAAAACTCTTAACTAACGTTATATTGCTAATAACCTCCTGCATTCTTCCGCGATTTCTATCTTCAATCTGATTTTTAAGAACCTCTTCCTTTCCCCAACGCACCGTCGAGTAGTAACTTAGTCCTAGGTAAATCGGAAAAAGAATAAAAGTAAAAATCGCAATTGGCACGTTGTAGTATGCGAGAATACAAATTGTAAAGATGCTCTGCAGAAGCATGGGGAGGATGAAATTAGTAGCAGTATTTAGGAAATCTTGAATTGTGAAGATACCACGAGTGAGTTGATTTAAAATTTTCCCAGAAACTTCAGAGTCAAAATACGACTGAGGGAGCGTGAGTACTTTATCGTAAAATTTCTCTGTTAAGAACTTTCTAATTCTTCCACCAAAGTGATCTCCAATCCTATCGCTGATCGTGTTTGTCATTAAACCAAAAAGGTTCATTGCAAAAGAGATCACAATAAGCAAGATCAGTCTTGCGAGATCTCCACGACCATGCTGTACTTGGCCTACAATTTCATCAACAATGAACTTAGAAAGAAGCGGGGCAACTAACTGGAGAAGCGAAGAGAAAAGTATCAAAAAACCAATCAACCACACAAGATGGTGAAGGGGTTTTGAAATTCTGATGATGCGAATAATGTTCTGCATAGTTTAATTTCTTTTCTGAAGAGAAGATTTTATTGAAGAGACTACTTTTTTTGATAGACGTTCAAGGCTCTCATCATCATATGCACTAAAGGTTATAACATCTTTACCTTTTTGGGTAAAAAGCGCTTGCTTCTCATCAACTTGAGCGTTATCGAGTAAATCAATCTTGGTTAGCACAATAATCTCAGGCTTCTCTAGAAGTTCAGAATTATAAATTCCAAACTCTTTTCTCACGGTTTCATAATCTTCATACGGTCTCTCGCTTGTGACATCTATACAGTGTAATAAGATTCTTGTCTTCTCTATGTGTCTTAAAAATGTCGCACCAAGTCCTTTTCCAGTTCCTGCTCCTTCAATTAGGCCTGGGATGTCTGCAAGCATCATCCCATCAAGCATTCCAACATTTGGCTCAAGTGTAGTGAACGGGTAATTACCAATCTTAGGCTTTGCATTTGTAAGAAGCGATAGCATAGTACTCTTTCCAGCATTCGGAAGTCCAACAAGTCCAATCTGTGCCGTAATCTTCATCTCAAGTCTTAAGACTTTTTCCTCACCAGGTTCGCCTGGTTCAGCAAACATCGGGGTCTGATTTGTCGCAGACTTAAATTCGTTATTACCTCTCCCCCCTTTCCCACCCTTGCCAATCAAAATGACTGAAGACTCATCAACGATCTCGCCAATTGATGTCCCATCTTCTAAAAATATTTCTGTTCCAAAAGGAATTTTTACATAAAGATCTTGAGCATTTTTACCGAAAAGATTTTTTCTCTTTCCAGGAACACCGTCATCTGCTTTTATATTTTTCTTATGCTGGAACTGAGAAAGAGCAGTCAGATCGCTTGTTCCAATAAAATAAACACTCCCACCATTACCACCATTACCACCATCTGGCCCCCCGTTTGCTTTACCCTCATTACTACGAAAAGATACAGAGCCTTTACCACCATTACCAGCTGAAACTGTTAGAACAATATGATCTATTAACATACTAGAATTATACTACATTTGAGCACAAATATGAGGATTTATACCTTTTCCTGATTACTGATCACATAGTCAACCATTTGAAGTAGCAGCATATTATAAAGAATTGCGAGCACTGCAGAAAGTGGATTCTCGTAGAAAGTAAACAGTTGAGTCACTAAAAGCATAACTAATATTGAGCCTTTAAAAAATCTGTATGCCAAGATTTTTGAACGAGAACTACTCACTATTCCTAAAATAACGAGGGTAAGTGCAACTCCAGATGAGAAGATTTTTCCACTTTCTGTAAAAGAAAGCTGATCTGCATTGTCTCTAAAAATTACCATGACACCCAACGTCAAAACAAGCTGAAGCCCAATCAAGACGATGAAAAACCTATGTAAAATCGCTGATCTTGATCCACTCAGATATAGCGACTTTATATAGTCTCGTGCATGAACAAGTAGGGATTTCTTTGGAACTGGAACAGAGTCCAATGTTCGTATTAATGATTTAAGTGCAATTACAAGCGGGTCTTTCCCATCGCTTTTTGAGAGATACTCAAGAACTCGCTTCTTTTCTTCTTCATCAAGATCATTAATTACAACGTCTTTAGTAAGCTCTATCGCATTGATCGTATATTCAGCACTTCGTGGCTTTCTCTTACCTATTAATCGCGAGAGGATATAAATCAAAACAAAAATAACATAGATAATTGCAAAAGTTGGTTGATAGAAATAATTATTATCACTCGTAATAAATTTACCCAATTCATCAATAAAAGCACCAAACCCAATTCCTCCAAGGATGCTTGCTACAGCAATTACTCTTTTTCCCAGGAATGAAAAGACAAGAAATAATGCAGCTGCCATAAAAAACCCTCCCCATAATAAATGGGCAAAATGTAGACCAGCGCCACTTAGCTGTGGGTAATCAGTGATACTCAAAAAGAATCTTATGAAGAATATTGTAGTAATTGATGAGATAAGAAAGATCTCGCGAAGCATATCTCCATCAAAATTTTGAATAAATAGATTTCTTGGAATAAATCGCATGGATATAGTATACACCCCCTTGCAATCAAATTACTTTTCCATATATGCTACATTCATAGCCTATGAAAAGTCTGCCCGACAAAGAGGATGTTGGCTTAATGCACCCTCACTCACTGAGGATTTGGGAAGAAATTGTGTCCTCGATGGATCAGTATACCAACGATAGTCCTAAATCTAAATTTTATCTTCCAGAAGAATTACTAGCACCAGTCTCGCTGGCTGCAATAACTTTTACCCAAATTCTCTACATGCCAATCCCTAATCGTAAGAGTGCTAAAAGATCTAGGCTCTTTGATCTTTTCTATCTTGCTATGACATGCGGGGTGCACATCTATCTAAAAGAACAGCGCATTACTCATGGATATTACCCCTATGTTGTTCAAACTGATCCAAATATCTTGAGAGAAGTAAGAAATAGTGTTGGAAAGACTTTAACGAATGGGGTTACCGTTGTTGCGCCCGCAAGTGAAATTATGCAAATTGTCGTAGACGAGCTAAAGTCAGATGTCTACATGAAGCATTTTCTTCTTAAAAATAGAGAGTTCAACGTTGAGAAATTTCATAATCTTCTACCTGCTGCAGTTATGTGGGGGTATCATACCGCAAAAGAACTCGTCCTCTTTGAACAATAATTGCTCGAAAACTTTAAAGTATGTTCTTTTGGAAAAATGTAGCCGATGACAAACTGCAAGCTAGCAGGGGGGGGGTTGCTTCTTATCTCTTAGGGGATTGCTTCTTTCTTCTTGCTTTTCCACCAGTACCGACCTTGCGTCGTTCACGAACACGCGAATCTCTAGATAAAAATCCTTTAGCTTTAAGAACTGCACGGAACTCCTCCTTATCAGTCTTTGCTAGAACATTAGCGATTCCAGCTACAACTGCGTCCAACTGACCTGATGGCCCTCCACCAGCTACTGAAATTGTGAATGTATACTTATTCTGAGCGTTTGCAACACGAAGTGGTTCTGTGTATCTAAATCTACTAATATCGCCAGGAAAATATTCTGCAATAAGCATGCCATTTACAAGAATATCGCCTTTTTTTACCTTCAACTCTTTCCATGCAAGGTCATCTTTAACTGTCTCGTAAAGCCTTACTCGAGCAACTGCTTCTCTTCTTCGACCTACAGCAAAAGAATAGTCTCTCTTAAGAGTTTTCTTGCTGATTGCTGATGTTGAAACTGGTTCTGTCGTTTTAGCTGCCATAATTTTTATGCTTTGAATCTATCTTGGTGTGTGTGAGTTTCAGTTGGGAAAACAAAAAGACGTCTGAGCATTTTATCACGAAGCTTATTTTGCGGCAACATACCCTTAACTGCGCGTCTTACGATCTCCTCAGGTCGTCTAACTCTAAGATCTTTTAATGTCTCCTCTTTAAAGCCTCCTGGATAACCAGAATGACGCTGATAAAGCTTTTGCTCTTCCTTCTTTCCCGTAACCTTAATGTCCTTTGCATTGATGATAACAACATTGTCGCCACAATCAAGATTGCGAACGAAATTTGGCTTACTCTTTCCCATAAGCTCGTGAGCAATTTCTACAGAGATTCTACCTAGCGTCTTATCTTTTACGTCAATAAGATGCCATTCTCTTTTGATTGATTCCTGCTTTGTTGATTTTGTCTGATTCATTATGCTTTTTTCTCCTTAGCTGGAGCTTTCTTTGCTACGGGCTTTTTAGCTACTGCTTTCTTCACTACTACTGCTTCTGAAGCAGCATTTGCTTTAACAGACTTTTTTACTGATGCGGCTGGAGCAATAATATCGACTGCAACTGCTGAAGCTTTTTCTACCCATTCAAGAAGAACCATCGACGCATTGTCGTTAAAGCGATTACCTTTTTTGATAATCCTTGTGTATCCACCATCTCTTGTTGAAAATCTTGGAGCAATACTTGCGATCATCTTCTTAACAGCAGGTGAAGTAAGCTCTGGAGACAAAAGACGAACTGCCATGACATTGTCTCTTTTCTTAGCCTTTGTAACCATTTTCTCTACAGACCCCCTAATTGCCTTTGCTTTTTCTTCAGTAGTCTCAATTCTCTCATGCATGACAAGAGCAGAAGCAAGGCTCTTGAACATAGCCTTTCTTTCATTTGTGTCTCTTTTGAAATGTCTACCGAATACTTGTTTTCTCATAATAAAAAAGATATTAGGATGTCTATATTATCTGATACTAAGCGACACGTTTGGCCCCTTACTATCTTTCGTATCCTAATATCTTACTATCCTAACTTAGGCAGGAAATGAAATCCCTTTGTCTTTTAACTTCTCTTCAATAACTGAAATAGATTTACCGCCCATGTTTCTCATTGAAATAAGGTCTTTTCTTGGAGCCTGGAGAAGTTGTTCAACAGTCTCAATGCCACCATTTCTAAGACTATTATAAATTCTAGTTGGAAGATCGAGCTCATCAACTGTCATTCTATTAAGACCTGAAGGGATTGAGCTGTCAGCCACTACTTCTTCAACTGATTCACTGGAGGCTGAAGTTGGTTCATAGATCTGAAGGAAAGACTTTGTAAGGAGCTTTGCAGCTCTTTCCATAGCTTCTCTCGGATCGACTGTTCCATTAGTCCAGATTTTCATGGTTAACTTGTCAAGATTTGTCTGACGACCAACTCGGGTTGCTTCAACTGAGAAGTTGACTCTTCTGATTGGTGAGAAAATAGCATCTGTTCTCATAAGACCAACAGAGCTTGATTCTCTATCTTCAGACAAAGAATATCCAAGTCCTCTCTCTACAGTAACTTCCATCTCAAATTTACCTGTTTTTGATGCGAGTGCTCCAAGGTACTGGTCTTTGTTGATGATCTCAACTCCATTTGTCTCAGAGAAATCTCCAGCAACGATATCTTTAGGTCCTTTAACAGACATTTTCATGATAGCAGTGTCTTGACCTTCAGGAAGGCGGAGATTTAATTCTTTAAGATTAAGGAGGAAGTCGATAACATTTTCCTTAAGTCCTTCTACTGTTGAGAACTTATGCTTAACGCCAGCGATCTTAACGGTTGTAATAGCAGCACCAGGAATAGAACTGTAGAGAACACGACGAAGTGCATTTCCGATTGTGTGACCAAAACCAGGCTGAAGTGGTTCGAGAACGAACTCTCCATATCCTTCTGCATTTGTTATTTCTTTAATTGTAAATTGTAATTCGTCCATAGTAATTAGTTCCAGACAATGTATTGTATCATTATCTTGAATAATATTCAATAATCTGTTGTGTATTGAACGGAACTGTAATATCGTCCTTTTTTGGCATTCTTATCAGCTTGCCAACAGTACCTTCTCTTTCAATGAATGAGAGGAGTTCTGCTTTCTCCGCAAGGATAGCCATAACATCAGGATTCTTCTGAATTGTTGCGTCAATTTCAATCTTATCACTAACTGCAACCTGATATGAAGGGATAGAAACCTTCTTCCCATTGATGAGCACATGACCATGGGAAACAAACTGCCTTGCTTGGAATCTTGTTTTTGCAAAACCAAGCCTATAGACCAGACTATCAAGTCTTGTTTCAAGAAGTGAAAGCATTAATTCGCTTGTATCACCTTTTTCATTCTCAAGACGGGTAACAAGTCTCTTGAACTGCTTCTCGAGAACTCCATAGATAGCCTTTGCCTTCTGCTTCTCACGAAGCTGTATTCCATACTCTGAAAGTCTTCTTCTTGATCTTTTTGCACCATGAACACCTGGCTTGATCATAAGTCTTCTTGCCAAAGATGCTGACGACTTATCCATGAGATTCACACCTTCTCGTCTTGCTAATTTATGTTTTGGTCCTGTATATCGTGCCATATCTTTTAAATTCTCCTCTTTTTCTTTGCTCTTGGTCCATTATGTGGAATTGGCGTAATGTCTGTAATAGATGAGATTGAAAGTCCAACAGTCTTAATAGCTCTAAGTGAAGAGTCTCTACCAGACCCTGGGCCCTTTACAAAAATATCAACAGACTTAAGACCTTTTTCTTGAGCTTTTCTAGCAGCACTCTCGACAGCCATCGATGCTGCATATGGTGTTGATTTTCGTGTGCCCTTAAATCCTGAATTTCCAGATGAACTCCATGAGATTGCATCACCCTTATCGTTCGTGATACTTACAAGAGTATTATTAAATGTAGCCGTAACATACACTCTTCCATGATCAGTCATGACCAAGTTTGATTTCTTCTTTATATTTTTTGTAACTTTTTTAGCTGCCATATTTTATTTCTTAGCTGCATCAGTTTTTGCTGCTAATTCTTTCTTGATTGCGCCAATTGTCATTCTCTTGCCCCTCTTGGTACGACCATTTGATTTTGTTCTTTGCCCACGTGAAGGAAGTCCTTTTGTATGACGACCACCTCTATAACTACCAGACTCCTTGAGTCGCTTAATATCCAAACTAACTTCTGCCCGCAAATCTCCTTCTACCTTAATGCCATCTAGAGCTCTAGTAATTCTCTTCTGATCATCCTCCGAAAGATCCTTAACTCTCATGGCTGGATCAATTTCTGCTTGCTTCAAAATTGCACCGACATTACTACGGCCAATGCCATAGAGATATGTTAGGGCAATATCAACTCTTTTTTCTACTGGTATAGTTATTCCTGCAATACGCATAAATTATCCTTGACGCTGTTTATGTCTTGGTGTCTGACAAATAATAAATAGCACACCCTTGCGCTTAATCACTTTACATTTATCACATCTTTTTTTAACACTTGCTTGTACTTTCATATTTCTCCTAGCGAACTCTATACGTAATTCGACCTTTGCCAGTATCATAAGGTGTCATTTCGATCCTTACCTTATCACCTGGTAAAATTTTAATGAAGTGAATTCTCATTTTGCCAGCTAGATGGCAAAGGACAATTGACCCATCCTCAAGTTCAACTCTAAACAATGTATTGGGCAACGCTTCTCTAACAATTCCCTCTTTTTCAACCGACCCTTGGTGTACCATAAAATAAATTCAAATCTTGTCGATTTGAGTTCTAATATTATAGCAAAGCAGCCTCAAAAGAGCAACACTATCGGGTTAGGATAATAGGAGCAGTATCAGTTATCAAAATTGAACGCTCAAAGACAGCCGAAATGCTGTCATCAGCAGTCTTAATTGTCCATCCATCATCATTTGCATAAACAACATCAGGCCCTCCCATGGCATATATAACCTCGACTGCAATCGTCATCCCAGGCACGAGCTCGGGGGTTTTAGCAATTGGCCTATCCAAAAATCCTGGCACCTCTGGTGGCTCATGCAGCTCTTTTCCGACTCCATGCCCAACGAGACTTCTCACAACCGAATAGCCTTTACCCTCGACTATATCTTGGATAGTTTTTGAGATATGTCCAACCCTATTGCCACCAACTGCTGCCTTTATACCTTCATCTAATGCATGCTTACCTGTTGCGAGGAAGTCTTTTACTTCCTGAGGGACGAGAGAGTCATTTCCAACAATGATTGTATCAGCCATGTCTGTGTGAAGGCCATCAAGATAAACTCCAGCATCAACGCAAAGAACATCTCCATCACGAAGTATATATGGCCCAGGAATACCATGAACTATGATCTCATTTGTAGCAGTGCAAATACTGTGCTTATATCCTGGGACTTTCATGAATCCAGGCTCACCACCCTGCTCTCGCATTGATTTTTCAGCCACCTTATCGAGCTCTGCCTCGGTCACACCAGGCTTTGCCGCAGCAAGTGATTTCTCAAGAGCGACTGCAAGCATATGTCCGCCCTTCTTCATGCTCTCAATTTCTTTTCTATCTTTGATATCTATCATAATAATTTCCTCTTTTGAAGTTCTGTAGTAATTATATCTAATGTTTGGTCTTCATTAATATCCGTTGTATCTATTGTGTGATACCCAAGAGACTCTGGATTAATTGGGAGATTATCAGCATCTCTCTCGTCTCTTTTTATTGTATCTTCTAAAACCTTCTCCGGACTAATCTCCACACCCTTTTGCTGATATTGCGCAAGTCTTCTCTTTGCCCGCTCCTGAGTAGTTGCAGTTAAAAAAAGCTTGTATTCAGCATCTGGCACAACTTCTGTTGCAACGATTCTTCCCTCAATTACAACCCTTATATTCTGTGATAGCAATTCAGCGATAAGCTGTTTTTGTTTTGCAACAAGATATGCTCTGACCTCTGGATAATGAGAAGTTATCGACGAAGCATCAGCAATCTCAGGTCTTCTAATTTGCTCAGAAACATCCCTCCCTCCAAGACTTACTCTCGAAGTCATATTTACTTCATCACCATAAATCTCGATCCCCATACTTGGCAAAAGATTGAGAACTGCTTTTCGATCAGTCAAATCTACACCATGCTCTTTGCATGAAAGCGCGACTGCTCGATACATGCTCCCTGTATCAATTTGAATTGCATCAAGTTTTTTCGAGAGAAGCTGAGCAATCGTTCCCTTTCCAGAGGCAACGGGCCCATCTATTGCGATAACAAAGCCGACTTTCATGAATGCGAGTGATCTTTATTGATATGCTCCATGATCTGATGATGAATAGCTTCTACTTTCTGCTCCCCATCAATCTCAGTCAATTTATGATGATGTTTGTAGTGATCAAGCACTGGCTCAGTTACCTTGTGGAAAAGCTCAATTCTTTTCCTCAAGGCCATGAGCGTTTCATCTTCACGCCCATCTGCTTCATCTCCTTCTCGATATGAAAGTCTCCAAAGAGCTTCCTTATCGGAGACCTTTAGGTAAAAAACATGATCAACACCATTCTCAAACGCCTCTGCTTGATGACTAGTGCGTGGAAATCCATCCAAAATATATCCTTTTTCATACTCAGGTCTATGAAGATATTCGCTAACAATCTTTAGTGTTTTCTCATCTGAGATAAGATATCCAGCGTTAATTGTTTCTTTAACATAACGACCCAGTGGGGTGTGCTCTCGAGCAAGATCTCTGAAGATATGTCCGGTTGAGAGGTAGAGAATGTTAAGCTTTTCTGCAAGGAGTTTGCCTTGAGTAGATTTACCTGCTCCCTGAATTCCGATGAGAATTATTTTCATATATAAGTGCCACTTTCTATTTCTTTAGTAACCCGTCGTAGTTTCTCATGACAATCTGAGCTTCAATTGCTTTATACGTCTCCAAAACAACGCTAACAACGATAAGAATACTAGTTCCTCCAAGAACAAGCGTTTGCATTCCGGTTAACCCTTTTGCAATTGATGGGAGGATTGCAATAAAGCCTAAAAAGATTGCACCTGCAAGCGTAAGTCTCGTCAAAATATAATTAAGATAGGTAGCAGTCTGAGTTCCAGGTCTTATCCCAGGAACAAATCCCCCTCGCTGCTGCATGTCATCCGAGATCTTTTGGGGATTAAATACTACAGCAGTATAAAAGAATGTAAATCCAACTACGAGTAAGAAGTAAAATGCATTATAAATCCAGCCGTCTGGATGGAACCATGTGGTAAGAAATTGACCAACGTTTATGAGCATGGCATTTTTTGATGACATAAAAAAGTTAGCTAGTAGAGATGGGAGAAGTACTAATGAAACAGCAAAGATGATTGGAATAACACCAGCTTGATTTAGTCGTAAAGGAAGATGGGTCGATTGACCACCATACATCTTATTGCCCCTCATTCTCTTTGCATAATGAACAGTCACCTGGCGAGTTGCTTCATTTACAAGAATAATTGAGACGATCACTGCAAGTGACATTGCTAAGAAGACGCCAATTCCAATTAGATTCTCGCCACCACCTGCAACTGCAGTCTGTCCAAGAAGACCTGGGATTCCACCAATAATACCGGCAAAAATAAGTACTGAAATACCATTGCCAATTCCACGCTCAGTAATAAGCTCTCCAAGCCAGACCGCAAACATCGTTCCAGCTACCATAGTCAGCAGAAAAGTAACCAACTCAAGAGGAGAAAGGGTTGAAACAATTCCCTGACTACGCAAAAGTGCATACATGCCAATCGCTTGAAGCACCGCAAGTGGAACAGTGAGAAATCTTGTGTACTGATTGATCTTCTTTCTTCCTTGCTCCCCCTCTTTCTGCATCTCTTCTAGCTTTGGAAATACCATGGTAAGTACCTGCAAAATAATTGAAGCATTAATATAGGGATTAAGACCAAGTGCTACGATTGAAAAATTCTTGAGAGTTCCTCCAGAAAATGTATCTAGAAGCCCTAAAAATTGATTTTGACTAAAGAGCTGGCGAAGATTTTCTGTATGGACACCTGCTACAGGGATGTGGGAAAAGATGCGAAATACAAGAAAAACAATTGCAGTATAAATAATCTTCTTGCGAACTTCAGGGGTTCGAAGAGCTTGTATCAGGGTTTGAAAAATTTTGTTCATGAAACTGTAGATTCAACCTTACCGCCTGCGTTTTCGATCTTCTCTTTCGCACTCTTTGTCGCAGGAACTAATACTGTTAGGGGAACAGTAACATCTCCATCTCCCAATATCTTAACAGCTGTCTCGCCAGTTGTTAAGAGGTTGTGCTTTTGAAGCGAGGCTACAGTTACTTGCTCATCTTTTGCGAAGACTTTGAGGTCACCAACATTAAGAACAGCGATCTCAGCTTTTATTGAGTAATTTCTACTTTTTCCTCGTCTAAATGGAAGACGCTTAATCAGTGAAAGTGCTCCACCTTCAAATGTAAGCGGGACGGTATTACGAGCCAATTGACCCTTTGTACCTCTACCTGCAGTCTTTGAACGACCGGAGCCATGACCTTGCCCCAGTCTTCTTTTCCCCTTTGTATTAAATCGTGGTAATGTATGTAATTCCATATTATTTCTTCTTTGTAAGTTCCTTCTTTTTCTCTTGCATTACTGATAACTGTCGGAGTGCTTCAAGTGTCGCATTAACGTTGCCACCCTTATTATTACTACCAAGAACCTTTGATGAAATGTTGCTAATACCAGCAGCTGAAACAACACTTCGAACTGCTCCGCCCGCAATAATACCACTACCTGCTGGAGCTGGCTTTAACATGATGCGAGCTGCTCCCACCTTTACATCAACTCGTGATGGAATAGTTCCATTAATAAGTGGTACAACGATAAAATGCTTCTTAGCAAGAATAATACCTTTTCTTACAGCTGAGGAAACGTCTGGCGCTTTTCCAAGCCCGACGCCTACTCTGCCTTTTCCATCACCCACAACAGTGAGCGCTGAAAAACCAACTTTATTTCCACCTTTTGTCTTTTTGGAAACACGGCTGATCTTAACAACCTGTTCGATGAATTCACTTCTTTGATAATTATCGTTCATATTAGAATTGAAGCCCTCCTTCACGTGCTCCCTCAGCAAATGCCTTTACTCTTCCGTGATATGCATAGCTTCCTTTGTCAAAAGCAACTTCCTTGATTTTCTTCTCTAGTGCAGCAGCTGCGAGTGCAATTCCAAGCTTCTTTGCTCTCTCGATCTTTGTACCAGTAGTATCTTTTTCATATGCTGATACGAGCGTTACCTTCTCCGCATCATCAATAATCTGGGCATAGATATGCTGATTAGATCTAAATACAGAAAGTCGTGGCCTCGATGAAATATATCGAAGTTTGTTTCTAGTTCTCTGCTGTCTTTGTTCAACTCTTGATTTCATAATGTTATTTAGCTCCTACTGCCTTTGCAGCTTTTCCAGCTTTTCGTCTAACCTGCTCACCAACATAGCGAATTCCTTTTCCTTTATATGGCTCTGGCTTTTTAGCGCTTCGAATCTTTGCAGCAGCCTCACCAACCTGCATTTTGTCGATGCCATTTACGGAAATAATATTATCAGCAACACTAATGGTAACACCTTCCGCGGGCTTAAATTTAACTGGGTGCGCAAATCCTAAGTTAAGAACCAGCTCTGAGCCCTGCATCGCACCTCTATATCCAACACCCTGAATTTCAAGCTTTCTCTCAAAACCTTTCTCAACTCCGTGCACCATGTTTGCGAGATTTGCTCTAGCAAGTCCGAACATTGCACTAAGACTCTGATCATTCTCGATCTTTGGACTTACAATTAGCTGTCCCTCAGACTGCACAACCTGGATACCATCTGGTAAAACATATGATAGCTCACCTTTTCCACCCTTAACATGCACAGATGCACCCTCAATGGTAACTGTTGTTGTCTGGCTAACGTCGATTGGTAATTTTCCTATTTTTGACATATATTATCCGATCTTGAAAAGTAACTCTCCGCCGATATTTTCTTTAAGTGCCTGCTTTGCAGTCATAATTCCCTTACTCGTTGAAATAATAAGCGTCGTTGAGTCTTTTCTATTTTGCCCCTTAAGTCCGGCAATATCAAAGTATGCTCGAAGAGATGGTTTTGAGATGATTGTTACAGTACTAACGACTGGCTTACGTCGAACATAACGAATACCAACCTGAATCACCTTTTTACCTTCAAGCTCAGCCTCTTTAACATCGGCCAAAAAGCCTTCTTTTACCAAAAGCTTTGCGATTGACTTGCTAATTTTCGAATAAGGCATAACAACTTCCTTGCGGCGTGCTGCTGATGCGTTTTTAATTCTAATAATAAAATCTGCTACGTGATACATAATATTTTTACCAACTTGCTTTTAATATTCCTGGTAATTCACCCTTAGATGCTCTCTCCCTAAAACAGAGTCTGCAAAGACCAAATTTTCGCATATACCCTCGAGATCGTCCGCAGAGAGCACATCTATTAACCATGCGAACTTCAAATTTCTGCTTTCTCTGGAATTTAACAATGTCTGATGTTTTTGCCATAGTTGATTATTATAAGCTTACTTGCCTCAAAAGACAATGCTCTTACTTGTTTTCCCCTTTCTCAAAAGGCATTCCGAGTGCTTCTAAAAGCTTTAGTCCGTCATTATTATTTGTTGCAGATGTAACGATGACCACTTCAAGACCCTGAAGTTTCTCAACAGTTGCTGGATCAATCTCAGGAAAGACAGCATACTCAGTAAATCCAAGCGTGTAATTACCGCGCCCATCAAAACTACTCTTGCTGATTCCTCTAAAATCCTTCAATCGTGGAAAGACAATCGTAACGAGCTTGTCTAAGAAGTTATACATTCTTGCTCCACGAAGTGTTACTGCCACACCAATTGGCTCACCTTCACGCAATTTAAATGCTGCGATTGATTTCTTTGCCTTTGCAACGCGAGGCTTCTGGCCCGTGATCTGACCCATGATCAAGCCTGCTTTCTCAACATTCTTCTTGTCAGCAACGGCGTCCTTAACTCCCATGTTAACAACAATCTTTGTGAGCTTTGGAATAGCCATAATGTTCTTAACTTCAAGAGAGGTCTTAAGCTCACCTTTAATTGTTTGATTGTATCGTGATTGTAATGAATCCATATTAGATTTCTCCTCCCGTACTCTTACTGATTCTTGTCTTTTCACCCTTAGTTATTGAGTATCCAATTCGTGTCTGCTTTTTTGTTTTTGCATCAAGGAATGCCACATTTGATACTGGCAACGGCTTTGTAATAGTCTTAATCTCTGACTGCTGACCTTGAGCACGTGCCTTAATATGCCTCTTGTATTGATTGATGCCCTCAATCATGACCTTATTGGTCTTGCTAAAGACTCTCTCAACTTTTCCTGTTTTTCCTTTATCTTTTCCTGCGACTATGATGACTGTGTCACCTTTTTTAATTTTCATAATTTCTCCTTATACGACCTCTACTGCCATACTAGCGATCTTTGCAAATCCACTATCTCGAACTTCACGTGCAATTGGTCCAAAAATACGTGTTCCTCGTGGGTTCTTGTCTTTTTGATTGTCGATGAGTACGCCTGCATTATCTGAAAATCGTACGAATGACCCATCTTTTCGACCATATTCTTTTCGAGTTCTCACGATAACAACCTTAACGATTTCCCCTTCTTTCACTCCGCCATGTGGAGCTGCCTGCTTTACAACTGCATTAACAATATCTCCGAGACTGCCCTTGCGTCGTTGTGATCCACCAAAGATATGAATCACCTGCAAGATCTTTGCACCTGAATTATCGGCAACTGAGAGCATGGATCTATGCTGAATCATCCTTTTGTTACCCCCTTAACTTCAGTGATCACTTTTGAAACTCTAAAGTATTTATCTTTTGATACTGGCTTTGTCTCAGTAATTTCAACAACATCTCCAACATGCATCAGGGCATCTGTAGATACCTTAAACTTACTACTTCTTTTAAGCAGCTTTCTGTAAAGTGGGTGAGGGAATTGTCTTACTACCTCAACCGTCGCTGTCTTGTTACCAACAGCTGTAATTGTTCCATTAAGCGTTTTTGCCATTTGTATCCTCCTTTTGTTTCATTACAGTCAAAATAACTGCAATCTCTTTTCGAATAGTTGTAAGCGAATTAGTATTCTTCAATTTGAACTGTGACTGCTCAAGCCGAGAATCAACTAATTTCTTTCTAGCATCCTTCAAAGACTTAACAAGCTCTGACATATCTTTGTTCTTAATTTCCTCTTTCATCTTCATTTTCATAATTAATTTCCTTTCCTAGATATCAATCGTGTTTTCACTGGTAACTTGTGAGACGCGAGACGAAGTGCTTCAGTTGCAACTTCTTCTGTAACTCCACCCATCTCGAAGAGAATGCGCCCTGGAAGTACTGGAGCCACATACTCTTCAATGTCTCCCTTTCCTCCACCCATACGTACCTCTGGTGGCTTCTTACTGACTGGTTTATCAGGATAGATTCTGATCCAAATACGTCCACCTCGCTGAGTATAGTGCGTGATAGCGCGTCTTGCCGACTCAATCTGTCTACTTGAGATCCATCCCTGATCCTGAGTAACAATGCCAAACTCTCCAAACGCAAGGGTCGTTCCACGATATGAATCACCCTTCATTGTTCCCCTCATTTGTTTTCGATATTTTACTCTTCTTGGTACTAACATAGTTATTGCTCCTCGGGTCTATTAATCCAGACTTTTACACCGATATAACCCTTTTTTGTTAATGCAGGGAAATTTGCATAATCAATATTTGCTCGAATTGTTGAAAGTGGCACTGTGCCAACCTGGATCTTTTCTCTTCGTCCAATTTCTGCTCCATTGATTCTTCCTGTAAGAACGATCTTCATCCCAAGTCCTCCAGCATTCATTACTTTTTCCGAAGTCTGAACCAAGACCTTCTTAAAAGCCAATCTTCTAATGAGTTGCTCAGCCACACTTCGTGCGACTAATTGAGCGTCAAGATTAGGATCTTTTACCTGCTCTACTCTCAAATCAAAGCGGGGCATCATTTTAGCAGCTTTGCCCTGTTTAATAAAGAAGCGTGTAATAAGCTTCTTAAGATCTTCAATGCCTGCACCACCACGACCGATAACTATACCTGGTCGAGACACGTAGGTGATAATACGAACATTGTTAATAGATCGCTCAATCTCAACACGACTTACTCCTGCCATCTTTAGCTTATCCATGAGCATAGTTCGAAGCGCATAATCCTCAAGAACAGTTTCTTTGTAGTTCTTTTCATTGAACCATCGACTATCCCAGTCATGAACTGTCTTTAGTCTAATAAGATGTGGATTAACTTTTTGACCCATATTATTTTGTAACCTCCTCTAGAACAACTCTGATATGACTACTTCTTCTCTTGTATGGATGAATTCTTCCTCTTGTTGAAGCGTGATATCTCTTTAACGCTGGGCCCTCAGATATCTCGAGTCTAAAGATCTTGAGATTATCTTTTTGCATCTTTGCATTATTTGTCGCATTTGCAACTGCACTCATAATTGTCTTCTTAATAACACCTGATCCGCGCTTCTCAATAACATCAAGCGCTGCCAATGCCTGAACAAGTGGCAAATCGCGAACCGCATCGGCTACTAGGCGAGCTTTTCTTGGACTAATTCTAATTTGTGTTGCTGTTGCTATAACTTGCATAATTTTTATGTCTTTGATATCTCACGAGATACAATACGTCCGTGTGATCTAAATGTTCTAGTTGGCGAGAACTCTCCAAGTCTATGACCCACCATGCCTTCGTTGATAAGTACATTAACAAAAATTCTTCCATTGTGAATTGCCAGCGTGTGACCAACAAATTCAGGTGGAATTTGGCATGCTCGAGCCCATGTCTTAATTGCAACATGCTGACCTTCGTTCTTCTGGATCATTACTTTCTTAAGTAATCTTTCGTCTATGTATGGTCCTTTTTTAAGTGATCGTGCCATATTATTTCTTTCTCCTTTGTAAAATATACTTGTTTGAATACTTTGTTGGTCTTCTAGTCTTACCTACTGCGCTTCGTCCAGCAAATGTCTTAGGCCCTGGCATACCAATACCTGATCTACCTTCTCCTCCACCGTGTGGATGTGAGCGTGGATTCTGAGCTACACCTCTTACTGTTGGTCTAATACCTCTTCGACGATTTCTACCAGCAGTTCCTGTGATCTCATTTTTCCACTCAATGTTACCAACTTGTCCAACTGTTGCGTATCCAACTTCGCTAACTTTTCGAATCTCACCAGATGGCAATTTTAAGTGAATAAAGCCATCTTCTCTTGCAGTCATCATCGCTCCAGCACCTGCACCACGAGCCATTTGACCACCTTTTCCTGGAGTTAACTCAACGTTATGAACGAGAGTTCCTAAAGGAAGTTTTGATAGAGGTAGAGCATTACCAACTTGAATCTCAACATCTGGACCTGCACTAATCGTATCATTTACCTTAAGCCCGTGTGGAGCGAGAATATAACGCTTCTCGCCGTCACTGTAGTGAATAAGAGCTAGATCACATGTTCTATTTGGATCATACTCAATCATCGCCACCTTGCCGACGATGCCGATTTTATTGCGCTTAAAATCAACAGTTCTCACATATCTTTTATGCTCTCCACCCTGATGGCGAACAGACACTTGTCCCGAAGCATCTCTTCCTCCCTTTTTCTTTCTGATAATTTTTAATTTATTCATAAAAGTTTAGCTTCGCAATCTTAAACTCCAAGATCAAAAATGTCAATCTTTTGTCCTGTCTTTAATGTCACAATAGCCTTTTTCAAAGAAGCCAATGTCTTAATAGCTCTGCGAGCACCGACGCGCTTTGATCTTCCTTTTTGCGTTATTGTCTCAATTCCGACAACATCAACACCAAACTGAACGTTTATCGCTTTTCGGATAGCATCTTTGTTAGCATGAAGTGCAACGTTAAAAGAAAACTTACCTTCCTTCACAGATGCCATGGATCTCTCAGTAATAATTGGTCCGATTAATACGTTCTTCATATTATTTTTTAGCTACAAAAGCTTCCTCCATGACGCCAATTGCATCTTTCCCCAAGATAATTGTCTTTGCATTGAGCGCATCATATGAATTAAGCTGCTTTGCGTGAACATAGGTCACTCCCTTAATATTTCTTGATGCTTTCTGCGCATTTTCAAGAGTTCCTGGAAGCACAACCAAGATCTTCTGCTTCTTATCAGCAAGGGATGTCTTTGCCAGCATCTGAACGAATGCTTTAGTTTTTGCTTCAATCTTCTCTAACCCTTCAATAACAGTGATACTTCCAAGCTGCTGCTTTTCAGAGAGAACTGAGAACAAAGCTGCTCTTCGCATTTTTGTAGGCATTGTGCGAGAGTGATCTACTGGCTTTGGTCCGTGCGCTACTCCTCCTCCAACGAATATTGGAGCACGAATGCCGCCATGACGAGCTCTACCTGTGCCCTTTTGTCTATAAATCTTTCTTGATGATCCATGAACTTCCCCTCGAGACTTAGTTCGCACAGTTCCTTGTCGCTGATTAGCAAGGTATATTCTGATTGCCTGAGCGATAAGTGGCTTATTAATAGCTGCGCCAAAGATTTCCTCTGGAAGCTTGACCGCAGAAAGCGCTTTACCAGTGATATCAAAACTATTTGCAGTCAATTTCACCTTAGAATCAGATGCAGTCTCAGTCTTTTCTGGAGCATTTTTAACCACAGCTTCTTGGACAACTGGCGCTGTCTTTTTAGCTGGGACTTTCTTCTCCTTAGCTGATGTTGTTTTTGTTGTTGCCATATTATTTAGCTTCCTCCTCTTCAAGCTTTACTTCTTCTTTAACTTCCTCAGACTCAGCTTCAACTGGAGCTTCAACTACTGACTCTGCTTCAGGAGCTACAACAGCTTCCTCAACTTCGTCCAAAGGACGATCAGCCTCTGGCTGAGATTCTGCGACTGCTGCGTCTTCAATAACTGGCTCAGATACTGTCTCTTCGACTGGAGCATCAGCTACGATCTTAAAAAGTGGTGAGAAATTCTTTTCCTTTACTTCTCCAACCTTTGTAATTGAGATTGTTCCTCCCATAATTCCAGGAACAAGTCCACCAATCATGATGGTCTTTTCATCTGCATTCAGGTCGATAACAGTAAGGTTTTTAACAGTGACTTGCTCTTTGCCCATGTTTCCTGCCATTCTCTTACCCTTGTAGACGCGTCCTGGGGTTGTTCCTGAACCAATAGATCCTGGTGCACGATGCCTATCTGACTGACCGTGTGTCTTAGGTCCACCCCTAAATCCATATCGCTTAACGCCACCAGCAAATCCCTTACCCTTAGAAACACCAGTGACATCTACGATGTCGCCGATGCTAAGAACCTCATCTACCTTAATAGTTGCGCCTAACTCTTGTGTAGGAGCATCTGAGAGCCTCTCCTCAACGATCTTTCGTGGAGCTACAGCCATATTTGCAAGCTTTGCAATGCCCATGATCGCTTTTGTTGGCTTTTTTGCAGTTCCAAAGCCGATGCGCACAGCATTATAGCCTTCTTTTTCAACTGATTTTGTCCCCACCACGAAAACATCTGGGGCATTAACGACTGTAATAGGCGTTCTGTTCCCGTTCTCTAAAAATCCTTGTGTCTGCTTAACTTTTATTCCTATAAATGTGTTCATACTAAAATCAAAAAAAGATAGCCTGTAGGCTATCTTTCAATTCACTCTCACGATGTGAGCCTTTTAGGCTTTCTTTACCTCATACTAATATTTATTTTTTCCATTTCGGGCATTATTGTATTGTAGAACGCGGTGTCCTACATCTTAATTTCGACATCTACACCAGCTGGCAATTCCAGATGAGTAAGGCTATCAATTGTTTTGTCTGTCGGAGAAATGATATCAATAAGACGCTTGTGCACCTTAATTTCAAAGTGATCTCGAGCATTCTTGTCAACGAAAGGAGATTTATTGACTGCGTAGAGACTTCTAGCTGTAGGGAGAGGAACTGGGCCCACTATCTTAGCTCCGGTTCTAATAGCCGTATCTAAAATCTGCTGACACGTAGAGTCAATGACTCTCGCATCATAACTTTTTAAGCGAACACGAATTCTTCCTTTTGGCATAATGTATCTTTCTTTAACAAACAGTTAACGTGCTACCAATCAGACAAAAGTCAGAAAGGTTTATTTGATTATCTTTGAGATAACCCCGGCTCCAACAGTTCGTCCACCCTCACGGATAGCGAATCGGAGACCTTCTTCTAAAGCAACTGGTACGATGAGTGAAACATTCATCTTTGTATTGTCTCCAGGCATAATCATTTCAACACCTGCTGGCAATTCAACAGATCCAGTAACGTCTGTCGTTCTAATGTAGAATTGTGGGCGATACCCCTTGAAGAATGGAGTGTGACGTCCGCCTTCTTCTTTAGTAAGGATGTATGCTTCAGCTTCAAAATCTGTGTGTGGAGTAATAGAACCAGGCTTAGCAAGCACTTGTCCACGCTCTACATCTTCTTTTTCAACTCCACGGAGAAGTAATCCAACGTTGTCTCCAGCTTGACCTTGATCAAGGAGCTTTCTAAACATCTCAACACCGGTAACAACTGAGTTAGCTGTAGCTTTCATACCGACGATTTCAATAGGCTCGTTAACTTTAATAACGCCTCTCTCGACTCTTCCCGTTACAACAGTTCCTCGACCTTTGATAGAGAAAACATCCTCTACAGGCATAAGGAATGGCTTGTCGAGATCTCGCTCTGGAGTTGGAACATACTCATCAACAGTTTTCATAAGTTCCATAATCTTTGCTTCATAAGCTGCATCGCCTTCGAGTGCTTTAAGAGATGAGCCACGGATGATTGGAGTTGTATCTCCAGGATACTGATACTTAGTCAAAAGCTCACGAATTTCCATCTCAACGAGGTCTAGGAGCTCTTCATCATCTACCATGTCGCACTTATTGAGATAAACAACGATTGAAGGAACACCAACTTGGCGTGCAAGAAGGATGTGCTCTCTTGTCTGAGGCATTGGACCATCAGGAGCAGAAACAACGAGAATTGCGCCGTCCATCTGAGCCGCACCAGTGATCATGTTCTTAATGTAATCTGCGTGTCCTGGAGCGTCAATGTGAGCATAGTGACGATTTTCTGTCTCGTACTCAATGTGGGAGATATTAATCGTAACGCCACGTGCTTTTTCTTCTGGTGCATTATCAATATCTTCGTACTTCTTAGCTTCTCCACCGCCATGCTTTGAAAGAACGGTAGCAATAGCTGCTGTAGTTGTAGTCTTACCATGATCAACGTGACCGATGGTTCCGATATTTACGTGTGGTTTGTTGCGATTAAATGTTGCCATATCTTTATTGTATCTTTTTCCGAAAAAAAAGACCTCATTTGTTTTAATGAGATTAGGTGTATGATACTACATTCTAGAAAAAGCGTCAATACCCTAAACACCCCTATTTCTAGGCATGAACGTGCCTAAAAATACGAGTAGGCCCAGTAGGCAAATGAGCCTATGCCCATTTTCTGAAGATATTCCTTCTTGCGCTTAGTCGATTCTTCGTCCTCAGTCCAAACAATATGTTTTGTATCGCCGTCCGAGTATTCAATCATAATTTCAGATGAGCCACCCTCCCTCTCCCACTTACAAGTAGTATAATTGCAGTCATCAAGAAGAGATGCATTCGTCTCTTTGAGAGAAATAGCAGTTCCAGCATCTTTTGCCTTACCACCCTCATCAATCACCCAATCATAGCCATACATACCAAATATGAAAGTGAGCTTGTGAGCAGGAACAGCATCCAAAAAGCTCCCCACCATCCGCTTATAGTCATATCCATACGTATCAGACCCTGCTAGGGGGAAATTGGGACCAGGATTACCATTGGCTTTATGAAAATCATACGCCATGACATAGATCATGTCTGATGACTTCTCAAGCTCTTCAATTGAGAATGGTCTTACCCGATAAAATGTATCGCCGTACGCAGTAATGCTATAACTCAGCCTTGCTGCCTTGGCTTTTTCGTAAAAATCCTTGTTGAAAGATGTAATTTGATCTATCAATGAGGTAAAAGGAAGTCCTGATACCTCAAGATCCATAACTATCCCGTCAAAACCAAACTCATGTGCGACAAAAATAGCATCATTGATGATCTTCTCCTGCTTCTTCTTATCCTTAAGGACGGGCGTTGTGACCTTATTATCAATCATCCTCAGGGCCAAAAGCGTTCGCTTGCCGGATGCAGCCTTAGAGAACGTCTTCAGATTCTTGTAGCCATCTTCTTGTTTATTGATACCATCACTCCCAGATGTGATACCAAAATAGATATAGCTTTTGTACGGATCCAAAGCAAAATTTCCCTCATCCAAGGTCCAGTAGGGCACAAAGAGCGATGAGTCAGAGCGAGTTGTGGGGATAGCCTTAACCCCTGGAGTAGGAGATGAGAGCACGCTAGAAGGTGAAGTCATAATGCTGTCAATTTTTGACCGAACAAATCTAAGACTTAGAAAGACGGATAACGCAGCGATGACCAGCAGAATAATACCAATGAGAAGACGCCTCATACACTCGTATTATACGTGAGGATCGACAATATTGCGATTTTCTGGACAATCTATTGCTCCTCCGAGCTGCTCAAGCGCATGCGAGTATTCCGAGTATGTTGGAACTCTCCTATTCTTTAGTCTCTCAAAAAACCCCTTCTCCCACTCTTTTGGAGACGACTCTCCAGCAAGTCTCTGATCCAAAGCTCGCCTAAATCTCAATTTACCCATATCTAAATCGTTCTTAGGCTTCCCCCATGTATTGACCTTCTTATCCACGTAATCTGTAACACCATCATGCCACCAGCCTTTACCACCTTTTTTCAAGGCCTTCAATCGCAGCTCTCTTGCTTTTTCTACGTTGCCTACAACAAAATCATCTGGAGTAATCATAAGAGCTTTAAGTGCATTTGATCTCTCCAAGTGGCTGATTGCACGCTCAGAACTATCCCAATCTCGAGGCAATATCCAATTATCTGTAAGTGCGTGCCTCACATCATCTAATGGAGGTGCGTCATCTAGAAAAAGAAATTGATAATGAATCGGATCATTGCCTTCTAGTGTCCAACGGGAGCCTCCTGTTGGAATTGCAATCACAGAATCGAGCCCAATATGACTACCCATGAGTACATCTTCTACACCTGTTTTTGCTTGATCTCGCAGACTCCGAGTCTGATCAGTCAAAAGTTCGTGATACCAGATCGGACGCACGAAAGAATCGATGAGTCTTTGAGGATCTTCTTGGGAGTGTAGACTTTCTTCTAACATCAAATCCTATTCGTTAAAGAGGTCCTTTGCATAAGTAACATGCTCTTCATCAAGTCTAAAAAGGCCTTCATCAATTCTCTTTTGATCTAAGAAGTGAGAGATAAATCCAACACTCCTTGAAAGGACAAAGAGGGCGTTAAAAAACTCTGTCTTTACTAGATTATCCAACTCCTCGGTCTTCATACCTTCTTTCTCAGAAAGAATATCCAAAAGAATAGCAGCTATCGCACCATCGACATTGAGAATAAGATTGCCTTTTTTTGCCACAGTGACCTTCTCAACGCTCTTCGCAAAAGAGCTATATTTTTTCTCAGTAAGTGAGTCTGTGAATGAGAGTAATTTTGCTACACGAGGATCTGGAGCATCGACCCTATACTTTCGATGTCCAATGCCTGAGATATATTCTTTCTTGCTCGCAAATTCTTCGACAAATTCACTGGGATCTTTCCCGTCCTTTACTCCAGCAATCCAATTACTTGCTGCTTGATTGATGGCTCCACCAAAGCGTGGCCCGATTGTCAGGAGGCCTGTAGCGAGGGATGAGACGAGATCGCGACCTGCTCTTGCCGTCACAATTGTATTAACAGAACCTGAAACATATGGGCCATGTTCAACTAGAAGCCTTAGAGTAAAGTCTACAAATTCTTCAAGTTCTTTAGAGATTGTTTTTTTACCCAAGAACATCGAACTTACAATTGAAGCAAATGGCCTACTTGAGACAAAGTTTAGAAGAGGCTCTCCGAGCACCTGTACTTCTCCACGTTCATCATTTGAAATTGTTGTTGTTATGAGCGCATGCTTGCGATCCTGTAAGTCGTCCATACGGTTAGTATACTCAAATTCAGAATCTTTTGAAACCTCACCCTTGCCAATATATTCAATAAAGTCAGCAAATGACTCCGCCACCTTCGCACCCGCCATCCTCAGTGCATCTCTTTTTGCCCGAGCTGTTTCCTCTCCTTTTTGCGCCATGGCTTTTGCGTGTCCAAACTGTGGGGGAGTCTCAAAAAGTTCAGCTACTACTCCACCGATATAGCAGACAATTGGCTTTGTGATTTTTTTCTCCCTCATAAGCTCAATGAGGGCATATTCATCGGTCCCTCCTAGTTCACCAAAATAAACGATCATTTTTGTAGCAGGATCATTCTCAGCTGCCAAAAATGCATCTTCCGGGGTAAGAACTGGGAAGCGATCTCCACCAAATGAAAGAGCAAAACTCAGCCTCTTCTGATTAAGCGATACAATTCGAATAATCTCATTTGTCATTCCTCCTGAGGCAGAAAAGACTGCTGTATCGCCCATCTCAAAGACATGTGAGGCTATCAACTGTCTATAGTCAACGCCACCAATCGCACCTAACTTTAGAATTCCTGGCAATAAAAGACCAACGCTTGCTGGACCCAACAAGGTCTTCTTTCTCTCAAGAATGAAGTCACGCAAAAGTAGCGAGTGCTCCTCTGGAACATCTTCTGCAAAAATAACTCCAAGCTTAATTGACGGAATCGTCAAGAACGCATCCTTTGAAGAAGTCAGTACTCTTCTTGCTGATGTAACATTGTAAAACAATGTTATGTCTTTTGAGCGAGACTCTGGGATCGCAGAACACGATTCATAAACGGGGATGAGCACCTCTTTCGAACCAAAAAAATACTTCTCGTACTTCCTATTTGTCGCGATAACAGCAAGGACGCTTGGAGCAGACTTACCGGACAAATAGTCAAAATCCAATATTGACTGGATAATACCTGGGTGGCTTCCGATAAAAAGAATGCCAATGTCTGCCTTTCGAAGTTCTTCTATGTTAAGCATGAGCACCACCTATCGCTTTCTCAACTATCTCTGTTAAAGGGAGATTTGGGCCAGTAACAAATCCATAGAGGTTTTCTTTTTTGAGAAAGTCTTCAATCATCTGTAGCCCCTCTTTTTCAAATGGGCCACCTCGTCTGACGAAGACTTTGACACCCTGCTCTGAAAGCATTGTTTTTACATCAGCAATTGCCTTGATCACTCCTTTAAACGTAATGCGAATATCGGTAAAATTAGCAACTCCACCTGCGATTATCAGCTTTTTATTACTCGCACTGGATGATAAAAGGAGGCTTAGTATCTCTTTTGTATAGAGATATGTCTCCTCTGCATTTGGATTGCCACTATACTCTCCATAATTAGCGAGCTCTTTGCCTTGACCGACGTTATAAACCTCATCTGCTAACACAATGCTCGCTCCACCTCCAGAAAGTAGCATAAATATTGACCCATTCGGATTGAGGACCACGAGCCTAAATGATGCCTGACTCTTGGATGACAATTCCTCAATAGCCTCTTCTTCTTTTGTCTTGCTACCTGCCTCAACTACAAAATCCTCAGAGACCCAAGCCTTCTCAACGAAAAATTCTCCCGCATCATCAACCTCAATCGCCATATCGAGAAAAGTGAGGTCATTATTGCTAACAACAAGTGGGTTAATTTCAAGAAAAGAGATATGAAGCCTATCCATGCATTGAACAATCTTGCGTAAAATATCCTCAGGTAGCTCCAGATATTCAGCCGCATCATGTGTCTGATGAGGGAGAGTAAACTTTTTAATTTGGCCCATATTGTCTTCAACTGTGACACCGCCGCTTCTTGAAGCCATAAACGTGATTCCGTCCCTTGTTCTCTCAAATGAAAGATATCGCTCCTCCTTTTGATCATGCTCTAAATACTCCTCAAGAATAAAAGACTGATATCCTTTCTCAGCCAAGTCATTCATTACGCCCTCAATTTCAGTCTTTGAGATATTAAGAGCAACAAGACCGAGCTTGAATCGCTTCTTAATACCCTGATCCACTTTGAGAACATATTTCTTATTTTCATCAAGCGATGAGAGGGGAGTGGTATCACCTTTTTGAAGAGAGATGCCTTGATAGGGGATACTTAATGCTGAAAGCACGAGACTCTTTGCCTTAAATTCACTAATTTTCTTTCGCGCCATATATCGACAATTGTAGCATAGGGGAACAATTATCTTGTTGTGCTTAGGCTATCTTCACGACTTTGTCGAGCCATCGCAAGCGAGATCAGCTGATTAACCAGCTCTTGGTAGGACACTCCACTTTCTTGCCACAACTTAGGATACATACTTATACTCGTAAAGCCTGGGATCGTATTTATCTCATTTACATAGACCTCCGAGGTATCTCTGTCTAAAAAGAAGTCTACTCTCGCCATCCCCTCAACCCCCAATGCCCTACATGTCTTTATCGCCAAATCCTGGATCATTTTTACATGCTCTTGTGCCAGTTCTGCCGGAATCTGCAGACCTGCCCCTTCTTCATCGAGATATTTTGCAGCATAGTCATAAAATTCATGGTGTGGAATGATCTCTCCAAGTACCGACGCTTTCATCTCTTCATTTCCAAGCACGCCACATTCAATTTCACGTGCATTTATTCCTTTTTCAATTAAGATTTTTTGATCATATGCAAAAGCATCTTTGATAGCATTATCAAATTCATTTTCTGAGTGAACCTTGTATACTCCAACAGATGAGCCTAGATTGGCAGGCTTTACGAAAAAGGGAAGACCTAGCCCCTTTTTTATTGCCTCAAATGAGATCTTTCCCTTTTCTAAGTATCGAAATACGAGGAAAGGAACGATTGGGATTCCCGCATCACGCAGCAATCTTTTTGCTACATCTTTATCCATGCTAACGGCCGAGCTCAACACTCCTGGACCTACAAATGGAATGCCTAGGAGTTTGAGCATTCCCTGTACGGTCCCATCCTCACCCATCGGCCCATGCAAGACTGGGAAAACAACATCAATATTTTGCTTATAAACAATATCTACTGAAAGAGGTGTTTGAGGAGATGATTTTTCAGGTAACGCATATTCTTTTGAATCTCCTTGAAGAAAATATGTGGTAGGAAGGGTGAGCCATTCGCCTTTTTTGCTAATGCCAATGAGAACTGGCTCATACTTAGACTTATCAAGAGCATCATAGACATTCTTAGCCGAACGGATAGAGACCTCGTGCTCAGCAGACTGCCCGCCAAAAAGAATACCAACGCGGATCTTTTTCATGAGAAAGTATAGTAGCGAACGGGGGAGATAAGTGCAACTTTATGCTTCGACGCGACCTGTGAAGGTAGACTTTGCAACCATTTGCTCAACGAGATTTCGTGGCACAACATCATAGTGACTTGGTTCCATGTAGTAACTCGCACGACCTTGGGACATAGATCTGATCTGTGTTGCATATCCAGATAATTCAGAAAGTGGCACAAGCGCGTTAATGATAGTAGCTCTTGATCGCTCCTCAGTTCCCAAGATCTGACCTCTCTTACTTGAAAGATCTCCCATTACATCTCCCATGAATTCAGATGGAGTTGTAACCTCGACCTTCATGATAGGTTCAAGGAGATTCATCTCTGTCATCTTTGATGCAGCTTGCAATGCCTGTGATGCTGCGATCTTAAATGCTACCTCAGATGAATCGACATCATGATATGAACCGTCATAACAGGCAACTTTAACGTCAACTACTGGATATCCAAGAAGAACTCCATTTTCAAGCGTCTCCCAAACACCCTTCTCAACTGCGCGAACGAACTCAGCTGGAATAGCTCCACCCTTGATCTCGCTCACAAACTCATTGCCCTCGCCCCTTGCCTTTGGCTCAACACGAAGCCAGCAGTGTCCGAACTGTCCACGTCCTCCGGACTGCTTAATGTATTTACCTTCTGCCTGAACTGTATTTGCAAAAGATTCTTTGTACGCAACCTGTGGAGCACCAACATTTGCAATCACATTAAACTCTCTCTTCATACGATCAACCATAACTTCGAGCTGAAGCTCGCCAATACCTGAAATGATTGTCTGACCTGTTTCTGGGTTGGACTTAACTGAGAATGTTGGATCCTCTTCAGTTAGACGCTTAAGCGCATAGCCAAGTTTTTCCTGATCTGACTTTGTCTGAGGCTCAATCGCAAGAGAAATAACAGGGTCTGGGAATGAGATTTTTTCAAGAACAATTGGGGTTGCTTCGTCACAAAGCGTATCGCCAGTACCAGTATCCTTAAGCCCAACAATAGCTACAATTTCTCCAGCATATCCTTCTTTGATTTCTTCACGCTCATTAGCATGCATCATTAAGAGTCTTCCAACTCTTTCTTTTACGCCCTTTGTACTGTTGTAGATATATGATCCAGAATTAATCTGACCAGAATAAACACGGAAATATGTGAGCTTACCAACGTGAGGATCATTCTGAATCTTAAACGCAAGTCCACTAAATGGCGCATCAGGAACGAGTTGGCGAATCTCCTCAGCTTCTGTCTTTGGATTAATTCCCTTTACCTCTTTAAGATCAACTGGGGATGGAAGATAGTCGATAACAGCATCAAGAAGCGGCTGAACACCTTTATTGCGAAGCGATGTGCCTGCATAAATAGGAACGAGCTTGTAGGAAATAACTGCAGCTCGAAGAGCTTTCTTTAATTCCTCCACGGTTGGCTCCTCACCGCCAAGGTACTTTTCTAGAAGCGCATCATCTGTTTCGGAGATCTTCTCGATAAGCTTTGAGCGATATTCCTCAACCTTTGCCTTCAAGTCTTCAGGAACTTCATCCTTAACTTCAAATGTTGCGCCAAGCTCTTCTGAATTCCAGATGATTGACTGCCTAGAAAGAAGGTCAACGTTACCAACATAAGTATCCTCTGCGCCAATTGGGATTACCATAATTGCAGGATTTGCACCAAGCCTATCCTCGATACTCTTTACTGTTGCAAGAAAGTCTGCCCCGAGCTTGTCCATTTTATTGACAAAACAAATACGTGGAACCTTATACTTGTCAGCCTGTCTCCACACTGTTTCTGACTGGGATTGAACTCCCTCTTCGGCATCAAGGACGGTAATACCGCCATCAAGTACGCGTAGTGAGCGTTCAACTTCAGCAGTAAAATCTACGTGGCCTGGCGTATCAATAATATTGATTCTGTGATCTTTCCAGAATGTGGTTGTTGCAGCAGAAACAATGGTGATTCCTCGCTCTTTCTCCTGCTCCATCCAGTCCATCTGAGTATTACCATCATCAATATCTCCAATCTTGTATGTTCTGCCTGTGTAGAAAAGAATTCTTTCAGTGGTAGTGGTCTTACCCGCGTCAATATGCGCGATAATTCCAATATTGCGGATCTTGTCTAGTGTAACTTTTTGTGTCTTTTCAGCCATATAGTAAAAATCCGAAGATCGCTTGTGCGATTTCGAACGAAACTTAGTATACCACACTCTGCTCGCTCTTTCCAGATGAAAATAGCTACGAATTTCTTTGACATTTTTCTCCTAAATACCTAGACTGAAATAAGGCTGGTAAAAGCTTCAGCTTTTTTTTGCGTTTCCCGATTAAATTTGGGATGAAGTAACTACGATCCTTCTGCCATGGATAACAAAGCTCAATTACGAATCAATCTCATAAAAAAACAGAATTCCACTTCACTTGATGTATTTGTTAAATGGGCAATCACAGGCGGCAGATTCTTAGTCATTCTCACTGAGACAATTGCACTTGGCGCGTTCCTCTATAGATTCAACCTAGACAGGCAAATAGTTGACTATAGTGACAAAATCAAAGCTCAAGGTGTGATCGTTGAAGCATCTTCCCTAGATGAATCGAAATACCGGGTGTTAATCAGCAAATTAACCCATGCATCGGTTATAGATAAAGCGTCAAAAGCTGCGCCGCAGATCTTTACTAAAATCGCAGGACTGACGCAAAGCCCAATCACGTTCACGAATATTCAACTGGGTGAAAAGAGCATCTCGCTCACTGTTTCCGCCCCCGATGTTGCGACGCTTAAGAAATATGTAACCTCACTTCAAAACCTCAAAGAGCTCTCAACAGTAAGCATCGATCGGATTGATAACAAGACTGAGACTGCTGATATTGACGCCCAGATCTCGGCAGAGATCACTCTACCAGAAACAGGCGGCAAAGAGACGTTGCCGCCAAATCAAGGGAAATAATATGAAAGTATCAAAAGAATTCTTTACTAATTTATCAAAACAAAAATATCTCGAGCTAGTTCGCTCAAAAATCAATCTTCGCGAGGAAAAAGCACAGAACTATGCAACGATAATTTTGTCACTCTTTGCGTTCATCTTCTTTGCTATTTTTGCGATCATGCCCACACTTACCACAATATTTGAGCTACAAAAAAGACTTGATGATAGCAAGTTCGTCCATGACAAGCTTGCTGTCAAGATCACCTCCCTTAGCAATCTCTCAAGTCAATATTCACAAATTACATCAGACCTGAAATATATAAATGCCGCAATTCCAAATGAGCCAAGTGGGCCAAGTCTTATTGCAAAAGTGAGGACAATCGCAAATGACAACAATGTTTTCTTAAGTCAGCTCCAGATCACAAACATCCCATTAAGTCAGCCCGCTACTGTTGGCGAACTGGCACAATTTAACATGATCATCGGGGCCCAGGGAGAATATGACAACCTGATCAATTTCTATACTGAGATCACTAATTTTGATCGCCTACTAACCTTCAAAAATATTTCTCTCCAGGTCCCAACAGAACTTAACGGATACAGGCTATACCTTCAGGCAAAAGTATTCTATATGCCATAACTATGAATAAAAAAACACAAAAAAATCTACTCTACATCCTTGTTCCATCAGTTATTGTGGTAATAGTCTGGATTGCAGTTGCGATATATACAAAAGCAATAACTTCAACCATTTCCCAGAGGGTAAACGCATCCATCGAAGAAATCGATCCTAAATTCAACACCGATGTCATAAATTCTCTCAAGAAGAGAAAGCAGATAGATGGAAAAATATCTGCGGATGAACAAGCAACACCCAGTGCAACTGAGACGCTCCCGCTAGATACGCCACCTGAAAATTCAGGAACGACTTCTGCGCTTCAAGGAGGCGAACTTTGAACAATTCATCATTTTTTCATAAGAGAATTCCAACACTTCTTGGGCTTATCCTCCTAGGAATTGGACTCGTGACTGTGTCGATACTCCTCAGGAGTGATTTACTCTTACTTACAAATGCATCTCCTGCTTACACCCCTAAGCAAATAAGGATCAGTAATCAAACTGACACATCATTCACCATTTCCTACATAACTGATGAAAAGGTTTTGGGATCGCTTTCTTATGGAGAGGGTGTTGATAGAGGGAAAGTGGCACTTGATGATCGTGACCAGCAGTCAGGTACTCCAAAACAATACAACGTACACCATATAACGCTTCGCAACTTAAAGCCTGAGACCACCTATTACTATACGATCCTTTCCTCAGATAAAGTTTTTCAGGATGAGGGCAAGAAGCCATTCAGTATCAAGACCCTTTCAACAATCACCCAGCAGCCATCGCGCCAAGCTCCAATCGTGGGAAGCGCAGCATATCCTGATGGATCTACCGATGATAGTGTCATGGTGTTCCTCGTAACAGACAGTGCACAGATGCTTTCAACTCTTACAAAGCCGAATGGAAGTTTTGTACTTCCACTTAACGCACTTCGAACGAGCGACTTTGGTAGTTATCTGGCATTCAAAGACTCTTCTATCATCAAGCTATTGTTTCAAAGTCCAACTCTGACTTCCCGAGTCTCGCTACTTCCGGCCCAAATCAATCCTGTTCCTAAGATAACACTCTCAAACATTTATGATTTCACCGTAGACAGCAGCGATCCTAACGCAACTCCTATATCGACTGAATCCGCTCAGGTTGATGATAATGCGTTTCCATCATTTAGTGCAGTTGAGGATCTCCCAGCAGAACCAGCCATCGTAAGCCCAGACAACAAGGAAGAACTAACTGACCAACAGCCCAAATTTGAAGGCACATCAGCACCTAATGAAGAGGTTCTTATTGAAATACACTCTGATCCCATCACCGCATCTGTAAAAGCAGATAAAAATGGCATCTGGTCATATCGACCACCTAGCAATCTTTCCCCTGGCGACCATACTATTACTATAAAGACCAAAAATAGTAAGGGGATCCTCACAACTATCACTAGAAATTTTACCGTCTTTGCAGAAGGCAGTCAGTTTACTGAGCCATCCGTCTCACCTACAAACCCATCGACGATTCCAACTATCAGTCAAACACCAAACCCAACCAAATCGACTCCAACCGTAGCGCCCTCAGTAAGTCCAACAGCTACTATGACAGTAATACCAACGCTTTCGCCGACGCTTAGTGCAAGCGCTAGCCCAGAAGCTACGACAGTACCGCCAACTTCACTTTCCCCATCACCCACCATGTCCTCACCGGGTAGCTCAAATGTAGTTTTTTCAGGTATAATAACCATTCTTGTGCTCGGCATTGGAGCAATGTTGTTCTTTATGCAGCGAGGAAGTACTTTATGAAAATTGCAATAATTGGCGCAGGATTTACAGGACTTGCTGCTGCCCATGAACTTTTGAAAATGGGTAATGATGTGACACTTCTTGAGAAGGATCCTCAGCCGGGAGGACTAGCGATCGGCTACAAAGAAAAGTCATGGAAGTGGAGTCTGGAGAAGCATTATCATCACTGGTTTACAAATGATGAACATGTCCTATCTCTAGCCAAAGAAATAAACTTCCCAGTCTTGATTAAAAGACCTAAAACATCTGTCTTTATTGATGGCAGAACCTATCAGCTTGATTCACCAATTGCCATCCTTCGCTTCCCAAAGCTACCACTCGCTGACAAGATTCGCATGAGTGCCGTTCTAGCGTTCCTCAAATTAAATCCTTTCTGGAAACCGCTTGAGAAAATAAACGCGATCTCATTTCTTGAAAAAACCATGGGTAAAAAAGCATTTTCTATGCTCTGGGAACCACAATTGCGGAACAAAATGGGTGAATATGCATCAGAAATATCACTTGTTTGGTTCTGGACTAGAATCTATAAAAGAACTCCATCTCTTGCATACCCAGAAGGTGGCTTCCTCAACTTTGCCCAAGCACTTGCAAAAGATATTCAGGGGAAGGGCGGGAAAATTCATCTCAACTCAGAAACAATAGCGATTAAAGATGGTAAAGATGCAGAGGTCACATATAAAAATGGGGCGAGAACAAAGACAGAGAAATTTGACAAAGTCATCGTGACACTCCCCTCATTCCTCTTTTTAAAAATCGCTCAGGAACTTCCACAAGAATATGTGCAAAAGCTCGTAAAACTACGTGGGCTTGGCGCAACCAACATGGTACTTAGACTAAGTGAGCAGCTGATAAAAGATGGTTCTTATTGGCTAAGCATATGTGAGAAAAATGCACCGGTCATGGTGGTCGTCGAGCACACTAACCTCATGGATAAAAAGAATTTTTCTAATGAGCACATTGTCTATGTCGGCAACTATCCTGATCCCAAAAGTGACCTTTTTTCAATGGATAAAAAAGAGCTCCTCAAGAAGTATGACCCTCTCCTGAAAAGGATAAACAAAAACTATAAAAAAAGCATAATCGACTTCGAGGTCTTCAGAGCTCCTTTTGCTCAGCCGATTGTTCCTACCAATTATTCAAGGTTAATTCCCCCATTTAAGACACCCTTAAAGCACGTTTTTCTTGCAAACATTGAGCAAGTCTACCCTTGGGACAGAGGGACCAACTACGCAGTTGAGTTGGGCAAAAAAATCGCAGGAATAGCTACTTCATAAGTATGATGGATAAATATTCTCAAAAAATACTTATCGCACTTTTATGCCTTGCATCAATACTTAGACTGATATCTCTAGCGTGGGGATCGCCATTCTTCTTTCATCCCGATGAAAGAAATATTGCAAGCGCCATCGCTGGACTCTCCTACCCAGACCAATTTAATCCTCACTTTTTTGCGTATGGATCTCTACCGATCTACCTTACTTTTTTTACAGGGCTTCTCAAAAACTTCCTAACAATGCACAACCACCCCTCGATTAATCAAGTAAGCTTTGAGGACGCGATTCTTATTTTACGAGGATTCTCGACATTTTTATCTATTGGCACCATCTATCTTATCTTTAAAATAGGGCAGCTTCTTAAAGATAATCGAACGGGTCTCATCGCTGCATTTTTTTCCACATTTAGCATTGGCCTAATTCAGTACGCCCACTTTGGAACATTTGAAACATGGCTTACCTTCTTCTCAACACTTCTCTTCTATGGTTTTATCAAATATTTCCACAAGCCAACTCGCCAAGCAATAATCATAATCGCGGTGTCACTTGGAATTCTCATAAGCGTTAAAATCTCAAGCATTATTTTTCTCCCAACTATTGGCGCTCTCTATTTAAAAAAACGCTATCCTTTTCATAAAAAATTATTTACTACCATCGTCATCTTCATTGCAACTGCAGCCTGCTACCTACTCACGAATCCATTTGTGTATTTAGATCACCAATCCTTTCTCAACAGTATTTCATATGAGTCAAATGTTGCTCTTGGCAAACTTATTGTTTTTTATACTGGCGAATTCCTTTCAGCAATACCAATTCTCTTCCCGATTATGCGAATTTATCCATTCATTCTTGGCCCGATATTCGCCATACTCTTTCCAATATCATTTGTGTTCATCCTAGTATCTCTGAGGAAAAGGGTCGACTACCCGCTCATTTTTCTTCTCATCTTTCTCTCGATCACATTCTTTTCCCAAACATTTTTATTTGCGCAATGGACACGTTACTTCATCCCAACGCTTCCATTTATCTACCTCTGTGTGGCTTATGGTCTAAGCGAGATTTCAAACCTAAAATTCTTCCCTAAAAAAGGATCGCACTTTATAGAAGGCAGCATTGGAGTTTTATGTATGCTCTGGGCTTTTGCATTTATTAAAACTGTGTATTTTGATACTGATACAAGAATTCAAGCATTAACATTTGCCAACAAAACAATTCCGAGCACAAGTCCAATCATATCTGAGGTCTATGATCTCGGAATCACCCCCTTCAACTCGGCATATCCCAATATAACTCTATTTAATTTCTACGACCTTGATAATAATTCCCCCGAATCTACAGTGGAAAAATATAACGCTTTGATTGATCAGTCAGACTATCTAATTCTTCCTAGTCAGAGACTTTATAAAACTCGACTTGTTGATGCAAAAAACTTCCCTAAAGGAAATGCTGTTTATAATGAGATTACTACCTCTGGTCGATTTGAGAAGATTTATGAAACACCTTGTGACTTCTGGTGCTCACTCCTCTATATAAATAGTCCAATCTTCAGCTTTGAACAAACAGTTAATATCTTTGATAGACCTACAGTAATACTGTATAAAATTAGACATGAAGCAAAACATTAAGTTACTCTTTATAGGAATATTTCTCATTTCTGGAATTCTCCGACTAGTGGGAATCAATTGGGACCAGGGATATCATATGCACCCAGACGAAAGGGCAGTTGTACTCTTCACAAATGAGCTGTCATTCCCGACCTCAGTCTCACAATTTCTTGACAAAGATAGTAGCTGGAATCCGCATTTCTTCGCATACGGATCACTACCGCTTTATCTTCTGTACTGGACTGGAAAAGCTTTCAGCCTCATTAGGCCAGAGTACTTTTCTTATGACTATCTCACGCTTATTGGGAGATGTCTTTCACTTATTGCAGACCTTGGGACATTAGCACTTGTTTTTTATATTGGTAAAAAACTCTGGGGAGAAAAAGTAGGACTATTGGCATCATTTTTCTATGGCACTGCTGTGCTCCCGATCCAACTCTCGCGATTTTATGCTGTTGATACACTTTTAACATTCTTCATTACACTTACGCTCTATCTGCTCATTAGACTTTATAAGAAACCTTCACTAAAAATAGCCTTGGCGATCGGCGCTTCACTTGCCTGTGCTTTTGCAACAAAGATTAGCGCCACAGTTCTCTTGACCTCATTTCTAGCAACAATCATCCTGGATTTTGCTCTACTCTTTATAAAGCAGCCTCATAGACCAAGCATCTGGGCCCAACATATCCCAGCCTATATCAAAAAGCTACTCTACTATTTTAGTGCCACTGGTACGGTTACCATTCTATTGTTCTTCATATTGCAACCTTATGTTGCACTAGATTTTCAGGAATTCGTACAGCAAACTCTTGCTCAAGCAGCAATGACAAGAGACGCCTTTACTTTCCCCTACACGCTACAATATGTTGGCAAAATTCCCTATCTCTACGATCTTACCCAAATATTTTTTATCGGTATGGGACCATTTCTTGCAACCATTTGCTTTGCAGGAATAATCTATAGAATAGTCGCTCTTGCCAGAAGGAGAGCGATGGACTTTTCAAGGCAAGAGCTAATCCTCCTCCTTTTCTTCATGGTATATTTCTTCATTGTTGGTAAGTTTGCAATTGGTTTTGTCAGGTACATGCTTCCTCTCTATCCAATTCTCGCTCTCTTTGGAGCTCTTCTATGTAGTCAAATATTCAGAAAAGTTTATTCTGGGAAAAGGCTCCTTATTGGAATTACACTTATCGCAATCCTCTTATGGCCGCTATCATTTATGACAATCTATGCAAAACCTTTTACAAGATTTGAGGCAAGTCTTTGGATCATGAAAAATATTCCACCCCAAAGCACACTTGCAATTGAACATTGGGACGATTCACTCCCGATATTTAATGCAGGAGCTTATAAATATGAGACACTGCCACTTTATGAAGCTGATACACCAGCTAAGTGGGACAGTATCAATCTTTCACTCCAGAGAAGTGACTATATAATTCTTGCATCCAATAGACTTTACACGCCACTGAGAAAGCTAACCACCTGCTCGAAACTTCCTCCTGGAAAATGTTATGTTCAAACCGCACAGTACTATAATGACCTTTTTGCCGAAAAGTTAGGCTACAAAAAAGTAGCTGAATTTACATCATTTGCGCATATTCCATTTACTACAATTGAGTTCAATGATCAGAATTTTGACGAGTCATTTAGTGTCTATGATCACCCTGTTGTAACCATTTTTAAAAATACTCAAAAAAACTGATTTGCTTCTTGTATCAACAAAAACCACACGCTACAATAACCTTCTATGAAGCCTCATGTTCTCATCACTGGTGGTTGTGGATTTTTAGGCGTGCACCTCGCAAGACTTCTTCTTAAAAAGGATTTTACTGTCACACTTTTTGACCAAGCACCTCTTGACGCAAAAGATCTGATCGGAAAAGTAACGGTGATTAAGGGTGATATTAGAAAGAAAAAAGATATTACCCTGGCAATGAAAGGAATAACTCATGTCATTCATGCCGCAGCAGCACTCCCAATTCAGAGAACCAAACAAAAAATCTTTAGTGTTAATGTTGATGGAACAAAAAGAGTTGTTGATGCGGCATATGAGCAGAAGGTGAAAAGACTTGTTTTTATCTCAACGACCGCACTCTATGGCGTCCCAAAACATCTTCCCGAAACTGAGGAAAGTCCACTCGAGCCAATTGGCTACTATGGACAATCAAAGCTTATCGGTGAGCAGATCTGCAAAGAATATATGGAGAAGGGCCTTCCTATTAATATTATTAGACCCAAGACCTTCCTTGGACCTGAAAGATTGGGTGTCTTCTCGCTCTGGTTTGAGGCAATTTATACAGGCAGGAGAGTATTTATTCTCGGCAAGGGAAACAACAAGTATCAGCTCCTTGCAGTTTCTGATGTTGCTGATGCAATCTATAAGGCCCTTGTTAGTAGTGTTAAGAATGAAATATTCAACATTGGCGCTCGCGAATACCAGACGTGGAGAAAAGATCTCAAAACTGTCATCAGACATGACAAGTCAGTTTCAAAAATTACAGGACTTCCAGTTCTCCCAACGCAGATTGCCCTAAGAGTTCTTGAGTGGCTCCACCTCTCCCCACTTGCAGCATGGCACTATATGACAATGCCAGTGCCTTCATATGTTTCAATTCAAAAAGCACAGGACCTACTTAACTGGCAACCAAAAAAATCGAATAAAGAATTACTCCTTGAAAGTTATCTCTGGTACAAGAAGAATAGAACAAAAATTCAAAAAAGAACCGGCGATACTCATAGGGTAGGTTGGGACTTTCAAATTCTTAACCTCATCTCTAAAATATAATGTATGCGAATAGGATTTGATCTGGACAAAGTTCTCATAGACTATCCACCTTTTATTTCTGATGATCTTATAAATAGACTCTACAAAAAGAACTCATCAAAAAATCTTATGTATAGAATCCCCTCTCTCCCTGAGCAACTCATAAGGCAAATTTCACATAATCCAATCTTTCGCCCACCGCTCCAAGACAACATGGCCTTCCTCAAAAAAGTTGCCAAAACTAATAAAGTTTTCCTTATTTCAAGTCGATTTCGCTTTTTGGAAAAACAAACAGAGAGAATTACCAAAAAACTGGGGCTTGATCTGATATTTGATGGCATGTATTTTAACTACACTAACCTTCAGCCACATATCTTTAAAGAAGAAGTTCTAGGGAGTCTCAAGCTTGATAAATATATTGATGATGACCTTGCCCTACTTACTCATCTAGCTAAGCACATCAAAAAAACCCAGTTCTATTGGCTTGATAGTTCATCAAAAGCCCAGAAATTGCCAGGGAACATCATAAGAATTCCTGAAATATCTCAGATGATGGAGAAACGAAAAGCATGAGCGCTGATATAGCATTTCTCCTTCAATGGTGGACAATGCTCTTTGTTCTAGGAGCAATTTCACTTCCCATATCAGCACTGCTTTTCAATGGTTTTCTTGATAAAGGATATGCTTTTAGTAAGATCCTCGGAGCAATCATAATTTCATATGCTGCATTTGTCCTTGGATTTGCACACCTGCTCCCCTTCTCAACACCCTCGCTTTTCTTACTCTGTACACTTTTAGCAGCTGGCTCGATTTTCGCAATCTATAGAAATTATAAAGAGAAAACTCGAAGCATTATTTTTACTTTCCTACGCGATCACTGGAAGATTTTCCTAGCTGAGGAGCTTTTTTTCATAAGTATACTTATTTTCTTTTCATTCGTACGCTCCTTTACACCAGAGATAAATGGGCTTGAAAAATTCATGGACTTTGGCTTTGTTAATTCAATTCTTAAATCCAGCTACTTCCCACCAAAAGATATGTGGCTTTCCCCGCTATCAATAAACTACTATTATTTTGGACATCTTTTCACCGCAGTACTTACCAAGCTCTCATTTACCCACTCTAACTACTCCTACAATCTTATGATTGCAACTCTAGCTGCACTCTGCTTTATAGAGAGCTTTTCTCTTGGCGCAAGCATCTACAGAAATATCAATGATAAAATCCGCTCTCTAAAATATATCCTTGTCGGACTACTCTGTGCATTCCTTGTAACATTTTCTGGAAATCTCCATGCGACATATTCACTCTTTAAAGTCTATGATCCTGAAAAGCCAGTGCCATTTTGGCAACAACAATTCCTCCCAAATACATTTCCGAATGGCTACTGGTATCCAAACGCAACAAGATTTATTCATAATACTATTCATGAATTTCCAATTTATTCATGGACTGTCTCCGATCTTCATGGCCATGCACTTGATATTCCAATTGTTCTTACAACAATTGCCCTGCTCTATTCGATTTTTATAACACAAAAGACTGTCGTAAAAAGGAAAGTCTCAAAAAAGAAAGTGCTCACAATCCTTTCGCGTCTTTCAACATACATCCCAATGAGGACAACTCACTTCATTGCGCTTGGTACACTTCTAGCAATCATGTATATGACAAACGCCTGGGATGGCCTGATCTATCTTCTTTTTGCGGCAATAATTCTTCTGTACAAAAAACTTGGAGTACTTTTTCTGAAAAAGCCCTTACTTGATAGAATCCTTCAGATTATTGAGGAAACATTTGTGCCACTCATCTTACTTGGTGGACTTTTTTTTGTCATATCATTGCCATTCTCACTTGCTTTCAAACCGTTTGTCTCGGGTGTTGGAATTCTTTGCGCTCCTAAAGTACTGACCGATCTTGGACATGTTGGGCCATTTCTCTTTGAAGCAGACCATTGCCTGAGATCTCCAATTTGGCAACTTGGAATCCTCTATGGATTTTTTATTTTCTTTACAATCCTTTTTATCATTTTCCTAACTCGCACTAAAAAACTTTCACCATCTGACATTTTTATCGCACTACTGATAATCCTGTCGACGATTCTTATCATTGTTCCTGAATTTATTTACGCAAAGGATATTTATCCAGCACACTATAGAGCGAATACGATGTTCAAACTGGTTTTTGAAAGCTTTATCATGTTCTCCCTGGCATCTGGCTATATCATAGCCAGGATCTCACAGGTTCTTAAATCAAAGAGGTCGCCGATACACGTTATAACGTATTGTCTCTTTTTTGTTTCGACAACGATGCTGCTTGTTATCGTCTTTGTCTATCCTTATTTCTCACTCACCTCTTTTTATGGAAATATCTTTTCAGCAGAGTTTATTCATGATAAAGTCCGCACGCTAGATGGAACGATCTACCTTAAACAAAAATATCCAGATGACTATAATGGAATTCTCTGGATGCAAAAAAATGTCTCTGATCAACCTGTCATTCTTGAGGCACAGGGAGACTCCTACACAGACTACGGCAGAGTGTCAGCAAATACAGGACTTCCAACGGTGCTTGGCTGGACTGTACATGAGTGGCTCTGGAGAGGGAGTTATGACATCCCATCACCAAGAATTGAGGAGATCAAGTCCCTCTATGAAACAACTGATCTAAACACCTTCAAGAATCTTGTCCATAAATATGAGATTAAGTATGTGTTTGTTGGAGCTCTTGAAAAGGAAAAATATCTTCTTAACGAAACACTTCTTGACCAGGTTGGGTCGATTGTCTTTCAGAGCAACGAAACAAAAATCTACAGGCTTTAATTACTTTTCTTTAGGGATGTTGGAGATGGGGTGGGACAACCTTCATGCTCAACGAAGCAATCTACATAGGAATGAATATCCGTGAAGTCAGTTGGACCCTTTTTCGGTACGAGCACATACTGACCTCCATATGTTTCAGATATCGGAGGGTTGGTCAAAAGTCCCGCACCCTGCGTCAAGTCATCACTATCATCAATCACAGAACTCTCAATGGTTGTACCTTTCATTTTTTGAGCTAACTTTACAAAATCATCGTACTCTTCTTTTTTTATATCTGTATCGATGCTATCTTTAAATACATCATAAAGGTTGGCAATTTTTATAGGATCAAGGAGTGTTCCTACTGAAAAAACTTTATCTTTTACAGCGTTAATGACATTTTCCTGCCTCTTAGATCGTGCGAAATCTGTCCCCTCATCACCAACCGCATGACGAGATCTAACATACTTCAATGCAGTCTCGCCGTCCATAGCCCGTACTCCTTTGTCGAAATGAAGATGCTCATATCGACAAGGAAATGCCTCTAGCTGCTTTTCTGCAGCTTCAGTCGCACGCTTCTGAAACTCTTCGCCCTCAAATCCGCACGTGTCACCTTCACTACCAGTAATCGGATACTCATAATCATCAAATGTCCTTTCTACATTGACTGTTATCCCACCAAGTCGATCAACCGCCTTTATAAATCCATTAAAATCAATTCTAAATCCATAATCAATTTTTTGTCCCAATACTTTCCCAACTGATGCCTTACTAAGACTCAGGCCTTTCCCAGACTTTAAGCCTTTTGCGTATGCTGTGTTAACTTTCGCATCAATCTCAGTGATCCAAAGATCTCGAGGAAGCGTTATCATCTTCACTTCCTTCAGCGCCGGGTCAACGCTAATAAAAATAATTGTATCTGTAAGATACGGACCATCATGCTTGCCACCTCCAACACCTAGTAGGAGAATATTCACGCGTTGATCTTCGGTCTTTTTTAAGTCGATACCTTTGTTAAAAGCAAATTCATACACAACTGGGGCGAATGAAATAAGTGTTATTGCGATCTTAATACCTACGGAAATAACGAAAATTGCAATGAGGGCGAGTATTACTTTTTTTAATGTTTTTGATCTCGATTGGGACATAGATTTTGATTATATACTACTTTAAGAGAGCATAACTATTTGAGAAAATTCATGCGGATTAAGACTAGCCCCACCAACCAACACTCCATCTATTGACGGTATTGCAGTGATCTGCGCGATATTCTCGGCCGTCACACTTCCGCCATAAAGTACGTAGTGAATATCTTTTTCTTTCTTGTAAAAGAGAGCCACATTTTCAATTTGATCAAGTGAGGCAACTTTGCCAGTTCCAATTGCATCAATTGGTTCATATGCTACAATCCTCACATTTTTTGGAATTTCATTTGTCATGCCTTGTACGCAAAAGATTGGTTCAAGACCTCCCAAATGAGCCTGGATGACTTTCTGCACAAGCATTTCTTCAGTCTCTTGCAGCTCAATTCTCCTTTCTGAATGGCCAACGATTACATAATCCACTAGATCTGAAAGTTGTTCTGATGATTCCTCACCGGTATGCGATCCAGCCGGAAATGATGAGATGTCTTGTGCGCCTAGCGACATTTTTATATTCTTATGATCGAATTCTAGAAGTGATTGTTTTAACGTTGAAAGAAGCGTAAATGGCGGACAAAGAACGATAGTTTTATGAAAATCTCCCCCCTCATGTAGCCATCTGCTTAATTCCTTGTGGAAGAAAGCTATCAAAAACGAATGCACTTCCATAACGGTCTTATGTGACTTCCAGTTCGCTACGATAAAGAGCTTTTTCATATGTTACAATGGTCATTGACCCCAGATCGACCCAGGACCATCCCTATCATACCTTATGGAAAAATCATTACTCAATGACCTAAATCCCAATCAGCAAGATGCTGTTAGAGCAACTGATGGCCCCATGATTATTCTTGCTGGTGCAGGATCAGGAAAGACCCGCGTGCTTACACACAAGGTGATGTATCTAATGCTTGAAAAATCAGTTGAGCCTGAGTCGATTCTTATGGTGACCTTTACAAACAAGGCTGCCAAAGAAATGAAGGAAAGAATCCATGCCTTTCTGAGCACCCATGGAGAATCAATTTCTGGAGCACCAATCGTCGCGACGTTTCACTCTCTCTGTGCAAGAATACTCAGGACAGATGGGCACTTCATAGGTATCTCAAAAAGTTTTGTTATCTATGATGACAATGACCAGCTTGACGTTGTAAAAGAAGCGATGAATAGGCTGACATTATCTGTCAAAGACTTTAAGCCAAATTCTATTCTGACCACAATCTCTCAAGCAAAAAATGAGCTTATCTATGAAAACGAGTATGGAACATTCGCCAGAGGACTTTTCCAGCAAACCGTTGCAAAAGTCTATCCACTCTATCAAAAAATTCTCAAGGAAAATGATGCGCTTGATTTTGATGACCTTATTCTCAAGACTGTAAGGCTTTTTCGCGAAGCACCTCAGGTTCTTGAAAAGTACCAACAACAATTTAAGTACTGCCTCGTTGACGAGTATCAAGACACCAATAGGGGGCAATATGTCCTGACAAAGCTACTAACAGGGAAATGGAAGAACATCTGTGTAGTCGGGGATTTCTCACAAAGCATTTACAGCTGGCGAGGAGCTGACTATCGTAACCTTATGAAATTCAAGGATGATTTTCCTGGAACGCAGACGTTTTCTCTGTCACAGAATTACCGATCAACACAAAATATACTTGACGGAGCAACAGCAGTTATCGCAAAGAACACATCTCACCCTGTTCTCAAGTTATGGACTGAGAATGAAAATGGAGATGAAATAGAGATCTACGAAGCAGTAAATGAACAAGATGAAGCCGACTTTATTATACGAACTATTCTTACACTTGGAATAAATTCTCTTAATGATATTGCAGTGCTTTACAGAACAAATGCTCAATCTCGAGTAGTCGAAGAAGCATTCCTCCATCATGGCATCCCATATACGCTTGTTGGAGGAACAAGATTTTATGAAAGAAAGGAGATCAAAGATGTTCTTTCCTATGTGCGACATGCCGTAAATCCTCAAGAAACAATCTCTCTAAAACGAATTGAGAAGATTGGAAAAGGAAGAATGCAAAAATTCTTAACTTTTCTTAACGAAAGACCTGATTTAACTGAATCAGTCACGATTGACTTTCTCGATTCGATCATCCATGCAACAAACTATTTAGAATTGTATGACGAACATGACGAAGAAGACCGAGCAAGACTTGAAAACATCAAAGAGCTTCGTTCAGTTGCGCTAGCCTTTCCAAATGTTATTGAGTTCCTTGAAAATGTTGCACTCGTTGAACAAGAATACTTTTCCGACAAGCAATCTAAACAAAAAAACGCAGTGACTCTCATGACACTCCATGCAGCAAAAGGCCTAGAATTTCCTGTTGTTTTCATGATTGGAATGGAAGAAGGCCTCTTCCCACACTCAAGAAGTCTTATGGATAAAAATGAACTTGAAGAGGAAAGAAGGCTTTGCTACGTTGGCATGACAAGAGCAAAAAAGAGGCTATATTTAACTCACGCAAAGAGAAGGATATTCTTCGGTCAACGTGCCAGCAATACACTCTCTCGTTTTCTTATCGAACTACCTGAAGGAACTGTGAAATGGAGTACAGACCGAAGCATTCTCTACGGCGACGACAAATAGCCCCTTTTGCTACAATAAATACATGGCATATCAACCTCTTCAAGATTCAGAAAAAACACTCTTTAATAAAACTGTTTCACACCCACTCCAGTCATATGAATGGGGGACTTTTAGAGAGAAGACAGGACTCAAAGTGATTCGCAGATTACAAAAGAGTAGCGGCTCCCAATCTGCATTCACCCTAACGATACATCCTATTCCAAAAACTCCATTTACAATCGGCTATCTTCCAAAAGGAATGTCTCCAGACAAGGAACTTATCACTGAGCTAAGGAAGATCGGACGCGAAGAGAGATGTATCTTTATTCAACTTGAGCCAAATATTCGCTTTTCTCAAGTAGAATCGGACAGAATTCTTTCCCTAGGCCTTAAGAAAGCTGCTCGCGCACTCTTTACTCGATTTAGCTTTATCCTTGATCTTTCAAGAACAGAGGAGGAGCTTGAGCGCAATCTCCACCCCAAGACAAGATATAACATCAAAATTGCTAAGAAACATAATGTAACCATTACTGAAAAAAATACTGCAGATGCGTTTGCATCATACCTTTCAATCACTCAAGAGACAACCAAAAGACAAGGCTTCTATGCTCACTCAAAAGAATATCACACAGAGCAATGGGCAACACTCTCACACTCTGCAACACCCCCCTTTAATGAGCTCTCTTCACATCTGCTCATAGCCAACTACAACATGAAAACACTTGTCACTTGGATTGTATTTATTTTTAAAGATACGCTGTATTATCCTTATGGAGCTTCAAGCAGCGAACACCGTGAAACAATGGCATCAACTCTTATGATGTGGGAAGCAATAAAATTTGGAAAGAAAATGGGGCTCAAATACTTTGACATGTGGGGAGCCCTTGGAACTGACCCTGATACCAACGATAGTTGGTATGGCTTTCACCGTTTCAAACAAGGATTCCGCCCAGAACATATTGAGTTTGTAGGGAGTTTTGACCTAGTCATAAACCCAGTTCTCTATCGAGCTTTTGTCTGGCTAGACAAGATTCGCTGGCTTGCACTAGGTCTTAAGAAATAATAGTATGCGAGCGCTTTCTTCACTACACCTTGCGACAATCCTTCTTGCTGTTACGATTCTTCTTTATGGCAACACCTTAGTGAACGGACTTTTTTTCGACGATCAGCAGTTCATCTATGAGAATACTGCCGTAACCTCTTTTAATCTCAGGGACCTTTTCTCGCATAGCCTTATTGATGGGGATGGTAGACTAACTAATTACTATCGCCCATTTCTTTTCCTTGGATTTAGCATTGAGTACAATCTCTTCGGTGATAGCGGATTTATTTATCATCTCAACAGCCTTCTTCTCCATGCTGGTGCTGGGATCGCTATATATTATCTTATTATCAAACTATCGAAGAACAAATTTGTCTCATTTAGCACTGCGCTCTTATTTATTTTGCACCCCATCCAAACTGAGGCTGTAGCTTATGCATCTGGAAGAGGAGATCCATTATCACTTTTTCTTGTCCTACTTACCATCCTTCTTTCTTTTGAAAAAGGGCGCTGGCAAAAAATAGTAAGCCTTATCTGTCTTGGACTTGCACTACTCTCTAAAGAGACTGCGCTCATCGCACCTGGCCTACTCTTTATATCACACATGGCTATGAAAAAATCTCTCAACGCAAAAACCATAAAAGAGACATTCATTGAGATATTGCCCTATACTCTTATAACCTCAGGCTATTTTCTACTTAGATTAACACTTCTCAATTTTGCGAATACACTTAACTTTTACAAAAATGATAACGCATATACTTCAAGTCTCTTTGTTAGAATAAATGAGTTTTTCAACTTAGCACCCCAATACCTAGGACTCATATTTTTCCCAAAAGACCTCTATATGGAGAGAGACTTAACAATCTCGCTTGCAAAGAACATAACGCTCTCATCAGCAGCCTCATTAGCTGGATCAGTTATTGCCTTATTTAGCGCAGTTAAACTCTATAAAGACCATCCACTTCTGCTCTTTGGCTTAATGTGGACTATTATTGGCTTTATTCCATCTAGCGGGATTATCCCAATCAACGGCATATTCTATGAACACTTTCTCTACTACCCATCTATTGGAATTTTTCTCATACTATCCTATCTGACTTTTTGTCTCTTCGAGAGACTTCCTGTCATTGGTAGAGCAGTGCTGATATTTATAGCTATTGGGTTTGTTGGACTATTATCGTTAAGAACAATTGTTAGAAATACTGATTGGAAAGACGCTATTACATTCTATTCGAGAACAAATCACTTCGTAGCAAGTGCCAGAATATATAACAATCTTGCGATGGCATATGCTCAGGAGAATTTATCTCAGGAGGCAATACAGACATATAAAAAATCTATTCTTATTTCCAACAGATATCCTCAAACACATTACAATCTAGCGAATACATATCTTAGAATTGGCGATGTCATCCAAGCTGAGCATGAGTATAAGAGAGCACTTGAAATTGATCCTTATTTTTACCTTCCATATATTAGGCTTTATGATATCTATAAAATAAAGGGAGACGCTAAGGGGATCGAGAACGTCGAGTTAACACTTGAACAACTTGGTCAAAAAAATCCAGAATTTAAGCTACTATTAAAAAATCTTAGAGACTCAAAATGATTTAAGCTCTAAACTTCATAGAGGAATATATTTCCATCTGAATTCTCAGCAATTTTTTTAAAATACGGCAACGGATACATATACGTTACGACTCGTGATTTAGGCTTTAATTCTTTCTTTAATTTTTTTTCTAATCGAGCAAGTGTCTTAGGTACGAGGTACATGGCGACAATCGAAGCCTCGCTAACATCCTCATCAAAAAGATTTCCTCTTTTTATTACGACTTTTCCACCCATTCCTGCCACCATTAAACGTAACTTTGCAAAAAGAACTCTCGCAATATCAATCTCGATTCCAAATCCACGAGCGCCCTTTCGTGCACTTTCCAAAAGAAGAGATCCGTCTCCACATCCAAGATCATAAACTATATCTTTAGAAGAGATTTTTGCAAGAGAGACTATTCCTCTCGCAGTTTTTCGATCAGTCCTCCACCAAGGAGACCAAGGGCTATCAGGTGGCCAGATCATTGAGAGAAGAACGAGGAGAAGGAGAATCGTGATAAAAAATAGAAGAATTCCCAATAGCATTGTCTGAGTATACCTTAGAATATCTTCTTGAAGAAGTGGCTATTGTTTTACAAGAATTGCTGTTGCAACTTCATCAGCTCGATTATTGCCTACATTATCAGCATGTCCACGAACTTTTATATACTCTACTGAGAGATTATTTTCTTTGACAACATTATAAATCATCTGAAAAATGTCTCTATTCTCCTTAACTTTATCGGGATGCTTTGATACTCCATGAATTGTAATTTGACTATCAGTATGTATCTGGACGCTCCGATGACCCTTACTTACTGCCCATAATAAGGCGTTGTAAATCGCAAGGCCTTCTCCTCTATTATTGGTCTGCTTTCCGCCCTCTACTAGACCCGCCATTTCATATTTTCCTGATACAAACCCCCATGATGCCCTGGCTTGCGGAGTACCGTTATTGGTACATGCACCATCAGTCCAGATCTGAACTACAGGGCCAACAACATTACTAGGACTGGCCTCGGGAAAAAGGTTTTGCGTAGAATTCACTACTTTAAAGGCATCGTCATGATAAATCCTCTTGCACGTCCGACAAAAGTAGTAGGCGGTGTAATAGAATGACTTCGTAGCCTTGTCTGGAGAATTCTTGGTTGGCTTTTTTACAAGAAGGGTATTGTCGACTTTGCAATATTTTGTATCCATTGTTTTTCTAACTCTAAACTATAGAGGCAATATTGGCAAGCATAAATATAACCATGCTACAATTCAGGGCATGAATACAATACTTTCTCTATACAAACCACGTTGCATGACACCACTTCAGGCGATTAATCATTTGAAGGAAATGCGTCCTGAACTTAAGAACGAAAAAATAAGCTATGCAGGTAGACTTGACCCAATGGCGCAAGGACTTTTGATACTCCTCCTTGGCGATGAAAATAAAAAAAGACATGAATTTGAGAACCTGGATAAAACGTATGAATTCACTATTCTGTTTGGAATTGAGACAGACACTTATGATGTCCTTGGTAAGATCACTGGGGTTAAAATGGTTCCCGATACTATTGAGCAAAATCTCAAAGATATCCTTCCCAACTTCACCGGGAAAAGAATTCAAGAATTTCCACCATACTCGTCCCAAACAATTGATGGAAAGCCTATGTATTATCTAGCGCGAAATAATCTTCTCAAGGGGAAATTAATCCCGACAAAGGAAATTGAAATTATTAATCTAACAATTATTTCAAGACAAGTTCTGCCAAGTACTGAAATCATAAAGAAAATTATTCATGATATTGATCGTGTCCAGGGAGACTTTAGACAGGATGAAATTCGCAAAGAATGGGAGAATGTCTTAAAGGAAAATCCAGATAGTTCTTTCACGCTTGCCACACTACAAGCAGACGTCACCAGTGGCACATACATCCGCTCTCTAGTACACGAAATTGGCAAGACCCTCTCCACATCTGCTCTAGCATATAGTATTATTAGAACAAGAGTTGGAGATCGAACAATTGAAGACGCACTAACTCTCACCAGATGAATCAACCAGAAAGACTTTACGGAAATGCAATTTGGACAAATCATGCAATGGAGCGACTCAATCAAAGAGGCCTCTCTCAAAATCTTGCATGGCAAGCATTCAATAGTCCGGATAAGTCATTTGCTGGAAAAGAATCCGGTACGACCGAGTCTCAGAAAAGATTTGGAGAATCACTTGTAACCATCATCTCTAAGAGAAATGATAAAGGGGAGTGGCTCATCCTTTCTTGCTGGATAGATCCACCACTTCCAGGAACAATAGATTATTACAAAAAAGAAGATTATAAGAAGTTTCAAAAAGCTGGATTCTGGGGAAAGATATTCATATCTCTGAAGAAACAATTATTTGGCTAAGAGCATCTTAATAATTGGAGTAAGGAATGTGTCGTGATAAAGTAAAAGCGCTTCCTCAAGACTAACCCATTGGAAAGACTTATGCTCTAATGGATCAAGAATAATATCTCCTTCTGCATCGACTTGATACGTAATTCTTACAACATGCTTATCTCTTAAGATGTCTTGAGCTGCAAGAACTTTAGGAGCACCAACGATCACCATTGAAGTCTCCTCTTTTACCTCCCTTTTCAGAGCATCAAGAAGAGCTTCTCCTGCGACTATCCTGCCACCTGGGATATCCCATTTTGATTCAGTATCTCCGTGATATGGATGTACCCTTTTAAGAAAGAGGTACTTATTGTCTGAGTTCTTTATAAATGCCTTAACACCTACCTGTAGTTCCATGAAGAAAGTATATCACGCTTAATTCTTTGAGATATCTGTGGAGGATCTCGCAACTGCAAGTGCACTTGCCCACCAATAAAGATCACCAACGAGCTTCGTCAATTTCTTCGAATTTGTAGGAGCGACCATTTCGCCGTCTTCATTAAAGATTTGCTCACCTGAAAATATTGCCAAAGAAATAGCTTCGCGAATTGACACCATCTGTAACTCTGCAACAACTTGTCTTAGCTGTTCAATTGCTCTCGCACCACTAGCACTTGCTCCGTAGCTTATAAATGCAACTGGTTTTTTACTCCACTCATGATAAATAACATCCAATGCGCTTTTAAGTACTGCAGGATAACCATGATTGTACTCAGGAGTTACGATGATATATGCGTCTGCCTCTGAAATTTTCTCCGACCATCTCTGCGTGATTGGGGAATCATAAGGGGCTTTCAACATTGACGCTGGTGTAACGTTGTCATAATAAGGTATGTTGTAGTCACGCAAATCAAGGAGCTCAGCCTCAAAGACTTCGGAGCTTGCGAGTTCTTTCATCGTCCACTTGGCGACATTTTCACCGTATCGACCTTCACGGGTACTACCTAAAATAACTTTAAGTTTTAATTTCTTCATATTGACACAATATCACCTATACTTTAATATGTAAAGTAGTTACAAATAATGAAGTATGAATGAACGTGAACACAATTGCGGAATGACCCACACCATGAAGGTGATAGGTAGCAAATGGACGATGATGATCCTCTACAACCTTTGTACTGGAACAAAAAGGTTTGGGGAGCTTCAAAGAGCACTCGATGGGATTAGTCCCAAGACACTTACCGAACGCCTTAAGCAGCTTGAGGAAGATGGCATCGTCAATAAAAAGATCTATGCTCAGATCCCTCTAAAGGTAGAGTATTCACTGACTGAAAAAGGTGTATCGCTGAGGAAAATTATTAACCAACTAGACGCATGGGGAGCAGATAATGCAACTCTGCAAAATACCCTTTAAGCCTTCATGGCAAGATCAAGTCTTCGAGCTACTTCATCCCAATTAACAATATTCCACCAAGCCTCAATATAATCCGGCCTCTTGTTATAGTACTGCAGATAATATGCATGCTCCCAGACATCAAGTCCTAAAAGTGGGGTCTGACCAACTGAAAGAGGAGAGTCTTGATTGGGAGTTGAAGTGAGTGAAACTTCTCCGTCTTTAAAGACTAACCACTGCCAACCACTGCCAAAAACTTTCGTTGCGCCTTCGGAGAACTGCTTCTTAAAGTCTTCTGTGCTTCCAAAACTATGTGCGATTTTATCCTTTAAAGTGCCTTGTGGGGATTGGTCGCTCTTTGGCGCCATCATCTCCCAAAACATGCTGTGATTGTAGTGACCTCCTCCGTTATTGCGCACAACCTTTTTAATGTCTTCAGGTAAGGAGTCAAGGGATGTGATAATTTCTTCGATAGACTTCTCTTGCCACTCAGTGTATTTCTCCAGCGCTGCATTGAGATTCTTCACATATGTCGCATGATGCGCAGAGTGATGGAGTCTTTGGATATCTGTACTAATGTATGGAGCAAGAGCGTCATACTCATATGGCAACTCTGGGAGTGTAAACATAGTCCCACTATAGATCAGGTAAATCGCCCAGTCAAGTCAAAATAGCCTCTTATTACACATTTCTTAAAGAGACATTACTTAATTATTTCTGGTAGAATGAGTAAATGTTCGGAGATCTAGCAGTCTTGGCTGTCACTTCCCTCTTTACAGTAGGCACGTATGCGTACTCTCTTGCCGTCCCTCCAAAAATCGTGAGCCCACTCCCAATTAGCAAACCTTCCCCTACGCCTACCAACACCCCAACACCAACCCCCACCAATACGCCCACTCCAACGATGACACCCACACCAACCCCAACTGAGATCCCCACCCCAACACCAACCCCTCTTCCTGTCCTAGCACCAACAGATATCGATGGACTCTTTACTCGATTTTCTCAGGAATATAGTGTGGATCAGGAGCAGCTTAAAAAGATTGCACGATGTGAGGCAGGTTTTAATAGTAATGCAGAAAATGGTGATTATGTCGGGATGTTCCAGTTCGCAACCTCATCATGGATAGGGACACGAAATGCGATGAATTTAGATCCAAATCCTGACTTACGCCGTAGCGCTGAGGAGTCGATTAAAACAGCTGCATTCAAGATCTCCCGAGGAGGCATTAATGCCTGGCCTTCCTGCCACTAATATAACTAACTAAATTTGAGGGTCGATCGCAGCGAGTGAAACATATCTCTCAAAGCGTTCTGCAACATCTACTTTATCTGTAAAATCAATATTTCTTGGATCGATAGGTCTTGGATCTTCTGGAATGACAGTTATCGTATCAATCAAACTAATGCTGCCTAATCCTGATCCAAACAAGATAACTGGATCACCAACTTCTACATCGCAGACGTCTACAAGCCTCTCTGAGATATCCTCCCCTGACACTCTGCCTTTTGTTAGCCTGACTGTATAGTCACGCATCTTATCAAAAGGGGCGTCAACACTCGTCCACGAGCCATCTTGATCTATCCGCATAATTGCTTCGCCCTCTCTTGCTTCAACATAAACGTTGTTTATGCCATCTCTCAAAGTCGCATCAGGCTTAAACAAATCCTCGACGGGGAAATATGAAAGCTCATGACCAACATAGCGTTGCCCCTCTAAGTTACCACCTATATTCACACCCTCTGACCAGGTACGGTCTGCTATGTCATCAAAAGCAATCTCCTCAGTATCGTCATCATATTCGTCTTCCCCATCTTCATCCTGACCTGCTTGTGCAGAATAAGGAAGCTCATCGTCCTCTTCTAGGTAAGGTGTGATAGGAGGATGGGGATCTCCCTGGAAATCTAGTTGGAAGACTTCTCTTTTAGAAGCATCAGTTGGGAGGATATGGGGAGCACCTTCTTCAGCAGACATAATAGTACCGCTATATTAATCTTGAGAAGGGATTGTGTCAATGCGCTAAACACAAGAGGCGGAGCTAGCGGGGAGAATATCCTGGCTAGCATCCGCACTCTCTTTAAGACATATAGTCTTAGGGGATAAGTACAATTACTTACCAGAACAAACCTTGCATTCTCCTTTGTGTGTAACAAGGAGCCATGCTGCTGATACACCAACGAGGATGTAAACAAGCATTTCAAGTGCTGGCATTCCGCCAAGGACTGCACTCACGAGATTGAATTTGAGGAGACCAACGAGTCCCCAATTTAGTCCTCCTACTACTAGGAGAAGAAAGGCTACCATATGAAGCATTTTCATAAAAAATCACCTCCTCTCTACCTATATTTAATTCTATTGTACGGGTCTTACTTCACCTTCTGTCAAGTAGTCACTCAGCCGAGTGATTTGAGCCTTGAGCTAGACGTACCGACATGCTAAAATAGGCAAACATTCCTCTGTAGCTCAATGGTAGAGCGCTTCGCTGTTAACGAAGATGTTCGGGGTTCGAGTCCCTGCGGGGGAGCA
>CAZHKZ010000002.1:0-93123 GCA_964533055.1 uncultured Gammaproteobacteria bacterium | reverse complement strand
GCCGGAGCTGGTGCGTGATTTTGAGGGATAGACATATCTTGGTTTTGCTGATGAGCTCCAGGAGCCTGCGGAACTTGCGAGTGCTGAGCCTGAACTGGATCCTGGTACCTATTGGTGTTCGTCGCTGGATCATAGGTAGTGGTTGGCTGCTGAACTGGACGCTGCATGTGGGTTGGAACGAATTGCTGAAGTCTCTGCTTGGTCTGATCAAATCCGGTCGCAACAACTGTGATCCTGATCTGATCATGCATAGACTCGTCGATCGTAGCACCGAAAATGATATTTGCATCACTATCAGCTGCACTTGAGATGATCTTGGCTGCTTCATCGACCTCAGTCATGGTGAGATCTGATCCGCCAACAATATTAAAGAGAACACCCCTTGCTCCATCCATAGTGACTTCAAGCAAAGGTGAGGCGATCGCCGCACGGGCTGCAGCTTGCGCTCTATTTTCACCGATCCCAGTTCCAATACCCATGAGAGCAGATCCAGCATTGGACATGATGGTCCTAACGTCGGCAAAGTCGACATTGATAAGACCAGGAAGTGTGATAATCTCTGAAATCCCCTGTACGCCCTGACTGAGGACTGAGTCTGTGACCTTAAATGCTTCAAGGAGTGAAAGCTTACGATCAACGACATCCATAATACGCTGATTTGGGATAACGATGAGCGTGTCTACCTTATCTTTTATCGCCTCTATCCCCTCATCAGCTGCCACCATACGCCTTGCACCTTCAAACGCAAATGGCTTCGTCACAACAGCCACAGTGAGTGCTCCAACTTCTTGAGAAAGCTTTGCGATAACTGAGGTCGCTCCAGTTCCAGATCCACCCCCCATACCAGCTGTCAAAAAGACCATGTCAGATCCTTCCAACATGTCCTTAATTTTTTCTGCTGATTCTTCGGCTGCTTGGCGACCAATTTCTGGATCACCACCAGAGCCTAAGCCTTTTGTGAGGTTCTCGCCAATTTGAACTTTTGTAGTTGCGGGATTACGCAATAGGGCCTGCGCATCGGTATTTATAGCTACGAAATCCACTCCCTGTATATTATTGTGATTGATCATCGATGCAATGGCATTTCCGCCACCACCACCGACTCCAATGACACGTATTTTAGCAAAATTTGAGGTTTGAGGACGTATAAGCATACGTTGGTCAATCCTAACAGATAGCCTAAATGATTGCAATAAGAATTGACTAAGGAATGAATGATTTGATGATGTCGATAATCTTTTTTAAAGTCTTACCATTTGCACCTGGAATTTTTGGCATATTTACCCCAAATGTTTTACTACTTGATCCGCCACCATCATTCTTTGCGCCATAGATAAGAAGACCAACAACGCTTGCGTAAGATGGATCCTGAACTTCATCAATAATTCCCTTCAGATCAATTGGCATTCCAATTCTCACCGGCATTGCTAGCATTCGCTTAGCGGACTCTTTGATACCTACAGTCATCGCTCCTCCACCTGTCAAGACCAATCCAGCCGGAGTTTGACCACCGTAGCCACTCTTTTTAATCTCGACACCTACCATAGTGAAGATTTCATTCATGCGAGGCCTGATGATACCGTCCACTAGCGTCTTGTATGAAACCTTCCTAACATCCTCTGGCAAATTAAGAGAGGAGAGATCTATCTCGTCACTATTTTTATCTTTAGACTTCTCCTCCACCTCATCGTCTGGCCTTGTCATCTTTCGTTGTGCATGCTGAGAAAGAAAAAGCTTGATCTTCTCTGCACTTTCAAGTGATATACGCAGTCCGATCGCCAAGTCATTTGTGATGTGTCTTGCACCGATGGCCAGAACTGATGAATATGTCACTGAACCCTCTGTATAGATGGAGATATCCGTAGTCCCAGCACCGATATCGACAAGCACCACACCTAGCTCTCGCTCTGTATCTGAGAGTGAAGAGAGCGAAGATGCATAGCCGTTAAAAACATAGCTAGTTACATCAACTCCAACTTCTGAGAAAGCTTTGTCGAGATTTCTAACCGCGATACTATTTGCGGTGATGATATGAGTATCGACTTCAAGTCTAACCCCTGACATGCCCATCGGATCTTTGATGCCTTCCTGACCATCGACGGTATAATTTCGTGGGAGCACATGGATGATCTCACGAGTTGAAGGAAGGGAAATTGCTCGAGCAGCGTCTATGACGCGTGCAAGATCACCTTGGGTAATCTCACCTTGTGGGGTGGAAACTGCTACGACTCCTCGTGAATTTTGACTAACTATTTGACTACCACCGATGGAGGCGAAGACTTGGGAGACTGAGTAGCCAGCCATTCTCTCGGCTGCCTCAACAGAAGAGTTGATAGCATTAACTGCTTCCTCTATATCGACGATTTGCCCTTTACGAATCCCAGCTGAATGTACTTCTGATACTCCTAATATGTGGACAAATTCATCTACTTTGGCAATAACGCTAACGATCTTATATGTTCCAACGTCAATTCCAACTACAATTTTTCCCTCAGATTGTGGCTGCTTCATTGCAAAACAAGAATAGGCCTGTCAAATCTTAGATCAAGCCTTTTTAATTTCTTACCTTCCATTGTAAGCTGCGCGACGATTCTTTGTAAAGAGGCTAGTTGCTCATCTAAATCCTTCTCATCAGTAATAATTACCTCCCCACCACTCTTCAACGTAATGACAAAACTTTTACCTTTTGATTCAGACAACGAACTAAATTCGATACTCTTTTCTTTAAGGAGATCTTTTGTTTCTTTAGAAATATTTTGTGTGGTATCTACTTTTTGACCAGATGTTATATCAGGGAGGGGACTTGCGAAAAGGGGTTCACCCCTCTGAACAAATAGACCTGCTACAACAAGTACGACTCCAACCGTACCACAACCAATACTGATCACTAGAAGTCTTTTTCTTGCAAATGCGCTATGTTCTTTTTTAAGAAGTCTTTTCCTTGACCACATATTCAATTTCTGCAACTATTTTTGAAGCGGCATCCTCTCGTATCATTTCTCTTGCACTACTAGCTTGTTTCATAAAACTCTCATACTTTTTCACCATATCATCTAGCATCGCAATGACCTTCTCACTTGTAGCATCTTTCTGTAGTAGAATACTAGCCATTCCTTTTTTTTCGACTACTTGAGCATTCAAAAGCTGCTCACCACTCTGCCCCGCTGGTAAGGGTATTAGTAGCGATGGCTTTCCAAGTCGCAACAACTGAGAAACAGTATTTATTCCAGACCTTCCCACGACTATCTCTGCTTCTTTCATCAGCATTTCCATCTGATCAGGACTTACAAATCTCACAATTTCGTAATTTCTCGAAAGTTGTGGATCCATACTTGCCTTGTATGCTTCAAGGCGTGAGAAATCCTTATACTCAAGTGCATCCCCAGTCTGATGAAAAACTCTCCATTCCTGAAGAAGAACTGGCAATGCACTTTCAATTAATACATTTACTGCATGTGACCCAGAACTTCCACCCGTAACTAATAATACTGGTAAATTTGCAGCATCTTTAAAATAATTGCCATCTTTCTTTGCAGCAATAACTGGCAATGGATTTCCGGTCAAAACAGTCTTTTGCTTTGGAAAATATATAGACGAACTCTCCCAAGAAATACATATTCTTTTTGCGAATTTTGAAAGCATTTTATTTGCCAATCCAGCCTGAAAAGTCTGCTCATGAAGAACCAGTGGTATTCTAAGGAGTGAAGCAGTCAGCCCAACAGGCAGTGAGAGATATCCACCAAAGCCTACCACTACATCGGGTTTTTCAAATACCAAGATCTTTCTAGCCTGTGCAAATCCTTTAGGAACTTTAAATAGTGATGGAAGAAATCCACGGGAGAGATGACGCTGCAGCCTGCCCGTATTTAAAGGGTAGAATTTTATATCTCTTTTCTGCATCTCTATATACTCAAGCGACTTTTCCTTTGACCCTTCAAAGGATGATTTTCTTCCCACAAAAACTATTTCTGCACTCTTTGGAAGCGCATCGATAACTGCTAACGCTGGAGTCAGATGTCCTCCTATAAGTAGTATTTTCATGATTTTGAATGTCGAGATATATTTAATAAAATCCCTATTGCTGCTAAATCAACGATAAGAGCAGATCCACCATATGATATAAACGGTAAGGGCACACCAGTTAGGGGTATGAGTGCTGTCATTGCACTCAGATTGATAACTGCCTGCATTCCGAGAAAGCAGATGATACCCGCTGATAATAATTTACCAAAATTATCCTTTGCATGCGATGAGATTACAAAACCCCTCCAAATCAAAAGGATATAGACCAATATCAAGGCAACAGAGCCTATCAGTCCAACCTCTTCTGCAATAATAGCAAAGATTGAGTCTGTAACATTCTCGGGAAGATATGCATATTTTTGCAAAGAATTACCGAGGCCTACACCAAAAATTCCACCAGAGCCTAAAGCTATGAGAATCTGTTTCACATGATACGATGTCTTCTCAAGCTCTCCACCAATATGAAGAAACGAGGTAAGTCGTGCAAGTCTATATGGTGCAAGAAGTATAAGTATTGCACCGCCCAGCCCAATAACTGGAATTAGTGCAAAGAAATGAGTGATACTTGCTCCTGATAGAAAATAAAGTATTATCGCCTCAATCAAAATAATCGATGCTGTTCCCATATCTGGCTGGAGCATGACTAAGAAAAGTACAAGCCCCATCAGGAGTCCGAAAGCGGGCAATCTCCCTTTTTCTTTTGCTGAAAACCAAGCTGACAGATAGATCGCCAAACTTAATTTTACAAACTCAGCAGGCTGGAGTACTGTCACTCCAATATTAATCCATCTATGTGCGCCAAGTGCATAAATTCCAATTCCTGGGATGAAAACTGCAATCAGCATAACTATAGCTGCACACAGAATAATGATCGATAAATTATAGAGCTTCTTATAATCAAAAAAAGTAAAAAAGCCAAGTGCGCTAAATCCTAAAAGCGCGTTAATTGATTGCTCCTTAATGTAATAATACTTATCTGCAAAATCACGAAATGCGATGACCGAGGATGCATCATAAATTATGAATAAGCCAAAAGCTGTGAGGGAAACAGTGATCAGAAGGAGCAGGATATCTAATCTACGCATAAAAAACTATGTTAAAAAGGCCAGATAGACGCCAAGGATAGCAAAGAAGATTCCAACGAGCCATGCTCGCATGACAATCTTTGGCTCTTCCCACCCTCTATATTGAAGGAAAAGATGAAAAGGTGCTGCGGGAAATGCCTTTTTCTTCAAATACTTCTTGCTCAAAATCTGAATAAGTGACGAGCCAATCTCAATCACGAATACTCCACCAATTACTCCCAGAGTCAGAGTCTTTCCTGTCAAAAGTCCAATAACCGCAAGCGCTGCACCAAGTGAGAGTGCCCCTACGTCCCCCATCCAAATACGAGCTTTGTAAATATTAAAATAGAGGAAGGCAAGTAAACATCCCAGTAGCACTGCTATAAAAACTCCGAGCGGATGATCAATTTGTAATGAATTGATTGCTAAAAAACCCACAAGACAAATAACAAGCAGCCCAGATGCAAGACCATCAAGACCATCAGCAATATTCACAGCGTTTACAAATGAGACAATCACAAATGCTGCAAAAGGAATAAAGAGCGGCCCAATGCTAATAAGCCCAAGACCATGAACATATAAGAATGAATATCCGAGCTGGAAGTAGAAGACTGAGGCAATAATCAATGCAAGAACCCACTGAATGATAAATTTGTGTCTAAAGCGAAGTCCATAGAACGTACTAAGTTCTGTAGCATTTGTCAGCTTTTTTGCATCATCATAAAGTCCAAGAAGACCATAGCCAATGAAGGCAAAGAATATCACAAAGAGCTCCCAAAATTTGGTTGTAATTGATAGGATTCCATAAGACCACATTGTCAAAATTGTAGTGAGAATAATAATCAAAATCCCTCCTCCGATAGGGGTACCTACCTTCCATTTGTGAAATCTATCAAAGTGAGGAGTATGCTGATCGAACATGTCCTTGGTAACCTGATCATGTCTGCGAATTTTTGCTTTGTAAAGAAAATCTATAAAGGGAATGAGGAGAATAATGCTTATGAAGAACGAAAGAATTGTGAGCCCAAGAAGTGTCGACATACAAGCTATTATACTCTCAGTCACATCAGAGGGCAAATACTCTTTAGCTTTTGTCAAGAATTGTATGAAGGAGAGAGCCTGTCCCTTCGCCTAGCAGGACAATTTTTTCATTCGCGCCTGCATTCCCAACTAGTTTCTGGGCTTGCGCAAAATTCAGACATACAACCTTAGAATTTCCCTGGTGATCCTTCATCCCAGCACGCAACGGTCGAAGGTATTCGTGCTGGAGCAAAATTACGCTTCCAGAGATTTCATTAAGTGCGTTACCCAAAAGTAACATATCTTTTTTAGTGGTGTAAAGAGAAAGTCTGCCAAGAATAATGATAGTCGAACTCCCAAATACCTTCAAATAATCAACTTCGCGAATAATTTTATCGACAGAGGTAATATTTGAACCATTGATGCAGAGAACCCTCTTTTTTGAACGCATCAAACTAAACATCGAGGACGGAGCACTCGCTTTTGCAGCAAATAACTCTACTCTCCTCATTGGAACATGGAGTACTTTTGCAACGAGTGAGGCTGGGACAATAAAGTCTATGAAATCTTTATCAATAAAATTAGACTCAATGCGAAGTGTCTGCGTACTCCAGATTAACGAAAAGTGGATCCCAGATTTCCTATATTCGACATCGTCAACATATGCCCCACTATGGAGGGTAATATTTTTTTCAGAAGCATAATAAATAAGCGTATGCTTGCGCAGGAAAAGTCGCGCAGGACGCTCGTACTCAAATGGAAGGATAATTTTTGTTGCCTTGTCAAGTTTCTCAGAGAGTGAACGTACGTTGAGGACGTTGTTATCTTGAGAAATATAGCTTGGAGCTATGACACATATTGTAGGCTGCAAAATTTCAAGTACACTCTTTGAAAGATGTGTATTCTGTGAATTTATTGAAAGAATAATAATGTCAGGTGGATTTCTCAATTCGAGAATGTGCGATGCAAAATCACCTCGAGTCAAAATAGTCGACGGGAGAATTGCGACCCTATCTGACTCGATGATCTCTGAAATCATCCAGGCTATTTCGTCATTATCACCTCCGAGAATAAGTATTTTAGAAGTTGCTTTAAAACTCTTGATTCTTCGAGCAGCTTTTTTAACTGCTACATCATCAAGAAGTTCTGTTGGAAATCCAAAAAGTAATAATAGGATAAGTGCAATAAAAAAAGTTACTCTCTCGAGAAGTAGGATCCATATTGCGTGCACTGTCAAAGGATAGAAGAAGAGCAACGTAGTACATAGAAAAGAAATAATTAACAGAATAAGAGATCGAGAATAGATAAAGACATTAAATAATTTCTTGTTTTGAATTTCTCTTACGACAATAGAAAATTTCACCGCAAACAGTCCTGCAATCATTGCTTGAATATAAAGAGTCGACAAATCAGTTACAGTCAGATAAAAAGAGAGACCAAGAAGCACCCAGCTCAAGATGCCTGAATAAGAAAATAGGGAGAAAAAAACGAATCGCGCTTTATTCTGTTTGGGATACAAAAAAGAATGTGGAAGCTTCTGAAAAAAAACGACATGCTTATAAAGAGAGCGAATCGTCCAAGTAAAAAAACCTATAGCAGTAACTAATAAAAAAATATCCTCGTACATAAAAATTTATTAAAAGAGCGAAAATTATTTGACCGTAACACTTTTAGCAAGATTACGTGGTTTATCGACATCTTCTATACCACAAGCCAATGCGAGATAATATGCTAGGAGATGTGAGTAAACAACTTGAGACAAAAGTGTAGCATCGCCAATGTCTGCTGTCTTAAGATGACTATCAAAAACTTTATTATTTCTTGGGCCGATACCAATAATATATCCACCTCTTGCCTTTACTTCCTGAGCATTTGAAATAATCTCATCATATGTCTCATCACTTGGTGCAAAGACAATACAAGGCGTACCCTCTTCAATGAGAGCCATAACTCCGTGCTTTAACTCTCCGCCGGGAAATGCCTCCGCATGAATACATGCTGCTTCTTTAATCTTAAGTGTTGCTTCAAGTGCTCCCGCAAAAGAAACACCCCTTCCGATAATATAAATGTGCTTTTGTTCTCTAAGAACTTGTGCAACTGCTTTTATTTTCTCAACTGAGTCTGCTTCTAAGATTGTTTTAATATCCTTTGCAGCAGCACGTAGCAATTCCTGGCCCTTTGCCTGTTCATCTGCGACTGTGTATGCAGTGAGCAAGATCATTGAGAGCATTGCGATAAAAGATTTTGTAGCAGCAACTGACTTCTCCTGGCCGCACTCCAACATTGCTCTAAAATCTGAGGCGCGATAAAGTGTTGAGCCTAGTGTATTTACTATGGATGCGACAGTGACACCTTTTTCCTCTTTCATCTTCATTACAGGCTCTATCACATCAATAGACTCACCGCTTTGTGAAATTGGAATGAGAAGTGTTTTGCTAGTAATAAAATCTTGAAAGTATTTATACTCGGATCCAATAACGAAATTGATGTGCTTCTTAGCAATTTTTGAGAACATATATGTCGCTGCAATTCCAGCATACGATGCTGATCCGCACGCAAGCATAAATGTCCCAAATGCTTTATCAATGAGCGAAGCCAGATCTTTCGTCGTCTCGGCCTTAGTCAAAGCAATATTCTCTATTACTAATGGCTCCTCATGTATCTCCTTCAAGATGAAATGATCGAACTCACCTTTTTGAGAATCTTCAAATTCCCATGACAACTTCTCAATTATTAACTCTTTCGCAGCCCCAGTTGCTAGATCAATTATCCGAACATTTTTATTGAGAATCGCCATCTGATGATCGTGAAGAAAAATCACATTTTTTGTGTGACTTACGATAGCAGATGCATCTGATGCAACAAAAAGCTCATCTTCACCAATTCCAATTACAAGCGGTGATCCAGTTTTAGCGGCAATTATCTCACTCGATGGAGCATAGGCAACTACCACAGCATTCATGCCTTTTAGACTATTAAAAGCTTGTCGAACAGACTGCTCAAAATCCATTGTCTTGAGGTTTTCTTCAATAAGATGAGGAAGAACTTCAGTATCAGTCTCAGAAATAAATATATGGCCTTTCTGAATCAGAGATTCTTTGATCTCTTCAAAGTTCTCGATAATTCCATTGTGAATGACTGCGATCTGTTGCTTGCAGTCTGTATGAGGATGAGCGTTTACATCAGTTACTCCGCCATGAGTTGCCCAACGAGTATGCCCGATGCCAAAAGAGCTCGCAGGAAGATTGACTTGTGCATGACCGATCTTCCCGATATGTTTATCGACCTTAATCGAACTATCAACTTTAACTGCAACGCCCCAGGAATCATATCCTCTATATTCTAGAAGCTTGAGCCCCTCAAGCACAAGTGAAGCCGCATTATTTTTATTGCCAATATATCCAAAAATTCCACACATATGATCAGTCTATGAGTGTGATTATATCAGAAAGCGAGTTAGAAACCATGGAAACTTCCTCTGATTTTGGCAATGATTCCACTTCTCTGACAATTAATACAGTCTGAACATTTTTTCGAACTAATTTTGCTGCACGCAGTACATCTTCACGATCATCAATAATGATAACGTTATCATCGCTGTATTGCTTTAGAGTGTTCTCAATAACCGCAATTTTATCTCTAAAGATATGGATGTTCTCATCTTTAAAAAAATGGAGAATCTGCTGGATTTTCTTTCTTTGATGTTTCAGATCTCCCGTTGAATGAATTGCTAAAAGTACAGTATCGCTTGAGGAAAGCTCAGTCAAGAAATCAACAACATCAGGATAGAGCTTGTTGGTAAAGAGTGTGTCACTCCAAAAAATTTCATCAAGTACTTCAAGAGTAGTATCTCTTCGTCTTACTCCATACATTTCTTTTATAAAAAATGCAGGATCAAAATAAGAGCAGCTCTGTAAAGTGTTTTGCATAGCTTTTCGAAAAGCAATCTCAAACTCAGATACTTTTTCGAAGCCTAATTCTGACCCTAACGCTTCAGCAAGTGAGCGCTTGTATGAGGTAGTATCAAATACCGTGGAATCAATATCGAGAAGAAGTGTAGTTTTCAAATTATATCCTAAAGATCAAATCTGTAGACATTTGTCTCGCGCATTTTAAATCCAAGGCTTAAATAGAGCTTGTTCGCAGAGACTCTCACTGGTTGTGAGGTAAGGTCTAAAATCTTTGCATGCTTTTCTTTTGCCATCTCCATCGCATACTTCAAAAGCTGAACACCAAAACCATTATTCCTATGCATCTGATCAACAACAATGTCATCAATCCAGGCTCTTCTTCTATATGGAATTCTAAACACCGACAGGGTGACCATGCCGACAATTTCATGCGTTTCGCTCAATCGAGCGAAGTAGAGGTGTGTAACTGGAGAATCAATTATTTCTTTAATTGATTCATCGTCTAATTCTTGTGAATCTTGTCCAAGTTGTGAAGTTAGACTTCGTACTGCACCTGCTACTTCTACGCTAAACTCTCTTACCTCTTCAATTATTGCAGTCTTTTTAACCATAGCTATATCATCTCTTTCAGCATCTGCTCAGCAATTACTAGTTCTTCTGGCGTATTAACACCTCTCCACATCATCTTCCCACCACGAACTGTCTCAACTAATTCGCCATGTCGAAGTGCGACGTCAATTAAGCTAGTAAGGTAATATTCACCCGTTGTTGGACTTTTTTCAACCAGTGGGAGATATTTTTTTAGAGACTCAACTTTGAAAAGAAAACAGCCTGGATTAATCTCTGTTATCTGTCTTTGCTCATCTGTTGCATCTTTCTCCTCAACTATTGCCTGGATATGTCCATCCTCAAGTCTAACTATTCTCCCAAGACCAGTTGGATCATCCTGAGTGATAGTAAGAAAGGTAATAGCAGCTCCTGATCTCTCATGCTTCTCAAATAATGAACTTATAATCGGGAGATGCTTATCGTTGTAAAAAACTGCGTCATCTCCATACACTACTAGCACTTCAGTGATATCTGAGTGAAGCTCAGGCAGCGCAACAGCGAGCGCATCACCCGTTCCAAGCTGCTCTGTTTGAACTGCAAATGAAACATCCTCCCCAACCAGGGCATTCATCACAGATTCTTTTGCATGGCCAACTACTATAACGGACTGCGAGATAGGGAGTTTTTTCATGAACTGAACTATATGAAGAATAATTGGCTTTTTTGAGAGAAGTGACGTTACTTTATTAAAATCTTCAACAAGATTCATCCTCTTGCCTCTTCCGGCCGCCAATATAACTGCTGCTATTTTCATTCAGTATACGTATCCTTCGTACGAACAACATTTGCACCAAGCAAGACCAACTTATCAACAAATTTCTCATACCCTCTATCAATTAGATGTACGCCATGAATCGTTGTCTCACCAGTTGCAGCAAGTGCCGCAATCACTAAAGATGCACCCGCTCTTAGATCTGAAATCGAAAGAATGGCATTATGCATATTTGAAGGTCCAGTTATCTTTATCGCGTGCTTACCACTCTTTTCATCGATATCAAAATTGTAGGCTGATTCAGGATCTGCAACATCAGGATCGTAAGAGACAATATGTGCGCCCATTTTCTTGAGTTCTTTTACATAGCCAAACCTATTTGAAAAAACAGTCTCATGAATTATTGACTCACCTTGAGCTTGAGTCATAAGCACTGCCCACGATGCCTGCCAATCAGTCATAAAGCCTGGGTAATATCTAGTTTCAATATGAGTTGCCTTCAATGGCCTCTCATAGAAAAAGCGAATGCCATCTTCGCTAACTTCATAGCTAGCACCAGCTTCGTCAAGTTTTTCCAAAAACTCCTCCAACCCTGCAGTCACCGCTCCTTCGATAAAGATATCGCCTTTAGTCACATATGCAGCAACGGCCCAGGTCACTACTTCATTGCGATCTGGAAGAATAGTACAGGTTGCTCCATGTAACACATCTACGCCAACAACTTCTATAGTGCGCTCACCTGTTCTTTTTATATTTGCTCCCATCGCATTGAGAAGATCAATTAGCTCATTGATCTCTGGCTCCTCAGCTGCGTTATTAAGGACTGTCGTTCCTTTTGCAAGAACTGATGCAATAATCAAAGTTTCAGTCCCAGTGTGCGTATTCTTATCAAACGAATAGGTAATACCTGTTAGACCAGTTGTCTCTGCATAAAAGAAGCCGTCATCGCTTTGGTAATTAATCGCAGCACCCATTTTAATAAGGCCATCAACAGTTCTATCAATAGGTCGCGCACCAATACGACAACCACCTGGATTTGGAACGATAGCTTTGCCTGTCCTAATCAGAAGTGGGCTTAAAAACATTGAGGAGGTTCTGATGTGTGCAGCCTGGTCAAGTGTGATGTGGCTTTTCGCAAACTCTTTCATCCGTATCGTCACAGTATGATCCTCAACGACAGCTTCTCCACCGAGCTCACGAACAATCTCAAGCATAACCGTTACATCTGAAATTAATGGGAGGTTATTGATAATAACAGGCTCATCGGTAAGACACGCAGCCACAATTGCTTTTAATGCTACGTTTTTACCACCAGACACACCGATGCGTCCTTTGAGCGAATTAGTACCATTGACTACATATTTATCCATCTGCGTATTATACCTCGAAAGTCACTTTTTTGCATATTTTGCCTATCACTTATGCAGCAAATGGCAATGTATCAATGGCATTGTAGATATCCCCTGCTCCCATAAAAACAATTACGACATTATCACGAAGATCTTCTTTGCGAAGAAGTTGAATCGCATCTTGAACTGATGGGGCATAAAAGGCAGCTGGATGATACATGGAAAGCTTAGAGGCAAGTAGCTGAGATGAGATAGTTGGATCGATCTCCTCCCTGGCTGATGGAAAAATATCAATAATGATCACGTCATTCGCGTCTTGAAATGCCTTTACAAAATCATTCATTAAAGCTTTGGTTCGAGAATATGTATGTGGCTGAAATATTGCCACAATCGTCTCTTTTGGAAAACGAAGTCTCAGTGACTTAAGAGTCTGGCGGATTTCAGTTGGATGATGTGCATAATCATCAAAAACATGCGCTCCTGTCTCAAGTTTGCCTCTATACTCAAGTCTTCTTTTTGAGCCGGTGAATTTACTCAGTCCCTGTGATATTTGCTCCATAGTCAGTCCCAACTCAAAACCAACAACAATTGCTCCAGCTGCATTGAGCGCGTTATGCTCTCCAATTACACCAATTCTAAATTCTCCAAGATCTACACCTGCTGTCGTGATATGGAAAAAAGTCTGAGCTCCGGAGACATGCACTCGGGAAAGAACATAATCATTTTTGGGAGAGAAACCATATGAGAGAGTCCTAACTCTAGCATTACGAAGAAGCGTATAAACTACTTCATCATCACCACAACCAATAAGCAAACCATTTTTCGGAATATTCTCTACAAAATCACCAAAAACCTTGATAACGTCCTCAATTTTGGGATAAATATCTGGGTGATCGTGTTCAATGTTGGTAAAAAGTGCAATCTGAGGATACTGCCACAGAAATTGTGCCTTATGATCATGCTTTGGTTCAGTAGCATATTCATCAGACTCTGCAACAAAATATCTTCCCTTCCCTAAGTGCCCTGGAAGATCGATGGCTCCAATACTACCAGTTCCAACTACGTATGAAGGATCCATCGCATTTGCCTTGAGCATTGTCACGATCATCCCTGAAGTAGTTGTCTTTCCATGAGATCCCGCAATCGCAATACCCGAGAATGTCCTCTCGAGTAGCTCGCCCTTCATATAAGCGCCAACTGCTTCACCCTTTGTAAGCACAGGAATACCGAGATTCTTTGCCTGAACTACCTCGACATTGTCATATCCACCGTGTGCGCCAGTCGTAATCACTAAATCTATCTTTTTCGAAATATGTTCTTTTGCAAATCCAACAAGTGGAGAAATACCAGACTTCTCAAGTGCTTCATCCGTGATGAACTTCTCTCCAACATCACTTCCTGTTACTGCGATACCTGCTTCCTTTGCAATAATAGCTAATGGCGTAACACCTACTCCTTTAATTCCTACAAAATGAATGTGTTTTGGCTTATTCATATCAGTTTTCAGTCCTCAGCTTTCAGCCCCTTTAGGTTGAGAGCTATGTTGACTGCCTTATGCTCGCTCCAGAACGTCTCATGCCCATCGATGTTTAACGACTCTTCGTGTCCCTTTCCTGTTATTACAACAATATCTCCTGCCCTAGCAATTAAAATAGCATGATTAATGGCCTCCTGCCTATCCACAATTTCAACGATATCTTTCTGAGTTACCCCCTTCTTAATGTGTTTATTTATCTCTTTAACATCCTCACCCCTTGGATCCTCACTCGTTAAAACAATGTGATCTGCAAATGTATTTGACACCTCCCCCATAAGCGGCCTCTTCCCAACATCGCGTTTTCCAGCGCATCCAAAAACATGAATAATCTTGCCCTTTGCATGGAGTGATGAGAACAACTCCCTCAATGCACCTGGCGTATGCGCGAAGTCAATTATGACCGTAAACCCTTTGTTATAGACGACCTCAGATCTCCCTTTTGGTGGAACAAAATTTGAGAGTGAATCAATAGCCTTTTTCATATCAAGAGATAACGCAGAAATAGTTGTGAGTGCAGCCAGAATATTACGCTTATTATAATCCCCAGTTAGTGCTGTCTTGAATTCAATTGTATGCGGGTTGATATCTGCTACCTTTGAGAGACCATAAGTGAGGACCGACTCGTTAGTCAGATACTTTTGAACTTTCTCATATGAATCATCGTCTTTATTCAGCACTGCAGTTAAGGCACTATTCAATAACTTCACCTTAGTCTTCGTGTACTCTGCCATGGTTTTGTGATAATCCAAGTGCTCTCGACTAATATTGGTCAGCACTCCAACTGTGAAGTGAATCCCTGCAATGCGGTGCTGGTCTATCGAATGCGAGGTAACTTCAAGCACAAGATGAGTAACGCCTTTTTCTCTTGCCTTCTTTATGTATGATTGTAGGATCACCCCATCTGGAGTCGAGACATGGAAGCCAGTGTCGTAAACCTTTCCATCGATTACCGCTGAAACTGTCGAGATAAGCGCAACCTTGAGCCCCTGCGCTTTGAGCATATGATAAAGAATACTCGCTGTCGTCGTCTTACCGTCAGTCCCAGTCACGCCCACAATAGTCATTCCGTCTGATGGTCGTCCATACCACACTACTGCCAAGTAAGTCCGCATGAGATGATAAACATTTTTACATTTTTGAAACATGTATAAATCGATTCTACTGCAAATGACGAAGGAATTGAAGTATATATGGGTAATTGTAGTAGTAAATTACCCCATTAAGAAATATGAGGACCGGAAAGACAAATGATTTCTCCACCAATCCTCCAGTCTTCATGCGCAAGAAACGTAGTGGTGGGATTCCAAATCTCATTGGAATTGGAAAAAGAAGTGGAACACCATCATGCGTAAAAAGATCCATGATCAGATGCGATACAAAACCAATCATAAATGACCACCAAATAATATCCATATCAACCAAGAGCACTTTCCCAATAATTCCAAGTGCAATATGTGCAATAACACCCGCTATTACTACACCAATAAGAGAATGTGAAAGAAATCGGTGACCACCAATCAGAGGTGAGATGATCTTGCCAATAAGACTGCCTCCTCGCATCTTTCGCCAAAGTGCGGCTGTCGACTGATCAAGGTCTGGCGCAAGGCCTCCAATCATATTAACGCTAAAAGCCACAAGTGCTGTTGCAAGCGTCATGTGTGGCATATCATATGTAACAAGAACTGCGCTGAGTGCTGTAAATGCAGCTAGATCATGTGTACGACCAGTCATAAATTCAGTATAGCAATAACGAGAAGCGAGTTACCAGGAGTTACCCGCCTACCAAAGCCTATGCTTTGCAATGCAAACAGACAGCTAGTTAGCGAATTTGGGAGCCAAGAATAACATCTTGAATAGGGGCTATAGGAATTGGACGCTCTCCTTCAGCAGCGAGAATCATACCTTGCGACTCTTCACCCCTCATCATACGAGGAGCAAGATTAAAAACAAATACAAATTGTTTGCCGAGGAGTTCAGCTGGCTCATACCATTCCCTTATCGCGCTTAGAATAGTTCTTGTGCCTTCTTCTCCAAAATCTACCGTGAGGCGCAATAGCTTATCTGAGTCCTCCTTGATCTCACAATTAGCTACTTTTCCTACCCGAAGATCAAGTTTTATAAAGTCATCGATCGTAATTATCTCTTTCATATCGCAATTTTACCACAACTACTGAAACTAGTTGCTGAATACTGTTTACTGTTTACTAGTAACACTCTCCGTCGGTGGAACGCCAAAATACATAAGTGCTTTTTTTGCAATTCTAAAAAATATTGGGGCTGCGGTCTCTGCGCCATAGATCGACTTTGTCGGACGATCAACAATCACTAGCATAATAAATTTTGGATCATCAGCAGGCGCATATCCTATAAACGATGCTATCGTCAGGCTTGGATCATAGTGGCCAGCGATCGGAATCTGGGCTGTACCTGTCTTACCAGCAATTCTGTACCCCTTAGGTTTAGCGAATTTAGCCTCCCCTTTATCAACCGTCTGAACTAATATTTCAGTCATAATCTTGGCAGTTTTCTCGCTGATAGGTTTAGCGATTACCTTTGGATCGATCTTGATGACTTTTCCATCAGGCGTCTCAACTGAGGCGACGACCTGCGGCTGCATTCTCACACCACCATTAGCAAGTACTGCAAAGGAACTAAGCAGTTGAATTGGTGTGACAGAGATGCCTTGACCAAAACTCGATGTAGCAAGATCTATTGGGTACCAAGAATTATGAGGACGTAAAAACGGAGTGACTTCACCTTGAAGATCAATGCCAGTTGGTTCTTCAAAGCCAAACTTCTTAATATATTCAATCATGCGATTGAGGCCAAGTTTTTGTGCCATAAATACCATACCAGTGTTGTCTGATCGCTCAATTACCTCTGTCATAGTCAAGTTAGGCTTGTAGGTGTCATTCCAGGTCTTAATTGAGTATTCACCAATCTTGACCGGACCATCACAAGACGTACATTTTGTATCAGCTTTTACTAGCCCTTCATTAAGCGCTGCTGCCATTACTAAGGGTTTAAATGTCGATCCTGGCTCATAGGTATCACTAATAAATGGATTTTTAAATTCTGTGTCAGAGTATTCATAGAAGTTAGTCGGATCAAATGAAGGATAAGCAGTAATAGCCAATACCGCACCGGTTTTTGGATCCATCATGGCTGCCATTGCGCCCTTTGCGCCATACTGCTCCATCGCTGTCTTTAGCTCGTCATCCATCACATACTGAAGGACGCGATCAATATTGAGATTAAGATTGCGACCATTTATCTCTCCTGTTCCCGCATTGAGCTTAGCTAAAATTGGCCTCCCGAATGCATCATGAATCTGAGTCGCAATTCCTTCTTTCCCCCGCAACTGTCGATCATAGAACCCCTCAAGTCCAAAATATCCTTTATCATTTCCAAGATCATCTTTACCAACAAAGCCTAGGAGCTTTGCCCCTATCGATGCTTCTGGATAAAATCTGATAGTTCTGTCATCAAACCCTACCCCTTTTAACTTCAACTTCTCGACATCAGCTTTTTGCGTTGGATTGATCTTGGGTGAAAGAGCTATCCAATAACGATTGAGAGATAGAAGAGCTGAAATGGATGCTGTTTCCCGATCTATAAGTGGCGAAAGAAGTGTAGCAGTCTTATCTTTCTCGAGCACTTCTTGAGGATTGGCAAAGACCAGATATGTAACTCTATTTGAGGCTATAGGAAATCCATCAGACGTTCTAATTTCACCTCTTTTTGGCGAAAGTACAATGTTGGTCCCATATTGGGACTCACCAAGTGCTGAAAGCTCAACTGCCCTGACAACTTGCCAATAAAACAGTCGCATTGTGACAAATAGAAAGAGGATCGAGAAGAAAATGAATATAAATCGATATCGCCAATACATTATCTCAAGGCAAGCGGTGGCTGAGTCGCAACCATCGCACTCACTTTTATTTCCTCAAACCCGAGTTGACCAGCAGATGAAGCGATAGATGAAAGTGATGACGCAGTCAAAACTTGCTCATGGAGAATAGCATTTGTTTTCTTGTAAGAGCTAATTTTTTCCTGAACCTCTCCTAGCTCAATACCTGTTGTGGAAAGATTATTGGCGACGACCACCTGCACTAGTGTCAACATAAGAATAAAGATAATATTGGCGATAATAAGTATTACTGGTTTTTTCATCGTTGTACAGACTCACTCCCAAGTGATATTTTTTCTATAACTCGAAGTTTTGAGCTTCGACTTCGTTTATTCAGAAGTACTTCTTCCTCAGTTGGTACAATCGGCTTTTCATTGACTAATGATCCTTTACCTAGCTCAACAAGCTCATTGAATGCCTGTTTAACAATTCTGTCTTCAAGAGAATGGAACGTGATAATTGCGAGCCTTCCGTTTTGTGCTAAAAGATCAAATGCCTTTGGAATAACGATATGAAGAACATTGAGTTCATCGTTGACCAAAATTCTCAGTGCCTGAAAGACCTTCGTCGCCGGGTGTGCACCATCCCCCATTCGCCCACCGATAATTCTCACAAGATCTTGTGCATTCTCAAGTGGAGCATGTTTTCTAGCCTCTACAATCGCTGATGCGTATTGCTTGGCTCTAGGTTCTTCTCCAAATCTCATGAAAAGCTCTTCAAGCTCACCTTTTGTGAGGCCATTTACTAATTCTCTAGCTGAGACTGACTGCTCCTTATCCATTCTCATATCAAGTGGTCCACCCCTAAAACTAAATCCTCGCTCAAGACTATCAAGCTGATGTCCAGAAACTCCGATGTCAAGAAGAATCCCATCGACACTATCTCGTCCCATCTGACCAGCTACAACATCGATCTGGCTAAAATTTGCCTTAGCAATCCAGAAGTCTTCTTTCTCTTTAAATCCTTCTGTGCTCAGACGTTCTCTAGCAAAATCCAACGCCTCCTGGTCTTGATCGATGCCCAGTATTCTTCCACCTTTTTCAAGAATAGAGAGAGCGTGCCCACCTCCACCAAGTGTTCCATCAATATAAAATCCTCCCGTTTTTATGGAGAGAGTTGTAAGTACTTCTTGTAAAAGAACTGATGTGTGATATTTATTCATGTCCGGTTGTTTTGGACAGATTAATGGTTAAAAGTTCTATGCTTCCTCCTATTTTTTGCTCATTCTTTTTCCACTCTGCTTTATCCCAAATTTCAACGTATCGCGAAACCCCTACAAAAATAATCGCCTCTTCAATGTGTGCAAACTCTCGTAGATAATCAGGAATGACAAATCTTCCCTGATTATCAAGCGTGATTGTTACAGCGTTACCAAAAAGGTATCTCTGCAACTCACGCGTAGCTTGATCAGTAAAAGGCATATTCTCGGTCCCCTCCAGCAGAGTTGACCATTTATCTTCAGACACCACAAAAAGACAAGAGTCAATACTCTTGGTGATGACAATTTTATTTCCCATCTCCTCACGAAGACGTCTTGGAAAGGCAGTCTGATACTTTTTCGAAAGCTTACTCTCGTACTGACCTGAAAGCATAGATTATTAAGGAACTCACTACCAATCACTACCATTAACTACTTATCTATCATGATATATTTTTCACAGCTTGTCAAGAACTTTTTGATCCCAAAACACGCAAAAAATCCATGGAATAGCGATTGTGAAAATAACTAAATAAGGTTATCTACCAATTAGAGGGTGATAGAGGAATCGACTTGATAGACAGTACCGTCTGTCTTTGTTAGTTTAAGAAGCAATTTAACAGTCTTCACGCCTGAATCATATCGGCATGTTCCACTCGAGCAGCTACCAAGATCAAGCATCTTTGAGGTATATTCTGCAGATCCATCAAGCGTGTCTTCGCCTGCTACGCCACGAGTAATTCGCGCTGGCTCACCATCTTCTCCGCCACCAGCAGAATCAGCTTCGTATGAGAGTTCGTATTCAAGACCTGTAAAGTCGGATGCTTTTGAGAGCATGAATTGTACCTGTTTTTTATTAGTACTAGCTTTCAGAGTAAGGCCAACTTCATCAGCTGATAGCTTTGGTAGGTCTTCTTCAACAAATCCACTCTCATTTGTAGTACTTGAGCCCTTCTCGCTCTTTTGCATCATGAAGAACCCACCCAAAAGAAGAACGATGACAACTACTGCAGCGACAATAATAAGTGGCTTTTTATCTTTCATTAGATATATTGTGTAATAAGATGAGATATGTTGTCAAGATTGTTCTCTTTCCGCTATACGTTCTTCTGCTCTCTTAAAATCTTCAAAGGGAAGCAGAAAGGTTACAGATTCGGGCATACCCTCTTGATTTCGGATATTTGCATAATCAAGAGCACGTGAGACTTTGGAATTTATGTGAGTCGCCCAGAATTCGGGAGTAGAAGGAAACCCAAATACTGATGATGCTTCATCAAGATAGATTTGCTCAGAAGGAATTTCAGGGCTTTGACCTAATGGCAACGAATTGTTAGAGACACGTTCTCTTCTGGATGTGATATCTCGAGAGAGTATTAATCCTTGCTGAAGTCGGCTTCCCAGAACGCTTAAAGCGGCAATACTACCAGGTTGATCATACAGGGTGATACGCAATCTACCGGGTTGCTCATGCATGTCTAATGCTGTTTCTGGAGACATCTACAACTATAGTAATCGAGTCAGGAAGAAAAGTGCAAGGTCTGAAATAGCAACTCTATGCTGAGACGCATCGTCACGCTCTCGAACTGTAACTGCATTATCTTCGAGCGATTCAAAATCTACAGTCACACACCACGGTGTACCAATCTCATCTTGTGCTAAGTATCTCTTTCCAATGTTACCACGATCATCCCAGACGATCTTTCCATCTATTCTTTCCTGCAGCATTTTGTATACCTCTTCTGCTTTTGCTATCAGTTCTGGCTTATTCTTAAGGAGTGGAAAAACCGCAACTTTATATGGGGCAAGAATTGGCTTTAATTTTAGTATTGTTCGAGCATCCTGCACTTCATAGCTATCAATCAGAGCCATCAAGAATAGTCTATTGATACCCACAGCAGGTTCGATAACATGTGGTGTTATTTTTTCATTTGTCTCAGGATCGTTGATTTTTAAGTCTTTACCAGAAAATTTTTCATGCTGTTTAAGATCATAATCAGTTCTATATGCAAGACCCCACAACTCCTTAAATCCGAAGGGAAACTTGTATTCAAGGTCCACAGTCCTTTTACTATAAAATGAGCGCTCATCGTCACTGTGTTCTCTCCAACGCAGGTTCTCCTCTCGAATGCCCATCACATCAACTGCAAACTTCCACATAAGATCTTTCCACATCTGAAAAAGCTCTTCCCAGTTAGATTTATTAGGATCAAAGAAATACTCAATCTCTGCCTGCTCGAATTCAATTGTTCTAAAGACAGAGTTGCCAAGCGTTATTTCATTTCTAAAACTCTTTCCAACCTGGGCAACACCAAATGGCAACTTCACTCTCGTAGAGTTAATGATACTGTCAAAAGCCACAAACATTCCCTGTGCCGTCTCACCTCGAAGATATGCCACGCCTTGATCTCCTTCTACAATACCTAATTGAACTGGGAAAAGCTGATTGAACTTTCGCACTGGAGTCCAATTATGCTCACCACATTTTGGACAAGGGATACTCGACTTAATGACGACCTGCTCCATCTCTGACTCACTTAAGCCCTCAACTTTTCTGGTATGAATGATCATAGCCCGCTTCTCTTGATCGATATCGGAAATTGTTGTGATCTGTGCCTTAAGATCTTCAGGGGACAATTTCTCTAAGTAATCCTCAATTAGATGATCTGCTCGAATTCTAGTACGGCATGTCTTGCAGTCGACATATGCATCAGCAAAACTTGCGGTATGTCCTGAGGCTTCCCAGATCCTTTGATGCGAAATAAGACTCGCGTCAAGACCCACCATATCGGATCTTTTCTGCACAAAAAATTTCCACCAAAGATTCTTAACATTTCGCAACATTTCAGTACCAACTGGACCATAATCGTAGGTATTTGCCACACCGCCATAGATCTCAGACCCTGGGTACACGAAACCTCGCCTCTTAAAAAGGGCCTGTAATTCTTCCATGCTCACGCTTGCCATGAGCCTATGATAGCAGAATTATTCCAAAACTTAAACGCGGAGCTATTCGTGGAGACGAGAGAACATCTTCTGACTTTTAAGTCTTCTTTCAAGAATATTCTCAATAAAATCTTGCGTATTAAGCGTTTTTGAGTCCTCTGCAGTCTTGTGCCAGAATCCAAGAATTGTGAGTAGCTCAATCTCAAAATCATGAACAGGTAAAAGCGTGTCTTGCTCTTGAGAGATTCGAGCTAGAGTCTTTTTAAGGAGAAAGAATACATCGCGATACTCTTGACCCTCAGGGCAGAGTCCATCTATCAATTCACAGACATGATAAGCAAATCCTACTTTCTCAAAATCACTTTTGATATCAGAATACGCCTCAATCATCTGCGCTTCAACGAGCACTGACATGCTACTGCCCTTATAGAGCGAGAGTTCACTGTGATTCAGAAGTTCAATGTGAGGAGAGCGTCGACTTGTTATCTTGCGTACACCTTGTGCCTTTACCTGCAACTTCCCAAGATCTCGAGTGAGTATAGTAATGATCCTGTCTGCTTCATTAAAATTACGCCTCTTAATGATGATAGCCTCGGTTTTATAGCTTCGCATAACTAGTTCAAGTATACAGTATTAAGAACGCAGCCTAAAGATCTGAGGAACGATTAGAATTTAATTTCAGATTCTTTATCGGTGAGGAGTGGGAACTTCTGAACAGTTCTTCCGTTGACCTTGATGGTATATTCTGGAGCGTCAGTACCAGGCTGTTTCTGGATAAGTAGTGGGATTGAAGCTCCTTCGACCTTAAATGGAAGAGTGTATGTAAATGTTAATGTTGCCTTGCCAAGCGGGCGCACTGTCAAAAATCCTTCAAATACCGTCTTTCCAAGATCTTCTGATGTAGCCATCTTGACTTGAGACCCATCACTACTCACTAATTTACTTCCCTTTGGTACATAAACTCTGAACCAATCTCTATATTCTGCGTTAAGACAAAGCCCGCCACGCTCAAGATTGCAGTCAGATGGCTCGTGCAAGTTCTTGTAATTGACAGTCACGGTTTTTGAAATTACACCCCCCTTAACTGTATAACTATGCTCAACTGTTTGACTTAAGAAAAGGTTAGCTTTAGCTCCACTAAAGTTTGCTTCATTAAGATGGAAGTAGTCTCCCTCGAAGTCCTCTATCCGACCAGCAGCTTTAAGAGCTGTAATACCTTTCTGAGCATCAGCATTCTCAAGATCAAAAAGAACGTGCTTTTGATTGGTTTGAGTAAGCATAGTCTGGAAAAGCGGGCCCCAATAGATCTTTGGCGAGGATGAAAGCGCCTTGCTCATAAGAGCCGTAAGCATGTCCCCTAGCAAACCTTTCCTGTCTGTCTTAATATAATTAACAGGACGCGAGATGTTATCTTCAAGTGCATAAATAACTTGCGGACAATCACAACGTGGATCATTTTTAGTAGTAAATGTTTGGCCATTTACCACGATCTGATCATCAAGAACTTTGATGGTAGATGTGAGAACATACGTATCAATTGCGATAATCCCATCAACATCGACTTTCTGACCTGCCTTATTATAAAGTGACTTAAATGTCTTCATCGACTCGATGAAGTCTGGAGACAAATTACTGTCTCGCAGATTAAGAACACTCACCTTAGGGAAATACTTCAAAATTGGCGCAGGCGCTTTTGGTTTTCCTGAAATTGAGTTATCTAAGACATAGATATCATCTGACTTCTCAAGTTTAATTACGCCATTTGTAAGCTTAAAAATGGCATAGGCGGTAATGAAGCCTCCTGTTGGTCGAAGTTCTTTATCATTTTGAAAGAGTACGAGGTATCGCTTGTCTTCATTCTCTCCAAGAAGTGATGGGAGCACTTTGATCAAGGGTCGAGCCTGGTCTACAAAACCTGCACCCTGATCAGTCAATGTCTTTACCTGAGCCAACTGAGACTTAATCTTCTTACCGAAAATAAATTCTGGATAATGATTTGGGTTAACTTGATCAATTTCTTTCTGAATTAAAGTAAGGCTCGCAGCAATTTCATCAATTCGAGGTGTGATCTTACCCATGGTAAGCACAGCTGTCTTAATTCTTTCCTCAGCCGACCCACCCGTAAAACTACCTTGACCTTTCAACCCAAGCACATCTGCGTATGGCTTGAGAGACTCCACAACTATATCTCCGGTCTTAAGCCCCTCGATACCAGCCTTCATCAGATGATCTGCATCGTTATAGTAGAAGTTAGCAACAGGTACAAAATGAAGGTATCCTAAGAACTTCATTTTGGAAGCTGTATCATTGAGTGCAGCCTGGGTCTTCTTGAGTTCAGTTGAAGCGACTGTTATATCCTGCTGTTTCATAGCGGCAGAAAGCAGCTTAACCTGTGCATACGTCTTTTTTGCTGATGAAACTACTGCGAGAACTGGAATGACAAATCCCACAACAAAAATAACAATGAAGACTGCAAGTCCAATGCTAATTTTTTTGAGGTTGCGCTTAAAAAATGATGTCTTTTTTGTCTTTCGTGCCATATCGGGTGAATCTACAATTGGAGCTGTTTTTAGGTCTAAATCAATCTTCTCAAATCCTGACATACGTATAATGATACGAGAGGGAGCTCTTTGTTGTCAAATTTTTCTAGAGCGCACCCTTACCAGTTAGCATTGCCCATGGTGACTTTGCCATTAAGAATATGTCAAAAACAATTGATCTTTTTTTTACATAGTCTGCGTCCATCTCTATTCTCTTATCGAAGTTAATATCACTTCTTCCAGAAACCTGCCAATACCCGGTAATTCCAGGCTTAACTGAGAGCACAATCTTTACAGCATCTTGTGTGTCAGGATAGTTCTTCTGCTGCTCAACAAGTTCGTCTGGGTAATATGCCCGAGGACCAACAAGGCTCATATCGCCTCGAAGTACGTTAAGAAACTGCGGCACCTCATCTAGTGAATGTTTTCTAATAAATTTACCAACATGAGTGATGCGCGGATCACTCTTTAACTTATAGCTACCTTTCTTATATTGCTCATAAAGAAGGGCAAACTCTGGATCTTCACGCAAAAGGTTATGTGCATTTTGTATCATTGATCTGAATTTAAACATTTTGAATAACTTCCCATTTCTCCCGACTCTCTGAGGGGTATCAGCAAAAATAGGACCTGGCGAATCAAGCTTTATTGCAATTGCAACAATGATGATAATTGGAGAGAAAAAAAGGAGAAGAAAAAAAGATGAAACAATATCAAGGAGTCTCTTGATTAACTCATAGCCTTTACTTTTTTTGATTTCTTTATAAGGCATGTCATGCAAGATGTTCGTGTTTTGTTCCTGAGAGCTTACTCACGATCTCTTTTATCTTGGGGACTGAGTCTTTTGGACAGATCAACAGAACATCGCCTGTATTTACAACTACCATCCCTTGCAAATCAATTCCGACTACAAGCTGTTCATTATAGTTAAAAACGAGTGAGTCCTGAGTATTCTCGATAAGAACATTTCCTTTTGTAACATTCTCTTCCTCTGTATCCGATAATGCCTCTTTAAGTGCCTCCCACGCCCCCACATCGCTCCATCCCAAATCCTCTGAAAGCACAAAGCCTGAATTTGGATCCATCTTCTCAAGAATTGCATTATCAAATGAGATCTTTTCAACACTTGGGTAGACTACTTCAAGAACTCTTTGATAATCTGGGGTCCCAATTGCATCATGAATTTTTTTAAGCTTTTCAAAAAGATCTGGCGAGAATTCCTCAAATAACTTCCAGAGATACGAAGGAGTCGTAACGAAATATCCAAGATTCCAGGAATGCTTGCCGTCTTTAACCCATTCTTTTGCCTTTTCAAGCTCAGGCCTGTAATGAAGATTGGAGAATTTATAAACTGAAATACCATCAACAGAGTCAACTTGATCTGAGAACTCTATGTATCCCAAATTCTGATTTGCAAATCGTGGCTTTTGTGCCAAAAATACTATTCTCTGTCCGTCTTGCTTCACAATTCCCTCTGCTGTCTTTAAGAGTTTTCGGAATAACTCCTCTTCGCGTACTAGATGATCACTTCCCCAAAGCAAAGCAATGGGCTCATTTGGATCACTCTTGACAAAGAGGGCGGTAATGAGTCCGACCGCTGGACCGACATCTCGCATCTCTGGCTCAACGATAACATTCTCTGCTGGCAGCTGTGATAATTGTTCACGCACAGTTTGTGCATACTGCTTGCCTGTAGAGATAAAAACGTCCGACCATTCAAATGTGGGGAAAAGTTTCTGAACTGCAATCTGAAGCATCGATTTGTCACCAATGATATTCCCGAACTGTTTAGGAGAATTTTTTCTTGAGAGTGGCCAGAGTCTTGATCCTACTCCCCCTGCAAAAAGCACAACTTTCATACGATTAAAATTATTATAGTATGAAACTTGTCTTTTGCAAAGCCTGATCGATAAGTAATGAGATTGAGTCCTTAAATACTTTCTTTGAGAAATGTTTAGCTTCACTTTCAAGAACTTTTGTATGAAAAACTGTCTTTTCAAAATTCAGAATTGCCTGAGTCAGGGACTTAATCGTCTGGTCTTGAAAAAGAATTCCTGTCTTCTTGTCTTTGATGAGGTCAAGTGCCCCACCTTTTTTGTACGCAATTACTGGCTTACCAAAACCCAGAGCCTCTCCCATCACAATACCAAAATCCTCAAAACCTGGGAAAATAACTGCTTTTGCACCTACATAAACATTTGCTAGCTCATCATCAGTTAGCGAGCCTTTGAAGGTCACTGTTGGGCCCGCTATCCTCTTAAGCCTAGTCATCTCACTACCTACACCAACAATAACTAGATCTCTTTTTAGGGTATTACATGCCTTAATTGCTAGTTCGACTTTTTTATATGGCACAAGTCTTGAGACAACCAAATAATACTCGCCTTGCTTTCGCCTTAAATGTGTATATCTCTCGAAGAGACTTACTGGTGGATAAATTACAGCAGAATCTCTTTGATAGTACCTCTTAATCCTGTTTTGAACCTCATGTGAGATAGCAACAAAAATATCAGGCCTATTGGCTGCAATTTTTTCCCACATCCTCAGATATCTCACAAATGGATAGGATAAAAACCTAACAAGTGGAGTTTGGAAATATTGATCATATCCACTCCAAAGATACCGAGTTGGAGTCAGACAATAACAAATATGCAACGTGCCTGGCTTGGTGATAATTCCCTTCGCCGCCTCACTAGTCACCGAAATCACAACATCATATTCTGCAAAATCAAATGATTCAAATACCTGTGGCATAAGTATCGGATAAAGCTCGTGTCCACCCTTGGCAAATGGAAAATTCTGGAGGAAAGATGGCCTAATTTCAAAATCTTTTGCCCATGCTGCCTTCTCTTTGTAGTAGACTGAGGTGAAGAGTGGTGCATTCGGAAAAAGCTCGTGAAGAGCAAGGAGGACTCGTTCAGCACCTCCCCATTTATTTATCCTGTCGTATACGATTGCAACCTTCATATTGAGCTATAGTCTCCTTTGCCATTCTCTCCCATGAATATTCCTTTGCGATTTTTTCTGCGTCTATCTTTTGGGAAGCATACTTGTTTTGCTCATCCTTAGCAAGAGTAAGTAAGAGCTGACTCAAGCCTTCCACATCACCTTGCTTAAAAAACAGTGCATTACCTTTCGTAACCTCACGCAATGAAGGGATGTCTGATGAAACAACAAGGCATGTATTTATCATCGCTTCCACAGCAGGAAGACCAAACCCCTCCATTTTTGAACTAACTACAGTAGCAAGTGCATTTCTATACATATTTGCCAATTCAACATCAGGCACAAATCCTTTGAACACAATATTTTTAAGATGCTTTTTTCTAACATACTCCTCTAATTTCTTCATAAAGTGATCTTGTTTGCCAACAAATATAAGGGAGACTGCCTCATCATTAAGTTTTGAGAATGCATCAACAAGAACTTTCGGATCTTTATGAGGATAGACATTACCTACATGGAGAAAATATTTTTCCGGTTTTGTTGTTTGAGATTTCAAAGATACGGATGAAAGCTGGCTATCCACTCCTTCATAGATCACGCTTATTTTCTCGTTCTTAATTCCGAGATGATCAATTATCTCATCCTTTGTCGCATTCGAGACTGTTAATACATGCAATGCCCTTCTCGCAGCTGATGCAATCACTAATTTATACCCAAGCCATTTTGCATAATAGAGTGGCAAAAATAGTGTACTTGCCTCACCTGTTGGGAAGTGATGCAGAATAAGATCATGAATTGTGATAATAAATGGAGCATTGAAGCTAATTGGTACTGAGAAATAAGGAAAGTGCATGAGGTCAACTTTTTGCTCCTTAATGATTGACGTAAATTGCGTTTGCTCTTTTAAAGAGTGCCACGGAATATCTACCGGAATGCATGTGAAATTCGAATTCTTTGTAAATAGTTGTACTTTTGCGAGATCTTGAGATCGAACAAACAACACATAGTCATTTGACTTATCAAGAATAATGATATTGGCAACAAGGTTTTGAATATAGCGACCCACACCGGTTTCATTCCAAAAACGAGCATCAATCCCTATTCTCACTACTTCCCCACCGCCTTCTGGTAGACCTCATCCATTTTCTTTGCAATAACGGACCAATCATAAATACTCTCAACGGCTTTTCGTGAATTACTGGAGAGCTTTCGATAGCTCTCCTCATCTGAGAGAATATCACTAACTGTTCGCGACAACGACTCTGGATCATCTGCAACTAGAATATCTCTATCCTTCTGAACATCAATCCCTTCATGGCCCAAGCTAGTCGTAACCACAGGCGTTCCAACTGCCATTGATTCAATAATCTTATAGCTTGTACCCCCTCCAACTCGAATTGGAGCAAGAAGAAGATCTGCCTCTGTAAAAATATCAGAAGCAGATGAAGTATTCTTGTCATCAAAAAAAATTCTCTTATCACCCCTACCAAGATCCTTAAGGCTTTGAGGCATATTGCGCCCCACTATCCAAAGTGATAAATCTCCCTGAGAACTGAGGAATGGCCACACTTCCTCAATGATATAACGTGCCGCGTCGCTATTTTGCAACCATGCATAGTCACCAATAAATAAGACTTTCTTTTGTTTTTTTGCAAAATCTTTATCAATTGTTTTTTTAGCAAACTGCTTTGTATCAACACCGTTTGCCACAACATAACAATTATTCTTATCAATGATTTTTCTTTCTTGATCCGAAACAGTTGCAATTATTTTCGCCTGATTCCAGAAAGCCATCTCAATTTTTTTAATTTTGTTAATATCAATTGCTAAAAATGGCTTAAGAATAAATGGTACTTTTTGCATAAATCTCTCATAGACTAAGTACTCGATATTATGCTCAACAAGCACAATTGGGAGCGCGAAATCTGGAACATTTTGCATGACATAAAATGTCTCGACATGAATCAAATCAAATCCACCGGCATCAAGCTCTGCAGAAATGGCATCCTGGAACTCCTTAGAGGTATGCCCTTGTACAAGAAAAGGAATTGACGAAAATCCAGACTTAAGAACATTAGTTATACTCCACTGCTTATTGCGCTTTACTGTTATAACTTTTTTACAGATCTTTTCGACCTCTCTTATGTCATCTTGAGTTTGTGCCTCTCTTTTTTCACACACAAGAGTTATTTCGTGTTTGTCACCTAAAGATTTAATAATATTGTAAAGACGAATATTGCCACCATTTAGCAGAGGGTACGGAAGATATGATGAAACTATTAGAATTTTCATAATGGCTTTTTTAGATCTACTAAAAGAAATGTCTTATTTGAAACTACTGCTTGATATTCTTTAGAAAAATTATAATCAGACCCATTTGGATTCGTAATCACCAAGTATGAAGCGCCGAGCTTAATCATCTCCGGGAGTGAACTCTGCTGAGACGCCCAACCCTTTCTCTTTGTTTGATAAAGAAATGAAGTGTCACCATTGTAGAGCGCTATAATACGAGCATCTTTTGGTGTTAATCGATCCACTGCCTCCCCAGCAGTTATGATCGCTCGATTATTGATATTAAAATACTCCTTAACGCTCATCCAGGAATGCCCCATACTCATCAGACTTATCAGGAGAATAAAAAGGACTCCGAAATATGGATTATGCTTACGCAAATGTAAAGGCAACCAAGCACTAATTTTCTGACTGAGAAGATATGCGCCAAGACCTAGGAGTAATGCAACGCTTGGCATAATAAGTATTTGATAATAGTCATGCTGCACATTCCCAGTCGCAAACGTTACGACATAGAGAGCAGCACCAAGCACAATTGATGAATAAAGCATAAATGCTTTCTCTTTAAAAACCTTATATGCGCCCAGCAAGAGAATAGGGGCTAGGAAATAGCCTAAGATAAGCTTGGTTAGTCTTTCATAGAGCATCCAACGGAGAAATGAGGGTCTAAATCGTATTCCATTTCCATTCAATAGCCACTGATTTGTTGGAATACCCTCGGGGAATTGCACCATCCACTGCCTCCAGAGAATTAATGGTATAACTGTAAAAATACCGACAAGAATGATCTTCCATTGCTTAAAGATCGCGAGCTTATAAGTGTAAATTGCCATGACTGGCAGAGGAACCAGAAAAAAAATCGCATACGGCTTAAGAAGAAGCGAGAGCGATGCGCTCACTCCAGCAAGTAAAAGATACTTACCTCTCTTATTTTTCAAATAAAGATCAAAAAGGTAGATCGCAAGTAGTGAGGTCGAAACCATTGATGGATCCGGCAAAATGGTACGTCCATAATAAACATTAAAGGGAATAAATGCATAGAAATAAGCAGTAAAAAGCCCCGCAGTTTTATTGGTATATTTACTAACTAATTTATAAAGAATATAGGTGCTCAATACGGATGAAATGATGCTAATCATCCTCCCCCATTCCTCAAGAGTAAGAATACCAATAAATTGAGTCAGACCTGCTTGAAGAACATTGTAAATTGGAAACTCAACAAATCTATATCCATTTGGGTTATCAAGTTTTGAAGCAACATTAGATATGTCATGAAACTTTGGATGGAGAAGATCATATCCTTCATTGATGAAAGTTCGAGAGACAGATGAGGTATCAGCCTGTCTCCAACTATGCCAGTCAGCAATTGGACCATTAAATCTAAAAAGTCTAATGCAGATACAGCCAATCAATATTACAAGGAGGAGAAATGTGTATTTATCTTTACCAAACATAGGATGCTACTTAACAGATGTTTTTGACTTTACCGATGTTTTTGGAGTAGGAGTTAGCCCCGATTTAATTGGAGCCGGAATTACAGGGATTTTCAACTCTAGCAAATCACCATTACTCTCAAATTTAAACACATGAACATTCTCTGTATCATTTTTGGCATGCTCCATAGCTGATGCTTCATCTTGAGTTTGCACAATCACCAATGGCGTATTTTGAAAAGAAAACCACAGCGCATCCTGAAGCCCAACGGGGAACACCCAAGCATCGCCATACTTAATCGGGACATTTACAAAATAGAATATTGGCTTTGAGGAAAGAGCGCCGGTATTAGCATACGCATATGATAATGCGACGAGCGCGTTATTTGATGTTCTCCCTGCCTGTCTCCAATCAGAATTAATTGAAAAAAGCTGAAAGATCTGGGTAAAGCCGTAGATAATACCTAATACGACTGCACCAACAACTACATTTCTACTTTTCATATTAAGCGTCTTTTTAAGAATAATAATCACAGCAAGTACTAGGCCTACCGAGGCAAGATAAACATATCTATCAGAAAGATTGCCCAAACCTAAGAATGGAATTAGTCCTACAACAAAGAATGTAAGTGCAAATAAGATCTGCTTATCAAAAAGATGCTCCCTCACATTCTTTGCCCTTAAAAAGAGTGATATAGCCCCGATTAGGATAGCTACCATCGCTAATACTGCTACTGGAATATGTGAATTTGCGTACATTCTCACAGCTGTATAAATAGGATTGAAGACCGGTCCAATAATCGTCGCAAAGAAATAACCTGCTAAATTACCGGCAAAATTAAATGGAAGATTTGTCAAGCTATACGAATAATCTCCCCCTGTTACGAAGCTAGATGCATTAGTCCGAAGGACTGCGTAGATGACAATCGGAGCCAGAAGCACAAGGTAATGCCACCTCTTTAAAACATTCTTAAAAGTAATTTTTTGTGAATTAAATATATCGTAGGCGATAAGAATTAATGAGCCCATCGCTCCATATTCATGAAAGAAGGTAGAGACAAGCACGCTTATCCATGCCAGTATAAAGAGGAGATGATTCTTCGTCTCCATCCAATACATATATGCAAGCAGTGCAAGTAAGATAAGTACGGCTGTTATCATATGCCCCGTAACTGAGACCCAGTAAATTGACTCTGCGTGAACACTTAGGACCATAAATAGAAGTGCTCCAGCAAATGCCCATAATTTACTGCCTAAAATCTTTTTAAAGATGAAAAAAAGTAAAGATGTGCTTATAAGATGAAGCATTAGGGAGACAACATGATATGGTGTTGGGAATAATTCAAACAATGGGTACATCAGATAGAAAAATGTCTTCGTTCCAGGTCGATAGAAAAATCCCTGAGAATGAGTAAAAAAGCTCAAAATAGTCTCAATTAATGAACCACAAACTTTTGGCCCACCTTGTGAAACAAGAGATGAGCAATCTGCTGCCCAACGAAGCCAAGTAAAGTCGTCTCCAACAAAATAATTCGAGATCATTGACCAAAATATAATTGATCCTGAGATTGCAATTCCTGCGACCAGAACTGGAATTGATGTAATGATGCGAAGCAGCTCTTTACCATAATTTACAGCTTTTTCTTGATACAGATGGACAAGTCCCAGAGTCGAACCCATTATCAGCCAGAGAACAAAAGCAACTTTCGATGCCTCAAATACATCAATTAGAACAGCATTCAGAGAGAGCGCCAATACGCCAGCCATCACCCCATAAACAAGACTTCTTGTCTTTCGATCAGTTATGGATGGGAGAACTCGCCATGCATAAATAGTCGCGATAACAAAGATCATGATAAAAGCACCAAATCCAAGTATCCCTGTCTCACCGAGCATGCGCAGATAATTATTGTCAGTTGCTAGATTGATGGATGAATAACCACTTCCCAGTAGTAGATTGCGCTGAAGTGCTTCAATTGCTCGTGGCCATTCACCCTGGAAGCGAGTCGTAAATGAAACGTCATAAGCAAATGCCTTCTTCACGATGATAGTCCCTGTCTTACTAATAATCATTCCTTCCTGACCATTGCTCCCTAATTTTTTAAAGAGGATCTCTGATTCAAACTGTTTACCTGATGTGCTTGGGAAATTGATGTATTTTGAGCCCTGTGGAAGACTTTCACCAGTTGATTCTTTATCTTCAATCACGATCTTACCCGTATCTTGACCGCCTTGTGAGATAACACCTATTGCTTTGCCAGTTCTTGAATCAACTGCGAGGTCAACCTGCTGAAATGTACTTGCAAATCTCTGAGAAATGCCATCAAATGATCTCATTAATAAAAGACTTAATATTACAACTGGGATAATGAATTTTTTTCCCTTTTGAAGCACAAGGAGGAAGACAATTGAGACAAGATATACGCCATAGGAGACGCGAGAAGCAGTCATGAGGAGCAAGATAAGACCGCTCACTGAAGTTAATAGAAAAAATATCTTTGCATACCAACTCTTAAAGCCAAAAACCATAGCACCCATAATTGGAATAAGGAGTGTAAGGTAAGCAGCAAGATCATAATGACCACCAAAGGTAGATGGAATACGTGCTGCTTGAGATAGTCGCAGCGGAATTCCCTTTGCGAACTCTTCGTTCATGGTCAAGAATGCTGGAAAGGCCAAGAATTTCTGCCCAACACCATAAATAAAGACCCCAATCATCGTAATAGCCAGGGTGAAGATAAGTGGTGTCACAAACTTTTTATTTCTCATTGCATTAAAAGCAAGAAAAAAGACCGAAAGGTACTCAACTCTTCGCAGGAAATTAAGGAGAGCCAAGTGTGGGAAAAGTCCTGAGATCTTCGGGAAGAGAAAGATAACACCATGAATTGTTGCAAGCGCTCCAACTGCCCAGAATATAAGAATTGGATACGTTAACGGAGTCTTGAGAGTAGCCTTTTTACGCCAAAATAGAATAAAAAAGGTGATCCAAGTAAGCGCAACTAGCACATCCTCAATACGAATATACACCCATGTATTAGTGATATCAACTAATGGAAGCTTTGGGTAGAGAGGTATAAATGCCAAAAGAAAAAGAGTGAGTAACAGAAAAACATTATTCTTTGCAAATTTTAATATTTTCATAAAGTTTTTAGTGCTTTGTAATATGTCGAGATAAGATTTTTCCTCAAGGTTAGGAGACCTACTATCAGTGCTAGTACTGCCTTCACTAATAATAACAGCTTGACGGTGTAGTATTCCAGTATACCTCTTTGCTGTTGATAAAAAATCTGCAGCCCCATATAGATGTGAATAATTGCAAATGCTTTGTTCGAGCTACCCTGTCCTAGATGCTTAATACGCGCATCTGGATTCACAAATACCTTCAGCCCCTTCTTTCGCAATCTATAACAAAGATCCATATCTTCGATGTACATAAAGTATGACTCATTAAAGCCCTTAACAGACCTAAAATGCGCCGAATCAGTCATCATAAATCCCCCACTCACCCAGTCAGTCTCCATTTCTTTTTCATCTGTGTATTTTTTGAGCTCTCCATTTTCACCAACAAAAAGTAAGGTGATAATATTGGGAATTGTATAAAAATCGCCAAACGATCGCTGAAGAGAGCCATTATAGTTCTCCAAAATTCCACCCACTACTGCAACATTATCGTGATCATTAAATGTCTGAAGAAGAATTGGAAGTGGATTATCCTTTACCTCAGCATCAGAGTTAAGGAATAGGATATGCTCACCCTTTGCACTCGCAGCTCCCAAGTTGCACCCGCCGGCAAATCCCGAATTATGAGGATTCTCAATAAGGCGAACTTTCTTGAAAGTATCTTTGACCATTTTGACACTTTCATCTTTGGATGCGTTATCAACGACTATGACCTCGAATTTACCCTGAAGATGAAGGTAGATCGACTCAAGACATTTCTTCAAGAGCTCTGAGGTATTGTATGAGAGTATGACTATCGAAACCATGCTGCTCTCCCAAGCTTGTAGGCAGGATCCTTCAATGATCGCTCCCCAATAACCTTTGCAGGCACCCCACCCACAATCGCAAATGGATCAACATCCTTTGTAACTACTGCCCCAGCACCCACGATGGCTCCTTTCCCAATTGTGACGCCAGGAAGAATAATTGCCCTTGGCCCAATAAACACATAATCCTCAATCACGACTGGTGCAAGCACTACATCTTCAACTCCGGCAAAATTCTGTGCACCCATGTCATGCTGTGAGTTATAGATCATAACTTCTGATGCGATATCTACATGATCACCAATTTTCAACGGGGCTCGTCCATCGAGCACTGCATATTCACCAACAATACTGTCCTTTCCAATAATTATCTTTGAGACATCATAAAACCTCGGCCCAATATGGATTGACGACCCTCTGCCAATTTTCATTCCAGCCATTCGCAAAAAAGCTCTACGCAGGTGATGCGATGGGAAATTGCAGACTGTATGGAGAACATAATTCACTAACTCAAGAACAATTGTCGAGATTCTAAATGCTCCTTTAGCTACCACTTTACTAGGTGATAATTGTGCTCCTGATTTATCTTTCATTTTTTTACAACTTCCTTAATAATCTCAAGTGTCTCTTTGGCAGCCTTTTCCCAACTAAATTTTTTCACTTGCTGATACCCTTTTTTAATCATACTTTCTCGCAGCTCTTTATCCTCCAAGACTTTCTTAATTTTCTCTGAAATATCATCGACATTCTCAGGATCAACATAGATAGCAGCATCTCCACCCGCTTCTGGAAGACTTGAAATATTGCTCGTGATAACTGGACATCCATACTGCATTGCTTCAAGCACTGGCAGTCCAAAACCCTCATATAGACTAGGCCATACAAAGCACTGAGCTCCTTTATAAAGCATCTGGAGATCTTCATCTTTGACGAAATCTAGAAACGCAACAGAGTCCTTCACGCCAAACTCCTCAGGAGCAGAAAGGATCTCTTCATACTTCCACCCTTTTCTTCCAACAATAACGAGTTGCAAATCAGAATCGATTATATGAACTTTTGAGAATGCTTCAATGAGGCGTCTAATATTTTTACGAGGCTGGAGAGTACCAACAAAGAGTAAATACTTCTTTGTTATCCCAAATTTATTTTCTAATTCTTTCATAGGATAGATATGCGGCTCAAGTGACATAGTTTCTTTAATTCCAGGATAAACGACGTGAACCTTTTCACTTTTGACACCGTACAACTTGAGTATATCATCTTTAGTTGCTTGGCTAATTGTAATGATCGCATCTGCCTTAAGTATGGAATATTTCGTCCACGACTTAAGCTGGGCAAGATCCTTTGTCGTGAAATACTCTGGAAAATGATGGAAAGCAAGATCCATGATAGAAATCACTCTGGGAATTCGCGAGAATCGAGGAGAGTAATGACCTGGTGAGAAAAAAACATCTGGCTTTTTATTCGTCAAAGCTAGTTTTAGGGGAAGGGCAAATTGGGTCCAGAATTTTTTAGGACCAAATACTTTGTATTCCCATTTCTCAGACATCTCAGGGAAGTCCTTTGAGGGGTTATTCTTCAAATAGACTTGCCAATCAATATCTTTTGATGCAAGATGGCTAAACTGGCGCATAAGCTGGAACACATATTCACTTATCCCAACCTTTCGATCGACATTTGCTTCATTTACATCAATTCCAATTATCATACTTTTATATTCCTGGATAAATTACATGCATTTTATCCGGATGTATCCCCAGTACTTCTTGAGCGTCATTCTTAGTAGCCTCTGATATGCAAAAAACTAGATCTGACTCTTTCTTAACCCATTGTAGCTTTCTTTTCTGATTTTGAACAATAAGATCTGCTGATTCATTTGGATTCTTATAGACAATGAGGTCATAAAGTATTGTCGCTTTTTTTCCGTTTCTCAGTGGTGGCTCTGTCCAGTCTGATGTCAAGAATAGATCGACTTTACCAATAAACAAATCTATTGGCAGGATATGGAGCCTATTCCAAATAAGGGCAAGAAGCGCAGGTGGGAAAGGAAACTTCTTAAGAGTAATGTTCGGGCCTTTTGGTAGATCTGATACGTCGAGTTGTCCACGTAGACTTGAGAAAAAAAAGATGTACCTTACATCATTGTCCTCATTTACCAGCGCGTTCAGGAGGCTTTTGAGATAATTAGCAACACCAGTATTCCGATATGCTAACTGTGAAACATCTATACCAATTGTCATATTATTTTTTTAACTTAATAATAAATAGTATGACAGACATTAGGGCAAAAACACAGGCATACATCGTGAGTCTTTGCGCTGTAAAGAATATAGAGAAATAAAACAATATACCTGATATCGCAATACAGACAATTGAAAATAAACCTGCTAATTTCGAACTTCCCCTAAGTAGCAAGAGAAGAGCAATAAAGAGAAATAATATATCTTGAAGCTTCATTGAGAATCAGTACTATAACGAAGAGGCAATATTGGCCTATTTCTCTGCGAAATATTTATAATCAACTCTGCTAGAAATCCAGTAAAGAAGATTTGTATACCTACTACAACAAGAAGTACTCCTAGAAAGAGAAGGGGTCTCCCGCCGATAGACTGTCCTGAAAAGAGCTTAATGAGCGTGAGATAAGACAAAATAACGAATCCACCTGAAAAAACTGCGCCACCAATAGCGCCAAAGAAATGGAGTGGCTGCTTGCGATACTTCATCAGAAATATCATAGTGAACATATCGGGAACATCTTTGAAGATCTTTGAAAAGCCGTATTTAGATTTGCCAAACATACGTTGTACATGCTCTATTGGCATTTCATCAACACTAAAGCCTTGCTCACTCACAAGGATTGGGATAAATCTATGCATCCCACCATACAACCTCAGGCTTTTTGCTGCCTCAGAGGTATAGAGTTTCATTCCGCAATTATAATCATGAATATTTATGTCAAAGACTTTACGCACTAAAAGGTTAAAGATCTTCGAGATCACCTTCATCTTGGATTTATCTTTACGATCTTTTCTCCAGCCACAGACAACATCCACGCCATTTTTTTGCAGTGAAAGAAGCTTCTGAATTTCTTTTGGTTGATCTTGAAGATCTGCATCTAGAGTAACAATTGCATTTCCCTTAGCCATCTGAAAGCCTAATGTCAGAGCCTCTGCCTTGCCACTATTTTTTCTGAGAGAAAATATCTTAACATTCTTATCTTTTTGAGCTAATTTCTTAAGAATATTCAAGGAGTCATCAGTTGATCCATCATCTACAAAAATAACCTCATATGATTTGGTAAACGATGGGATACGAAGGATCAACTCATCATAAAATGCCTGGAGACTCTCCTCCTCATTATATACGGGGACTACGATACTGATCATGCTTCTATTTTAGCATTCTATTTGATAAACGCAAAATTACTTAGAAGATTTAAATAGTTTTTTGTCCCTTATGATAATGAATGTCATAGCAATGAATAGGACAAGACTCATGATGGAGAGAACTTCAACAAGTTTTTGAGGACGATAAATCAACTTTAGCTCCTCACTATCACTGGGTAATTCAAACTTCATAAAATAGTTACCATCCCTTAATGGATTTACCTCTCCTTGATCAGCTATAAGTCTCCAGCCATTGTCAAAACCTTCAGAAAAATGAATAGTTTCTCCCTTTTTCCCATTCATTACCTCTAGTGAATACCCGTTATTACCTAGGTATGAAAACTTAACCTTTGAATTGTTCGCCCAAATTCTAGGCTTTGAATCTATGACTTCATAGGTAATTATCCTTCCAAAAGCGCGCCTATTTTCAAGGAAGGTGACCTTACTTAAGAAAGTATCTAAATCTTGATAAACTTTCTTATCGAACTTCCTATCGGTTAAAAAGATCTCACTCTCAGAATCAAATGGGACTATTACGAATCTTACTCCAGAAGCGATCAATGTTTTCTCCGCTTCTTTCTGTCCGAACCATTTCTTAATAGATGATATAGAAGAATTTTCAATAAATTCATTTCTACCTATAGCGGGATGAATTGGAGAAAAATATCCGTACCTTTGCCACTGAGGCACCCAAAATGTTCTAAATGACTGATCTTGTGATGAAATAAATTTTGTAAGCTCTCTATAGTCATCAGGGACAGGACTTGGAAGAAATGATTGCAATAGTTTTATATTCCCTGAAGAGAAAAGTAATAATAACCAACCGATTATGAAGCTATAGAAAAGATATTGCCTTGCAGATGAGAATTTCTTAGCCACCAACTCGGAGATATGGTACGCAGCAAATGGAAGAAGCATAGAGAATGATACTGAGATATATACATAAAATTTTGTTGGATCTCGAAATAGACTCATTCCTGGAATATTCATAAAGATAAAATCATTTACGAAGAGGAGCGGATCCGTAGAACCTTTTGCGAGAAACACACCGACAAATAGCAGAGTCATTAAGCATAAAATCTTTTTCATATTCTTTTTTGTAAGAAATAAATATGAGGAAAATGCTAATAATGGGACGAGAAGAAATTGCGGAATTTGAAATGATACTTTTCCAAAAATATTATTTGGCCAGTTAGGATGAATAAATGTTAATGCATGCGAGAAGTCGGCAAAACTAAAATATTTGAACTCCTCAATACCACCAGAAACAACCTTATTTACAGTTGGCTTAAATATCTGCAAAGGAATTATCCAATAACTATGTAAAAGGAAAACTATTATTCCAATAATTGGTAGTGAGTAAATATAGGATTTAACTGAATCTTTTCTAAATCCAACTATTAGTAGTACTGGAGCAACCAATAGGAACATATAAGCAAACCTCAAATCAAATAATAAAAGTACTGAGAAAACTAACGAAAAACATAGAATATTATATCTTGAAACGTTCCCCAATAATTTTAGGAAGAAATATATCGTAAATGGAAATATTGAATACGCTAATCCTACGCCTAACTGTCCACCTGAGAGAATTAATAGAAAATAGGTATTAAAGAGGTATAGTATCCCTGCAAAAAATGCATATCTACCCTGTTCTGGAAAAAGATACTTAAAGAGAGAGTAGGTACCAAAAAAACATAGCAACACAATTGGCAATATCCAACAGACCAATGTGATCATAGTCCAAGATAGGCCTAGTAGCGACAATGTATTAGTTATATAAAGATATCCAGATATCCAAAGCGTTGCGATTCCAGACTGACCAATGCCAGTATTTAGACTACTATCCCATGCTTGTGGAAATCCAATAAAATAATTGAGATTCTCTGGCCAAAAAAATCTCCAATCTCCCCTGAGTAATGTATTCATTTCTTCAAATACAAAGCGAGCTTACTTCTTTGCGATGCTATGCCAAGTATTACAATTAATAATAATGTAACGAATAAAATAAAACCAACTATATCTTCTACCTGTTGATTCCCGATAATCTTGACTATTACTGCTATGACAATTTCGCAAATTAGTATAATCTTATTTCTCCTTTCATTAATGTATTGTTTAAAAAATAACAACGCAAGCACCATCACGACTCCAATTCCATAGAAATAATGATTTGCAATCAGATTTACGTAGGGGAACTTGCCTGAGATAATTGTTAACACTAGTAAAGTGACTAAGATCAATAGTCGCACGCTGTCCTTAGACAAGATTCTAATCAAAATATTACTTTGATTTATTAACTTTTTATTCTTCTTTTCCATATTATTAATATAATTGCTGAAACTATATAGCCAATAATAGACAAAAAGGCACCTTTAACATATAGTCCCTGCGATTGAAACCTAAGCGTAACCTTACCCGACAACCCATCTTCAAAATACCATCCATTTGCATAACCTGCTGACGCGAAATGCGATTTGTCATTTGGGGATGTGCAAATTTCCTTCTCATCACAGAGAATCCAGTTTTGACCATAGTACTCTCTCATTGCAATTGAGGCTGACCCGGTAGATCCTGAAGTACTTATGCTATACGTTACTGGATCTAGCTTCTTATAGGAAGTTTTTATATTTGCAAGCACGCTGATATCTCTTTTTTTAAACAAAAGAATACTTGGATATGTAATTCTCTCGACCTTTACTTGTGATATTTCAGCTATGGCTCGAGTCTTCGAGGCTTTCTCCCCCTCTTGATTTGGATTACAAATATTGAAAGTAGTATTTTTTACAGCAGGTGTCACAAGATAGGTAAATGATGACCATTCACTAGATGACTTCAGCTTTGTGTCCAAAATATGGGGGGATGAGAGGTTTTTATCTGGACTTACAAAAGCCACTAATGCGAGCGGGCCATTATTATTTCTATAAGAAAATGAGACTAGGTACGATTGATCAGTTGTTACAGACTGATCTGGAATAGGCAAGGCAATACACCTTCCTATACTAGCGTTATTAAAAGTATGTATATTATTACTACTCATAATCCCACTCTCACCGAACGGAAACGTGGCTTTTTCTGTTACTAAATTCTTAATCGTAGATTCAGTTAGCTCGATCTTGTGCTGACCTTTACTTAAGGCTACCTCCCCAAAATTACTCCAGCTACCTTCTTGGCTTACAAATAGCTGAGAGGCACCGTCTATGGTCAAGATTGGCGATTGCACGTCTAACTTCGAATCGTTACTTGGGTGTTTTACATATATCTTGTAGACGTCCTCTATCGGAGCGTTGATAATGAATCGTTTCTGATTCAACTGCCTGGTTATAAACTTTAATCTATCTGTCGTCCTGATAAGCTTGTTTAATCTCCCAGATACTTCAGTAAGCACTGAATCATCATCCAAAGATCCAAGTAGTTCTTGTTGCTTTTGAAGATGGCCATTTACTGTCTGAAAAATAGAATTATTTTTCTCAAAATCAGAAGGTGATCCACCTTTATTAATTAAATTTTCAAGTGAAGATAAACTATTCTTATAACGAAGTATCGTTGGGCCTACGGCAGATTTCTCCCCTGTATCCATCATCCACTTAATTTCAATAGCTCTTCTATCAGCGGTTGTTAAGTAGAAATTTACTTTTGATTCAAAATCATTCGCACTCTTTTCAACTTTATCCTCCTTTTCCCTCACAAGAAAATATAAAGGTGAATTAGGCAAAATTTTTGGATTAAAAAATTCAAATTTGTAACCTGTCTCAATACCATCACACTCTATGCAATCTGCTGAGATATATTTGTTGCTGGATTGATTCAAGTAATATAAATCCTTCTGTGCAGATTCACCTGTAATATAGAGTGGGACTGTAGCATCAAAGTCCTTAAAAGAGACTATATCTCGAAGTGAGCCCTGAAGATAGCTAACAGATGGCGAGGCTGAAACACGCAGTCTTTTACTATTTTCAATTGAATATACAGTCCATTTACCAAACTCCCGTTCCTTCTTAAAGATTTTATTTCTCTCAATGATATTTCTATAATTTTCAGGATTGGTAGAAATCCAAGATGAATTATCCCAGTCAACATCATTTTGAAGAACAATTTTGTCTACTGCAAAAAGAGATGCATAATCTAGAAAACTATCTATCTCACCACTAAGAAGAGCCTGAGACATCTGCTTAATTTCGCTACGTTCACGCTCTGGCATTAATGAATTATTCTGAATAAACGAACTTCTGTTTTGCAGACTATTAATTGTAGCCAAACTCCAATATCCCCACTTATATGAAATATAACCTGAATCATTAATATCAGGCAAAATAAGATATCTAGTATCAATATTCTGTGTATTCACCCATTTACCAAAATCGAAGACATATTGTGGGACAGTGATCCGATTACTCAATTGATGATTTGGCTCACGATTATAATCAAAAAAACCTCCGGTCATTACTGTATAGTGATACCCAAGATATCCAGTGAATAATAACGCAGACACAATTACCAGAATCTTAGTATTCATTGTTTTGTGAATCCATGTCAAAATGTGATCGAGAGAAAATGCGATCAAAACACTAAATCCAAACCACATTGCATAGTTAAATTTGTAATAAGAACTTCTAAACATGGCAAAACCAGGAACATACCTAACGCAAAACTCATAAATAAATCCAAAAGGAGAACTTGGTCCTGCTGAGAATATAATTGCGACAAAAGTTATAATCCAAAAAAGGAAAATATAAAAATTATCCTTAGTAGATTTTTTGACGACTACTGATATCGATAAGAATAGTAATAGTAATCCACTAAAAAGAGAGAAAAATGAATTGCTCAACACGATTCCAGAATATGCATGAAACTTGTTCAAATACCAGTCCGGCACACCTTGTCCGAAAAGAAGGTTAAAAAATGTTGTGTGAAGCGTGAGATAGGATGCCCAATTTAATACACCATCTGGTCCTCCGGCCATTGCCAGGTCTCGACCATAAAAACTAGTGACATATGAAAGATATGGGAATAACCAATACGCATTTAAAATTACATAGACTACTCCAACGCCTACATTTAAGTAGGATATCCTTAAAAGTGTCTTTAAATTAGGAGATAGAAATAAAATGAATAAATAACTAATCCCGATTGCAATCAATAATCCGCCATATAAGGGAAAACTACCGGCTCCATTCAAAATACTCAGAGTTAGCCCTGCTCCCAAAATAGCTGGTAATAACTTCATCTTTTTTTGCAAGTAAACTAATATGAAGTACATCACTAATGGTAGAGCAGCATATGTCGAAAATTTAGTCCTCTCAGCAATAAACCAGCCCTGTAGCAGGTAGTAGTTCAGCATATAAATTATTGATGCTACAACTGGCAGATATTTCTTTTCTCGCCATATTTTTGATGTAAAAATATACATCGTAATACCAGGAAGTGTAAACCAAAAAACAAACTGAATTTTCTGCTGCATCTGCAGAGAAATAGGAAGTAGATTCAATAGAGCCTCTATTCCATGAATAAAAACAGCTCCTAACAATGCGGAACTCTGGTCTGATCCCATACCAAAACGCTGAGTCCAGACATAAAGCCTATCTAGAAAATGGGTCATTGGGTCAAATGGCAAACCTGCATCATGCCCAAGAATTAACGTACCACTTGTGAACCAAAGCAGTGGCAGTAAACCAATTGATACAATAATGAGGAGGTGAATATATGTTTGCTTCTTCACTTTTTAGCAATAAAGATTATAGGGCAATTTAGTTTTGGAATCTGGATGTGAAATGGAATAATAATTTGAAAATACTTCGAAAATCTATAGAAAAAGGGAATAAGGGTAAATTTATAATACTTTATATCTCTAAAACCAGCGTTTCTAAGCAGCAGCACCCATTCAATAGGATATTTAACACTAATATGCGTTGGATCTCCATAGTTCCATGAATATGGATATGGTGTTGAAATAATTACAAACCCGTTTTTCTTCAAAAGCTTATACATATTGCTAATACCCTTCTCAGGATGTACAAGATGTTCCACCACCTCAAAACAGATAACGTAATTATATAATTTAGAAATAGAACCAATATTCTCAATATCGAGAACTTTAAATTTCGCTTTTGGAGTTAATTTTCCTGCATTCTTAACCGCATATTTAGAAATGTCTGTTGCCGTCACATCAAATCCTTTCTCAACTAAAAGGTTTGCAACTGCACCGATTGAGCAGCCAATTTCCAGAACAGATTTACCTTTTCCATTTTGTAATGGAAGATACTGTTCAATTTTTTTAAGCCATGCCCAAAACCAATTCTTAGCTATTCTTAAATCGGTTGGCTCAAAATTACCAACTGCCGCTTTGTACCAACCTTGGAAGTATTTTTCTTCAAAAGTATTTTTTTCGTGACTTTTCATAAAATTATTACTCAATAGTTATTATCATATACATTTAAAAAAATATAGTGCTAAGAATACCTTTTACCAACACATTATTGTCTGGATTGTCTGAAGTTACCTTTAAATAGTACTCACCAGATGAGAATGGAACGAAATACTCTTCATAATTTTTTAATTTTAAATATGTGACAAGTGTACCGTCATATCTGATTGCGTTATCTATCAAAAAGTCATCCTGAATTAAATTCCCACGACTGTCAATTTGAGTTGCAATATATTCATGGAATGGATCTTCTTTTTTCTTCTGAAGAATTTCAATCTTAACCCCACCCATCACACTAGATATTTCATAACTATACAATTGCCCAGGGAATTCGCTCAACTCTGCCTCCTTTGGATACGAAAATGAGAATAGCTTATCTGATTTTTTAGTCCAGTCCTGCAATAGTTTTGCAGTTGAAGAGAATTCTGCATATAGTTTTCTCTTTTCTATCGAATTGTTTTTTAATGTGTTTGTATTCTCATCCCATGTAAATGCAACAATATTTTGAGGTAAAATCTTTTTATTAAGAATATCACGCAATAATGCATTCTGATTAAAATAATATCCAAAACTATGGCCCTCGTGAGAAATAACACCTTGAACTTCTATTCCTTTAGAGAAATAGAGGTCTGTTACAAAAGCTTTTTCAATTTGTCCTTTGTTAAAATACTGTACTGCTATTATTTGCCCTAAGTTAGTTTGGAAAGGTGGAATATGACTAAAGCCATAATAAGAATTTTGGCTTTCAACAAGAAAGATCGCATTTTCTGGCAATACTTTGACACTATTTAAAAGACTTGCTATAACGGTCTGCCTCATTCTTCCAACCTTAACATCCTCTGCAATTTGAGCTTGCAATAGGTTGTAATTTGCCCACATCCATGTTAGTAAAATTACAAAAAGAAGCCCATGTATTACCCCTTTAGAAATATACTTTGAAAGTGAGGAGCTAATAGTTGAAAAAAGGAATGCAAACAGTATTCCAGCACCAATAGACCCAATATAGATATGCCTCGGATCTATAAAAATTGAAAATCCCCACCATGGTGCATACGTTGAGATCAATAGTAGTGGCAATGCACAGGTTAGAACAATCACAAGGCTCATGTAGACAATCCACATTTCTTTTCTATGCAAATTTCGCCCTCTTCCTATCTTTATCGCAGTAAAGATGATTAATACTCCAAATAATAGTAGGAAGATGTCACTTACTGGCCCCTGAATGACTCGCTGCTGCGCACCACTATTAATATCAAATGATGGGTATGCAAATTTACTAAAGTTGTCAGATAATTTTAATATTTGTGGCACAGGCACAAATGATAACGCCATTATTCTAATAGGATAAACAATTGCTCTAAAGATATTAAGATCTAAGGGTGGCAGCTTATCTAGTAAAGCAACTGATGATCTTTCAACAACCGCTGAAAGTACGAAGCGAAACAAAATATATGCAATACTAATTGGAACAAGCCATTTAAATAGAAGCGGAATAAATGAGGATTTTTTTAGGATTAAGATAAGCATTATATAGATGACAAGTCCGACAACTGCTGTCTCCTTGGTTAAGATGGCTAAAATAAGAAAGATCAATGACGCTATTAATTTTCTTTTCCCTATCAACTGCCCTGAAAGGGATTGAGTGAGCAACAGTAGGGAAATTAATAAAAAGAACACTGAATAAACCGTAGGAATGTATGCCATTACCCACGTAACAGCTTGAAAATGAGCAAAGCTAGTTACAAAAAATATTCCTGCCACCATAGAGATAGAGATGCGTTTAGTTAGTGAATACACCCACGAGAAAAGAAGTGCACCATTCACTCCATGAACCAGAACACTGATGAAGATGTATGGAAAGTAATTTAATTTAAAAAACAAATTATGCAGATACCAAATTAAAGTATATATTGGGGTCATATGGCCACCTCCCGATATTACTCCGGTTTCTGTAATACTTTTGATTAAAGCAACGTATAAGCCACCTAATCCATTGAGTATAGGCAAGAATTGTGAGAAGTAAAACCATTCATCAGATTGAAAATATCCATTGAAGATATTTCTATAAAATAGAATCGAGAGGAGAACAAAAAAAACAAGAGTTATTGCTTTACGCATTTTGTTGAGATAGATTAATACATTATCTCTTTATTACTCTTGGGTCAGTATAGCCAACAAGGCTTTTGGCAAAAAGGTAGTAATAATAAGATAACCCGACAGTTTTTGAGATTAAGGGTGCCAGCTCTGCATCAGTAAACACTCTTAATTTTTGAACTTTTGTACGTTTTTTTAATGTTTTGTTAATATTTGTGATATTCCAAAGAATTGCTTTGTTAACTGCAATAAAATGTCCTGGTTTTTTATATACCAAAAATCCTACTGCTGCAAACTCGCAAAGTAGTAAGTGCAAAGGCAAAACTAATATTAAATTTTGAATGCTAAGATTTTTAATATAAGAATTAATCCGATTTTTAAAAGAATGAAACTGAATAAAAGCATTTTTCATTGTGTTTGAGGTTCCACCAATCAAATGGTATATTTGTGACTCAGGAACATACTTAATTGTGTATCCGGCTAACCAAACTCTATGACAAAAATCTGTTTCCTCAAAGTATGCAAAGAAATCATCATCAAACAACCCTACTTTACTAATAACTTCCTTCTTTGCCATTAAACAGGCTCCTTTTGCAGTATATAAATATATCGGATAATTGAACTTCCTTTGATCTTTTTGAAAATAGCCATAGTGATACAGGAATCCTGTGTTTGTAAAGAAAGCACCAACTGAATCAAGTCTACCCGGATGATCCATGGACAATAACTTACCCTGAACAACTCCTATCGATGGGTCCTCCTCAATTCCCCTCACAAGTTCTGTGACAAAATCTTCTTTGACAATCGTATCGTTATTTAATAATAGAATGTAATCACCTGTGCAATATGGCAACCCACTATTGTTGCCACCAGAAAATCCTTTATTGATCTTATTTCTAACAATTTTAACCTTAGGATAATTCTTGGAGACATATTCAATCGAATTGTCCACTGAACCATTATCTACCATAATAACTTCATGATTCTTATATGTAATTTTGCTTAGAGTAGGGAGACATTTTTCAAGATGCTTTAAACCATTCCAATTAACAATCAATATAGAAACTTTTTTCATAAATCTTTGACTTTTTTTGCAAGAATATCTATCTCAGCAAAGCCTTTGTTTCTATAATCTCTCATCATTAGCCGATCGAGAAATGCATTTCTTGGCTCTGATCGTCTTAAAATATGTTTAAAAAAATATAAAAGGAATATGTGTAGTGTCGTATAAAAGCCAGCGTTATAATGAATCTCTTTAATTTCGAAACCAGCTTTTTTTAAGAATGATCTAAGTCGCTTTTCTGAATAATGTCTGTGACCGAAAATATATGCAGGGTCAAGGAGGTTTGAGAGAAAGGTATCATTCATTGTATTCATAAATAATAAGCCGTTTTTCTTTAGGACTTTATTGATATTTTTTAGTGACTGTAATTCAGTTCCTTTTGGAATGTGCTCCAAAACCATAAAATACAAAACTGTATTAAAAGACTTGCTTTTAAAAGATAGCGGTTTTGAAATATCAGCCTGAATAAATGAATATTTTTTAAATTTCTTTCTTGCAAATCTTAAAGGTTCTTCCTCTAAATCAATACCTGTAATATGGTGTTGAGAATCTTTAAAAAGTAACTCAAGATGCCCATTCCAACAACCGATATCTAGCGTTTCCCCTTTTTTAACATTACTCATTACCCAGTCATATAAATACTTATGACCTGGGACTATCTGACTTTTTTCATCTCTTTCTGAGACGTACTTCATTCTGTTCTGTTTCATAATGAAAAGTAATTCTTCTTATTGATTCCTCAACGTTTTCTTATTACAATGTACTAGATTTAATAGAAATTGCAATAGATGAAAATACTAATTACAGGAGGATCTGGATTCATTGGGAGCTACCTAGCTGAACAGCTAATGTCGTTAGGTCATAAAATATGTGTCTACGATGCATTCTTAAGTTTTATTGATAAACCCCTCTATTATAAAGCTGCCTTAGAACACAGAGAGCTTCTTCACAGAAACATTCCACATCTAATTATCGATGAGAATATTGAGGATAGCACTAGTCTCAAAACAGCTTTTGATAAATTTAGACCAGAGATTGTAGTCCATCTTGCTGGCCTACCAATGGCTAGACCACTCCCAAATTACCAATCATCAATGATTCCGATCAACATGGATGGCACGCTTAGAGTCCTTGAAGCATTTGAAAATTCTCCGTCGGCACGAAGATTTATATATACCTCTTCCAGTATGTCATACGGCCACTTCACCCAGTCTCCACAACCAGAAGACGTTATGCTGAATCCAATCAACACTTATGGCGCAACAAAAGCAGCAGGTGAATACTTTGTCAAACTATCAAAAAAAGAATGGGTTATCGTTAGGCCAACTTCAGTTTATGGATACACTGATGCTGCAAATAGAGTTACTCAACTTTTGTTTGATGCAGCAATTCAGAAAAAATCAGCATGGGTTGTTAGAGGCGAAACATTAGATTTTTCAGATGTACGTGATGTTGCAGATGGATTTACAAAGTGCATATTATCACCTAGTGCTATGTATCAAACTTTCAATATTTCCAGAGGTGAACCCAGGTTATCCTCAGACTTTGCAGAAGCATTAAAAAAATATTTTCCAAAATTTGAATATGAAGTAAAAGAGCCAACTAGCCAACAAGTTTTCAGAGGAGCATTAGATATATCGAGAGCTCAAAAGCTACTAGGATTCGAACCAAAATACAGCATGGAAGATGGTATAGCAAACATGATTAAGCTTGCAAAGAAATATGACTGGAAAGCAACTGCATATAAAGACCTGCTCTAACTGTCATCCGATGTGGAGAAAAATTCCTCTGAGCAACTAATCTGATAATTTTTGATTTTCATGGCCAAATACTAAGTGCAATAAAGTGTTATTGCATTAGAATTCCTTATTCCATATAATTCTGTTTAGATCTATGGGACAAGCATTATTACCACTCATCATTCCTTTACTTAGCTTTATCCTCCAATCATATCCTAGATTATTTAATAAACTCTTTGGTGTGGATGTATGGACTCGACTTTTAGAAACTGACCATATTAGAAAAAATAATCATAGAATTCCTACAAAAATATTAGGCGGCCAATTTTTAATTGAAGGATACTTCGACTATCCTCCGATATTCCCGACAATATTATCATTTATACCTAGAACTAAATTGCTCCATATTCAGGGCATCATTGCCCCCTTTATAGACTCCCTTCAAGTTATCTTCGTTTTTTACTTGGCATATTATCTGACTGGAAATCAGCTACTAGCACTTACAGCACAAGTAATGTATATGTTGACACCAATGATTGCAATTGAGAATAGCTACCTTACACCAAGATCACTTGGTTACTTTAATTTTTCACTTGCAGTAGTCCCTCTATTATTATTTGTTTTTCAGGGCAATATTCTCTTTTATATTCTTGGTGTACTCTTTACCTCCCTTCTATTCCTAACACACAGATTTGCTATTCAATCATTTTTATTTATTGCAATATTCTTTACCTTCTTGCTTAATACCGGGGTCTTTATGCAAAGCTTCCTTCTAGGATTTGCAATTGCAATGTTAGCAACAAGAGGATATTACATTAGAGTGTTGAAGGGACACATGTTCAATATATATTTTTGGATAAAAAATCTTGATTATAGATTTGCACATCAAATTAGAGGAGTAATCAAAAAAAATACAAAAACTGATTTTGTAAATAAAATATATACTTTCTTGTCTGTTTTTTCTCCAGTAGCTATATTTGGCCTCAATCCCTGGGCACTGTCTGGGTTCGGCGTATTACTATCGTTTCAGGCAGGCTGGCTACACCAAAACCCATTGTATCAAGCAATGTCAGCCTGGATAATATTTTTCTATGTACTGGGTGTTGTAGTTTTGAAAACTAAAAAACTCATGCCAATTGGAGAAGGACAAAGATATATGGAGATGGCAACTGTTCCATCATCCATACTTTCTTCATATCTTCTTTTCGAACTACTAAAAAGTCCATTCTCACTGCTGATTAAAGTTTTATTTGTCCTACTTTTATTACTTAATTTAAGTGTAATTTTATTCATCCAAATAAAGGGGGTCATTAAGGATAAAAACAGAAGCATTACTTCGGACCTTGAAAAAGTCTTTTCTTTTATTAATAAACAAAATACCAGGCCTAGAATAGTCTGTATTCCACACCAAAACACAACAATGACCATCTATCACACGAAAGCACAAGTATTTGTAAATGCAGACAATCCTGGCCTAATGAGAGTGCAGGAGGTATATCCGATACTTACGGTGCCTATTAATGAACTAGCAAGGAAATATGACCTAACCCACGCTCTTGTAAAAGAAAGCTTTGCAACGCTCAAAGAACTGGGCCTATCACAGAAGAAAGTTGTATACGAGTCTGGTGATGTAAAGCTTGTATCTCTTTCTAAATAGATAACAGAACGATATTCCCAAATCTCTTCAATACTTTGTAACCTCTAATTTTTAAATCTGAGATTTTTGCATATTCTTCATTAAGTAAAATTAGATCGAGTTTATGTTTCTTCATAAAACTGTTGATTGGCACTCTAAAAAACGGATAAGCCTCTGAGATCTTTTCAATATCCCTATAATTTGCATTAACAAAAACATCAGCACCAGTATGAAAAATCGTATTTGTTGTTATTTGATGAGGAATACAAAGAATTCTTGGTCTTTTCTTCATTTTTTTGATATATAAATACATATTCTCTAACTCTGGAATGAGTGTTCGCAATCTGTCCTTAATTATCGCTTTTCTCTGAATCACAATGATTGTTACAAGCGAGGAAATCCCCACAATTGTTGCTAGCCCATATATCGAAAGAGTTAAATTATCCACTCTATATTGAAGTATAAATCTTGCTGCCAAGAAGGCAGATGGAAAAGCTGATAGCTCAAGATATCTTTGACCCTCCCCTAAAAATCGAAGTTTTTTAACCCAAATAGTAACTAACGCAAGAACGTAGGAGATCATAATCCATAATAATAACCTCTGTAAAATAGGGTCAGATGGAAAATAGAAAAGCATAGACAGAAATACAAATAATATCCAAGGATTTGTTACTGCAAGAACAACTGGGGGGATATTTATGAATTGATTGTAGATTTTAAATACGAAATCTGAACTTTTATGAGATTTATAATCTCCTTTTATCTGATGGAAAAATCTAAATTCGATATTTTTATACCAAAATTTTAAATTTCCTATATGACCAGCTAATACCTTCAAATAAAATCCTTTTGAAAAGATAATTGCGCCAAGAAACGAGCCAAGAAAAATTTCAATATACACAGGATTTAGTTCAACAAGCGAGAACACTATAGAATAAATTAAGAATCCCTGTGTTGTGAATCTGTGTGTAAGAAGAATTAGTGAACCGAATAAGATAGCTAAGAGCAAAAATAATTCATATCCACTATTTGTGTAGTTAAAAATTGAAAAAAATAAGAGCGTAAATAATAGATACCCAAGAGATCTAGGTGTTGCGCTTGAATTCTCAAGAATTATTATTGGTGTCAGAGTATAGAGTGCTTGTGTCAGTAATGACATTGCTAAATCACCAGTGATCACATACGTAATAAAGAAAATAGCTATAAGATGTATCAAGTCGAAAAAGGGAGAGAAGAGATATTCATATTTCTCAACAATTCTAATAGAGAACTTTGATAACAATGTTATAAACATTGGTGGATAATCATAGCCTCCAGGAATGATAAACCCATCTGAAATATTATTTGGTATACCTTTTTGTTTTTTATATTCTTTAAGGTACAAAAGGTGTGTCCAAATATCCACACCTATCTTTTTATTGATGAGTCTAGGGTAAATCTCAAAAAAGAATGCTAGGATTGGAATTATTACACTAATTATGAGAAGTAATGTGATCATTATGCCAAGCAAGCGTATAGAATCCCCCGGTCATCTTAAAGCCATTGGCTTCATAAGCTCTGATCGCAGAGATGTTCCCAAGAATGGCTTCAATCAGTACCAAGCTTATTTTATCACGTTTAAAATGACCGACCGCGTGCTGAATAAGAGTACTTGCGATACCACTCCCCCGATGCTCTTGCGAAACTGCTATTAGTGGGATATGCCCAGAATTCTCAAGGACAATGAACCCAACTGGAATATTGTTTTTTAAATAAACCAAAATTTCATCAGCTACTATTTTTTTGAATGAATTTTCAATCCATCCAGAGTATATCTTTCGAACCTTTCGAAGCATTTTCTTAAAAAAAGGATCTCTGTAAAATCTATTCTCCACCATTGAATCCTCTGCAATTTGTTTTAGCATCTCAAGATCTTCAATCTTTGCTCTTCTTATATTTTCATTTTCGATAGGATCCGGTGTTTGATCGTCAATTTTTTTGCTTAACGCGACAAGTGAGTCGACTAAAACAAAGGAGTTCTTCTCAAATTGATGTACTGCTTCCAAATTAGTTATTGGAATTCGTACGCTTGCATAGGACACTCCTTGCTCGACTAGTTCATTGATTAAAATTGCAATATCTTCATCCGTATGGTCTCCAGAATCTGAAAGGAGGACTTTGGCGAAAGTGAGTCCAAATATTCTAGAATCAAATTCAAGGACTCTCCATGAATATTTCATTTTCTATGTGAAGAAATAATTGATACGAGTTGATTAGCAACATATCTGATATCTGCTTCTTTCATCCCTGGGTACAACGGCAAAGAAATAATCTGTGTAAAAATCTCCTCTGTTACAGGGAATTTCTTTGGATTAAATTTATATTTATCTTTATAGTAGGTAAAGTGATGCACAGGAATAAAGTACACACTCGGTCCAATTTGAGCTTCTTTTAATAATTCAATAATCTCATCCCTATCAATAGATAGATTTGCAGAATTGATTTTAACCGTATAAAGACTATAAATATGCTCTCCCTTGCGTAAAACAGCTGGGATAGATATTTCAGGTGTATTGATAAACAAATCATCATAGATTTTGGCGTATTTTTGTCTTGTTTTGATGAAAGACGGCAGTTTCTTTAACTGCTGAATCCCAAGAGCTGACTGTATGTCTGTCATATTGTACTTATAACCAGGAGAGACAATGTCATATTTCCATGAACCGCTTGCTGAATGACGCTTCCAGGCATCTTTGCTCATACCATGCAGTCTAAGTTGGCTAAGAATCTCAGCGTATTTTTGATTGTTTGTAGTTATCATTCCCCCATCACCGGTTGACATATTTTTAACTGGATGGAAGGAAAAATTTACAAAATCTCCGTGGGTTCCAATTTTTTGACCGTTAAACATTGCACCAGTTGCATGTGCAGCATCCTCAATAACGACTAAATTATGTTTTTTAGCGATCTTCATAATTTTTCTCATATCTACTGCTTGCCCACCATAGTGAACAGGGATGATAGCTTTTGTTTTTTTTGTAATTACCTTTTCAATCTGATCAGCATCCATGAGAAAGGAATCCTTTTCTACATCAACAAAGACTGGCTTTGCCCCAACATGCTCTATCACGTTAACTGAGGCAACAAATGTAAATGGAGTTGTGATTACTTCATCACCTGACCCAATACCTGCAGCAACAAGAGATAAATGAAGGCCTGCAGTACATGATGTAACGCCTATCGCAAACTTAGCATCAACATATTTAGCAAAATCTTCTTCAAATTGCTTTGTTTTGGGCCCCAATGTTACCCAACCGCTTGCCATAGCATCTAAGACTTCCTTTCTTTCCTCTTTGCCAAACAATGGTTGTGTAAAATGTATAAATTTTCTCATATTATATTGCTTCCTTAAAAGAATTTACTGTATTTTCCCACCTATATATTATACTTTTTCTATAAGCATGTCTACCCATTCTTAAGGTTTTTTGGCTACTAGAAAACATCGATAACATCGCTTTAGACAATTCTTCTACAGAATTTTTTTTCAACCTAATTCCGTTTGTGGAATCAACCAATTCCCTCAAGCCTGGCGCATCATAAATAACTGCTGGCGTGAATACTGATCCAGCTTCTGGAATTGTTAGACCGAAACCTTCTCTAATTGATGGGGAGACAATAAAGTGAGCCTTTGCCAAAAGTTTAAATTTTTTCTCTTCAGAAATGTAACCGTGGAACTGAATATTGTTCTCAAGCTTTAATAACTTAATTTTTTTACCCAAATAGTTAAGGTAATTTTCATCTCCTTTTCCCACCACCCAAAGCATTGCTTTGGGATATTTATTACATACGGTTTTCCAAGCTTCAATTGCGTCTTCTATTCCTTTCATTTTATTAATGCGCGCAACAAAAATTGCTGTAGGATACGTCTCCTTTTTGACTTTGGGCAACTTATATGTTGATATGCCCATTGGGATAACTTTTATAGACTCAGCTGAAATCCCAATATCGACTAAATCTTTTTTAGTTGATTGTGAAATGGTGAAGAAAGCAAGTCCACGATAAAAATTAATAAACAATTTTTCAGAATATTTACCCAGTATATTCCATGGAAAAGAAAATGCTGTATCCCAAACATTATTTGCAACCTCGCATATTAAAACAACAATTCTTTCCTTAACATATAATCTTGTAAAAAATGGTACACCGTGTATTTCGTCTATAACAACATTGACATTTCCTTTTAGATATCTTGAGTAATAACGAAATGCCTTCCAGTGGACAGAGTTAAACAACGATCGAATATCGGGATTTCCTTGTCTAATAATTAATACTCCGTCAATCATCTCTCTTCTTTTACCTTTCTTAAAATGAGAACAAAAGATTGTCACTGTATTACCTTCAGCAACTAAGCCTTTAGCAATTTCATGGGTGAGTATTTCAGCTCCACCTGATAAAGGATTCTTAATATCTCTCCAGTTAAATATTACAATTTTTTTAGCGTTGGATAATTTCCTAGATTCGTTGTAATAGTTCAAAATATGAAGTCGATAGAATACAGCCATTGTGTCCCAACTCATAAATAATATAGTCTTCCAAAATGTTTTCGCATTGAGATTACTCAAATATTTAAACTCTAATCTAATGGGGGCTTCAAATATTCTCTTGTAACCTAAGTGATGCGAAACAGCTAATGCCTCAATATCAAATGCAAATTTCTTAACTAGTAGTCTCGGGAAAACATCCATAACTACTTTTCTCCTAAAAAGTTTCAGTCCAACCTGTGAATCTCTGACCTTTAACCCAAAAAGCAAACGTATAAGATTCCTATATCCCCATGAAAGTATTTTTCTAAAAACTGGATAATCAACCTGAGATACAGGATGAAGCTTACTCCCAATAACAATATCTGCGTCATACCACTGAAGATGATTAATCAACATTGAAATACCTGTAGGGTTAATATCTAAATCTCCATCAATGAATCCAATTACATCCCCTTTACCTTGCAGCATCCCATAGCGAACTGCAAATCCTTTTCCCTGATTTTCTGGATACCCAATAATTCTAAGGCTTTTAGATTGAATATTTTTTAAGATTTGTGGAGTCTTATCGAGGTGACCATCTATTACAACAATAATTTCTGTTTTGAATGGAAGGTTTCTAACCGAAGCTTGTAACTTCTTAATGTTTCTTAAAATGGTTTTTTCTTGTTTATAGGTCGGGACAACTAGCGTAAGAAGCTTAATCTTTTCCATGCTTAAGATAATAGCCTATCAGGACAAGCAAAAACAATAATGAAACTATAAGCAGACAAAGAATTACTTCAAGTAATGATTTGTGAAATAAGATGATCGCAAATATTTGAAAAAATGCTGCAAACAATGAAATTTTATAAATGTCGGTTTTACCAATTGATAAGAAAAAATTGGCAAACAACGTGGCGAATGAAAATAGAATAATATAGATTGAATAGATACCAAGATAATCTTTAAGTACTTTATAATCAGGTGCTGGAAAGAAAATTCCCAAGACTAGTGATGGGAAAACAAAATATATAAAGGACAAGAGAATTGATGCTGATCCTACAATCAAAAATGCAAGAAGAACAGTTCCAAATAATCTCTCTTTTCTTTCTCTCTTATAAGCTATTAAGGGAAAGAAGGCAAAATTTATCGGCATTATCAGATAGAATATCGCTTTTCCCATTAGCGACAGTGCTGCATACTGTCCAGAAACGATATCGCTAAAGAAAACCCTCACTAGAAGAATATCTGTATTCGACAATAAAGCAATTCCAACACCAGCCAAAAAAAACGTATAGGAAAAATGTATAAAGTCTTTTCTGAATAGACCAACATCTAAGTCCTTATTTATTCCCCTCCCATTTTTTGAAAACAGCATGTAATAAAGAATGATTAAAGGTATTAAAGTAGAAACCGAAATTGCTATTAACGGACTAATTACGGAGAAGCCTAATATTAACAGGGTAACTGAAACAATAATCTTAATAATTGGCTGACTGATATTCGCTGCTGATAATAAAAGGAACTGCATTCTTCCCTGTAAAATGCCAAGGGGTAGTGTTAAGAATAATGAGAATATAACAGCGCTAACTATTAAAAATATGTATTCAATATGGTCTATGTGTAAAAATTTCTGAATAAATGGTGAGGCAACTACTAATAAAACCAAAAGACAAAGTGCGAAAATTCTTAAAGACTTTATTCCATATGCTTTTAATAAATTTATCCCACCTTCATTCTCCTGACTTTTAAAAGATGCAGAGAATTTAACAAAAACATTGGTGAATGCGTTACTGAACAACCCTAATAACACCAAAATTGAGGTAAGAGAGGTCAGCAATCCATAATCTTGAACAGAAAGGAATCTACCCATTAACAAATTATAAATATAGTTTGTAATACTAACTAAAAATGAACCAATAAAGACAATTGAACTACCTGTGATTAGGGGATGCCTGATAAACCTTCTTACTAATGCAACTACTGTAACTATCATAATGATTTGCCCATAACAACTTTTTCATAAACATCTATTGTTGCAAGAGCTGTTTTCTTCCAACTAAATTTCTCAACCTGAATATGTCCACTTTTTCTTAACTGCGCTTGAAGCGACTTACTCTGAAAAACATCCTTTATTCCGTCAGCAATTGCTTCAATACTGTAAGGATCAACAAAGTACGCAGCATTTCCAGCTACCTCGCTTAACGATCCCATTTTTGACGTAATCACTGGACACCCTGATGCCATTGCCTCAACAACAGGCAGTCCAAATCCTTCGTAGAGAGATGGAAGTAAGACAGCTTTTGCGTGAGCATAGAGAGCCTTCAGCTCATCATCTGGCACAAATCCAAGCACATAGAGATCATTATTGCCATATGTCAATTTCTGGACAGCTAAAAGATCTGCATTCCATGGATGAGATCTATCGAAATCTGTATTTGCAATTGCTTTACCTACCAATACAAGTGGAATTTGAGCCTTGATCGCAGCCTCAACAATTCGAGGAAGATTTTTATTCCAGGTTACGTCCCCAACGTAGAGAACAAAATCTTTTGGTAATTTATATTTTTTAATGAGGTCTTTTATCTGAAAACTTGATGCAGTTCTACTTGAATACTGGTCACCAGGTGCAAGATAAACCGTATGAACCCTTTCTCGTCTTGCCCCCATAAGCTCGATGACATCATTTGTCGATGAATCTGAATCAGTAATAATTGCACTTGATAAGAGGGCAAGTCTCTTATTTACCTGCCAAAGCGCACTTCCTTTCATACCTACCGGGAAGTGTGAAGGAAATTTTATAGGCGTAAGATCATGAATTGTAATTACTGTCGGCGCTTTTTTCAAAATCGGGAGATGCCTGAAAAATGGATCAAAATATGGGATGTGAATAATATCTGCAGATTTAACCTCATTAATGCTATTAAAAAACTGATATTCATGAAGTGTGTCATGCTTTACCAGTGCTTCCATAAGGTATTTAACATAGAAACCGACGCCGCGAACCTTATGTCCAGATGAAAGTGGGGAGATATCCAGGGCTATTTTCATGCTTTCTTTGAGTGCCATTTCCAGGCGCTTCCAATTACTGTCTGAAGATCTGAGAATTTTGGATTAAAGCCAAGATCTTTCTTAATCAAATCCACTTTAGCTATCAACTCCCCAGGATCACCTGCTCTTCTGTCTTTGAGAGCAACGTCTAGTGTCTTGCCACTGACCTGCTTTACCATATCTACTATCTCCTGATTGGAATATCCACTTCCAGTTCCAACATTGTAAGCAAAGCTTCCAGCATCTTTCTCAATTTTTTTCAACGAAAGCACATGTGCTTCAACTAGATCAAGCACATGTATATAATCACGCACACAAGTACCATCCCTTGTCTCATAGTCACTTCCAAATAAGGTAAATGTAGTGCCTTTCATAGCTGCAGCGATAGCCAGTGGGATGATGTGTGTCTCAGGATCATGCGCCTCGCCACGCGACCCATCAAGGGCTGCACCTGACGCATTAAAATATCGAAGAGCAACTGAGCGAATCTTGTTAGAGACAAAATACCAATGAAGAATACGCTCTACCATCCACTTACTATCACCATACGGACTTTCTGGCGACTTTGGGTGGCTTTCAGGGATTGGAACCATGGTTGGATTTCCATAAACTGCAGCGCTAGATGAGAAAATGATCCGTTCAACTCCACTCTCTACCATTTGATCTAGAAGGTTGAGGGTGGCAAGAAAGTTATTTGCAAAATATGCTGAAGGCTTTGAGACTGATTCTGAAACTGAGATATAGCCTCCAAAATGAAAAACTGCATCAATTTTATATTTGGTAAAAACATTTTTTAAGAACTTCTTATCCAAAAGATTACCTTGTTCAAGAATCAATCTACTATCGAGTGACTCAATATGGCTACGCTCAAGACTATCAATAACGATGACCTCATGACCATCTTCAAGAAGTCTCACGGTCATAAATCCACCTATATAACCTGCTCCTCCAGTTACAACATACCTCATAGAATAATTATAGCAAAGTCGAAGAAAATAAAAATAGCCTTACTTAGCTATGCAGAATTGGATCAAATTTAAACCAAACACAAAAAACCACCAGATGCTTAATAGTATGAGGAGGACAAAAACTGGCAAGAGTCTTGGCTTTGAGTCGAGTGCTTTTTTCACACCATATAGAGACAGTAAGAGACCTGTAGCCATGAATGTAAAGATAAACGGCACAAAGAATCTGTTAGATGGCAAAAAGATACTGAGGATCAAAAGCGAGACAATTCCTACAAACAAAGCCATGGCCTTAGCCTTTTCTCGCTTCCAAATAAAATGAAACCCGAGGACAATCCCAAAACAACCTATAAGTGAGAAGAACTGGATTAAAAATGTGATATCCAAATAATGTGAGAGTATTGAATAAACTTCGACAGCGAATCCGCTTACTTTATTGTTGAAAATCTTTGCAATCAGATACGGCTGATATGAATCATATCGAGCTGTATCTTCAAGTCGTAACTTTAAATTAAAGGCTGAAAAATAGTAGAAATCAGCGAGTCTTAGACACGAATACCAGTACGAAAAGTATGCAATCTGAATAATAGCAATGACTATAAGTAGTATCCTCTTCACTGACTTTCCCTCCAAAACTGAGCGAACGTATCGCCATATTTCCCAGGCAATTTAACCGTATCAAAAACATTTTCAGATACGTTGCCATAATTTGGCCGAATATACATTGTTTTAACACCGCTTATTCCCAATGGAAATTTCCAGTCGTTGCCTACAAGAATAGGATCAAGAGACTCGTCGTAAAATTTGAAATAGATTAGAGCATTATCAAGTTTTTTATCAATAACAATACGTGGATATTCGTCTTTATGCGCTCCTGCCTTCTGAACAATCTCTTTATATCCTGCTCCCCAATCAAGGGCATTGATCTGCGGGTAGCGAACATAGTAGCTAAAAAGGTAAGAGCTAAACTCATACACGAAGATGCAGGCTAAGATAAGTACAACACCCCTACCCCATCTTCCAAACCCAGTAAAGAGGTAGCGCAGGCCCATGGCCATAATCACTGTTAACGGAATGACAATAAGAAGTGGTCTGAGGCTGTGAGGACTTGGTCTTGCAAGCATTGCAGGGATTGGCGCAACAAGGAGCAAAAATAGCATTGTTCTTGCAAGCATAGTCTTTCTCATCTTAATGAGTGCAGCAATACCTGCAATCAGAAGTGGGAGCTGAGTTCTAAAAAGAAGGCCAAAACCTGGAACCTGATGTCTCCCAATGCCATCTCCAAAACTAAAAAGAAAATGAAGCGAAAAATACGAAACGTAATTTTTTAAAAGGACCATTGGATACGTATAAAGCTTTGCCCATTCGTTTGTAAGCGGATATTCTGAAAAAATCGAGGTCTGACTAAATCTTTGTGATCCATTTGGACTTACTGAAAAAATAATTAACGGCAAAAATAATATCAGCGAACTTATTCCGCTCAAAAAAATTTCTCTCCTCGTGAGACTTCGCATAGTATTAAGGAGAATGAGTCCTGTGAAAATAGCTATCGGAGCAAGAACTCTGAAAGAATGATACGTGTATGAACTTAAAACAAAAAGACAAAAACTTACTGCGAGATATTTTTTTTGCTGGTATTTTAAGAAGTACTGAAGGAAGAGACAACCGCTCAAGAAAATAAAGAGCGCTACGTTGACTTCAAAGCCACCTCTAGAAAACTGAATATGATAGCTAGAAATGCTTAGGAGAAATGAGCTTAATATTGCTAGATATTTATATTCACCCCGCTTATCTGTCTTTTTTTCAAACCCTCTAATAAAAAGATAGAGAATAAGTACGGTCATGATACCCGCCACAATTGATGGCAATCTTACTGCGAGCTCTGTCTTACCAAATACCAACATCGAACCACTAACAGCATAGATATAGACAGGCATCTTATAATCTCCGAACGACCTAAACCATAATGGGAACGGAGTACCATACTCATCAACGCCTTTAGTCAGAATCGTGTAGGCGTTATAACCAATAGAGACTTCGTCAATGTAAAGTCCTGGCGGATTTGAGTCTACTTTATAAAGTCTCAGGAACGCAGCAAGCAATACTATCGCTAAAAGGATAAATATGGGTTTAAAAAAGTTTTTCATTTCTTTTCAATTTTTTGCACTTCCACTTCTCGAACAGCCCATTCTTTGGTAAGCACATATCCGCCGTCCCTGGTCTTTCCTGAAATAAAATCTTGCTTTACAGCTGTTCCCACTGAAGGAATAATAAGATATGCGGTATTTGACTTATATGTATTCTGTGAAGGATCAAATGGAACATTCACTCCCTTTTTCCATCTAAAAAGATAGGCATAATCATATGTATAAATCGATGAACTATGTGGATATACAACATAATTAGAACCTTTCGCATCTCTCATCACAGATTCGGTTACTTCAACCTTTGTAGACAAGACATCTTCAAAACGCTCATCTGACTGCAAAACATGGGTGAAACTTGACACATGTGAAATCAACAAGCTTCCAGCAAAAATAATGATTGCAAATCTGATTAAGCGCATCTTATCTGCAATGATAAGGATGTAGAAAAGTAAAAGAACTTCCATACCTATAAAATGATACTCCCAAACTGGATTTTTAGACGTCATATAAATTGTAAAAAGTGCTACAAAGATGCACGAAATGCTTCCCAATATTTTTTTGTCCGACAATGTTAAAGCGATCTTCTTCTCAACAAGCAATATGATAAATAGAAGTGTGATAACAGCGAAAACAATCACAATAAACTTCTCTGGAATACCAAGCAGGCGAACTGCTACTAATGGAAATTGACGTAAAATATCATCTTTACTTAAGCCCAAAACTCCGACAACCGGGAATGGACTCGTCACCATAAAAATAAGCATCTTAGTCTGGTTAAACCCATGCCTAGCTTCAAAAAGCATATATGGAATAAAACTAATCCCTACCCCAATTACAAAAACCACGCCCGAAGCTACGCTATGAATGAGTCTTTTCACTAAATCTCCTCTACTCACTGAGTCAGCAAATATTGTCGATAAAATCAAATAGAAACCTGAGCCAATCAGTATCCCAGATCCAAGAGACAGATGGGCATTTGCGATTAGCCCACCCACAATTCCTGCTAATAGCAAGCGAGAAATTGTATTTTTAGAGATATTCTTCAGTTCAAGATTGGAGAATATTGCAATGAGAACAATGAGGAGAATTGGTGCAAGATAGGGATTCCAAGGCTTTGTAGCATATTCAATTCCAAATGTTGCAGCATAAAGTCCCCAAACTCCCACCAATGCGACCTTCCCGTATGACTTCATGGCTCGGATAAAGAATATGGGCAAAATGAGCAAGTAAGGGATTGCTAGGACAATTAACATGGCAATTCTGGGGTCTTTAGAAATGAACACACCAACTGAGAGTAACCAGATCCAATACGGTCCATAGAAAATTCCGGGTATTCCAGATGTAGGTCCAATCAATGTTGGGTGTGACAGATTGTCCCATGCCATCAAAAAATCTCTCGCTGGATCATACCAAAATGGAAAGTTACCAATGAGAATTGTTCCAATTCCAACAAAAAGTGTGGAAAGAATTATCAGAGCTAGGAGTAGCTGCCACCATTTATCTTGATTTAATGTCGTGAGAGCTTTCATATTATGAATTATTAAGATATCTCATATACGCTCTCGGAAACCGTAACGATGAAAATAATGAAAATACAAAACCCTGCCAAGAATCCATGAATCCCTTATGTCGGATGAAAGTAAGCAAGAACCATTGAAGTGGAAGAATGACCATATACTTTATAAATTCAAATAGATTCTTCCCTACATGATCTCGAGCTAGATCCTTAGCAATTAGATTGATATATCTACTATTTCTTACAAGATATCTTGCAAATGTAGGAGAATCCTTATGAAGCAGATCATTTTGAAGCCACCCAACTTTACCCTTAACCTCCATCTGCTCATGAACATCTTTAGCAGGTAAATGTGCTTTTCCATTTCGAATAAGACGAATAACCCCATCTGGATAGACACCGCCATGTCTTAGATATTTTCCGAGAAAAAAGTTGAGTCTTGGAATGAAAAAAGCTGCATATTCCCCAGTCTTTTTCCCTATTTCACCATCACGAGACTCTAAAATTTTTGAGTGTCTTGCAAAAAGATCTTTTTTCTCAAGACTATTCTCATAACTCTCGATTTCCTCATTAGTCATTGAAGCAACTGAAAGTATTTCTTGTGCAAGAGGCTTTGTGACCCTTTCATCTGCATCTAGCTGAAGTATCCACTCATATTTTGCCTCGGATATAGCTTTCTGCTTATTTATATGAAAGTTAGGCCGATTTTCCTCAAGAATGACCCGAGCTCCAAAATCTTTTGCGATCTGGGCTGTATTATCAGATGAAGTTCCATCAACAATTATGATCTCGTCTGCGATCCCTTTTACAGACTCAAGACATTCTTTTATATTTTGCTCTTCATTAAAAGTCGCTAAAACGACAGAAATTTTACTCATATACACCTCTTAGCATGTGATATACCAGGGATAATTGCAAGATACTAGAGCTTAACTGTCACAATATAAAAAAGCTCTCTACTTTCTTTTGGATACATATAAAAGGCCTTTACAATTTTCTCATTATTCTTCTCAATAGACGATTCATTGATACCACATCGAACTATCAATGACCCTTTTGGAGCAGAGATTACTTCCTCAAGTGGTAAATTAATAAAGATAGAGCCGATATGACCAGATGGGGCAATGATATGGTCATACGCATCAAATGGGCTCGATTCTTTATATCTCTCATCTCTAAACAAATTATTCCATGCGATCAACTCTTTATTTGGAAGTTCTGTGTAATACCATAAATAAAGATCATCGTGCCCCCAATTATGACAACTCTTACCATTCAAGTAATAAATATTATTTTCAGGTGCACTAGCATGCTGAATGGCAATATATTTTCCCAGGTCAACTGATGCTTGCGAGAATTCTGGCTGACTGTCTTTCGCAAAATGAACAAAGTAAAGATGGCTGAAGACAAGAATTTGATACATAAGCAAGCATACTACTCCCACTATAATCCCTATCTGCACAAACCTCCTCGTTTTCTCAAGTAATGTTCTGCATCCAACAATGCCTAAGCTAATAAGTAGAGTTAGTGGAAGGACCATTGGAAGCAGTCTTGGTGCGTAAGGAACCGGTGATGTCAGGGATGACGGGAGCCCCGCTACAATCGCAAACATGCAAATAAATACTATTGATTTGTTCTTCATAGCAAAGTTTTTAAAAATAAAAAGGAGGCCAAGAATATATGGAACTAAAAATATACTCATAAAGACACCGTTATTTTTTGTACCATGTCTAAAAGCAAATTGATCACCTTTATCGAATAAGAATTCAAGGTTGAATATCCAAGTGAATGATGCGAGAACTGATCTTGCCTTGAGTAAAACCGATGCAATTATTCCCCCACCCGTATCTGACATAAGATAGCTTAGAGGCCTATTGTCAATTTTGGATCCAAAAAATGTCGGGAGGTACGCTATTACTGTCGCAGCAAGTACAATCAGCCAGGGTCGATATGAAAGTCGCTTCCCCTTCTCCGCCATTAGCATTAAATAGAATAGATAGCCAAAAGAGAATAATGGGATGATAAAACGAGGGGCATAGTAAGACCACATGCTAAAGATTGCACAGCAGATAGTGATGACTACCCAGTGTAACCGTATCTTTTCATGGACAACTTTCCAAAAACCAATGAGGAATATACTGAGCCACATCGTAGCCAGCATCGTCTCATATGCAATTCGAGAAAAATGAATATGAAATAGGCAAAGAGAAACAACAAGACACGTATAGAGAAAAATATTTTTCCTCTTAGGAAAAAGGAGTTGTGCTAAATACGCGAATGAGAAGATACTAATTAGAGAGGCAATGAGTGCAGTAATTCGTACTGATGCAACTGATGGACCAAAAATTTTGTATGCAACTGCGCTGAGATAAATATATCCAGGCATTTTATAATCTGAAAGCGATTCAAATGCAAATGGATATGTCCTTCCGTATTCATCAACTCCACTTTGAGCAATCGTCTTGCTATTAACAGCAATAGATATTTCATCCGAAAAAAGACCCGCGGGTACTGAGCCAAATTGATAAACACGCAAAAAGATCCCTATACAGATAAATACAACGATACAAATTTTTTCTTTCATTTTTTACTTTTTATAAAACTAACAACACCAATACCTGTGAACGTTCTTATACAGAGAACAAGGGGAAGCAAAGTCAATGGATGAAGAGCTGGGGTAAAGAGTCCCACAATCATAAGACTCACTATTCCTGAAAGTGCAAAGACTATCACAGTTTTTTTCTCATTTTCGTACCTAGTTATGAAGTACCAACAAGAGAATAAAAAGAAGGGTAATTCAACTAAGAATAATGGGGGTATCTTGTAATCCATTTGATAAGGTGAAGAAACTGTCTTTGAGAGGCCAAAGAGAAAGGGTATGTCTGCTGCCCTAAGTGCTGATGAGAAAAATGTATGGAGAGATGTTTCAACCTTATTATGAACCAATCTTACAATAAAAAGAGAATTATCTGTGGTGTCATATGCAAAGCTATATGCTAATCTTTGAGCTGAAGCATCATCAGAGACAAAAGGTGTGAGTGGCAATGACATCCTCTCACTATTTCGCTGGAAATACAGAGCTGTTGTAATCGCAAGATAGAGAAATACTATAAAAATATAAATGTATTTCATAAAATTATTCTCGCATAAATCTCTGGATCTTTTTTCTAAATAAATACATACCTACTACTATACCTATAAAGAATAGTGAAAGATATTCCCCAACCATTCGTGTTTTTGTTGGCTTAAAATCAAGCACTATACGATGATCACCTTTGGGAACATCATAGGTAATAACCCCTCTGTAGAGAGGATCTTGGAACTGAATCGGTTGATTTACGCCATCAACTAAAAGATTCCATCCAGGAAAATAGAATGTTCGATCAACAACGCGGACATCACTCTTTGCATTAATAAGATATGCTCTCTGTGAATCTTTCATCTTCTCAATCTTTACCGATCCATCTCCCTGGATAATTTCAGCCTTAGGCTTACCTACAGGATACTCTCCTGACTCACCACTCCAAATCGTATTCATAACAGTCGCATGAAGATTCAATGGCGTAAACGAGTAATACCCTTGTGGGTACTGCGTGTAGTTCTTTCCATAAAGTTGAGGCATTATTACTACAAGGACAGTGAGGATGAGAAGTACATGATACTTTAGCGATGATACCTTCGAGAGAAAAAAGGCTGCGATGATAGGGGGAAGAAATATAAAGCCTGAAAGCATTCGCCATTGGAACTGCACGTTACTTAACATTGGGATTTTCTCATAAAAAACTGTGCTCCATGGACTCATCATAAAGATAATGATAAGGGAGCAAAAGAAGCCAAAATCAACAATACTTACCTTATAGGCTCTTCTGAGACTCACAATTTTATAAAGAAAAAATCCTCCTGCTAAAACAACCAGAAGTGATTCAATTATTCCCACATTAATGAGGAATCCTCTATGCACAATATCAAGCTTCGTAAAGTAAGCCCATGGGTTGGCGACGTAATTATAAAGAGTGAGATAGCTATTGGCGGTTAGATGATTTGGAGAAAGTCCATAATAAAAATACTGAATCTCTTTTTGAAGCGGAAGGAGAAAATAAGATGCTATTCCTGTGCCAACTACAAAACCAAGAGAAGACACGATAATGGGACGAATATTCTTTCTAAAAAAGGATCTTATCCACTCACCTATTTTCTCATCTGTAACAGTAAGAAAGAGAATGTATGGAACAACGAGAAAGAGGCTTACCACTAACATAAAAGGATGGGTCAATATGAGAAAGCACACCGACAGGATGAGGAGGAAAAAGCTTGACACTCTTCTTTCCTTAAATATGCCAAAAAGGCTGAGGAGTATGAGGGGTATGAACACGCTGGCAAAGAATTCAGGCATTGCACCTCTAATATAAAAATTAAGAATTCTATATGGTGAGAAATTAAAGAGAACTACTGCGGTGAGTGACGTAGGTGTTGAAAAGTATTTTTTTAAAAAGAGAAAGAAAAAAATATTCGAGAGAAGAATTCCGATAAAACCGACTATATTAAATGCAACTACTGGATTTTGAACAATAAGGATAATAAATGCAGTTAAGTATGTGGTCACTTGATGAGAAATAATTCCAAGTGGTAGCCCATAATTTGCGAACCCATCAACCCATGTCACAGGGAAGTCGCCCTGACTTATTGCCTTTGCGAAAAGATTTGGAACAAGAGTATGAACAATGCCGTCCATGTTGGCTGATCTCTGGGGGTATAAAAGTGCTGGGAGAATGGTCACTACTGAGAGGAGTAAAAGAAAAAGAAGAGATGAAAAGTTATCCTTAAAAAATCTCATATGATTAAAAAATAATTCTACCTACTCTTTTTCTCATGATAAATAGTCCAGTCAAAAATATCAGGCCCCCAAGACTCAAAATCTTGCTGACTAAACGGATCTTTGTATCTTTAAATACTACCTCGACCTGATGCGATCCTGCTGGCACAGCGTATGTAATCACTCCCCTATATGATGGGTCCTGAAATTCAATAGGAGTATCTACCCCATCAACAAATACCTTCCACCCTGGAAAGTAAAATGTATTATCTACAAGCCTGATCGCACTATCTGCTTGAACTTCGTACTCTCTCTTTGCGACATGCTCTTCTCTTTTAACAATGCTGCCATTCCCCTCAATTATTTCTCCCTTCAAAGACTTCACAGGATACTCTTCAGTCTTTCCTGTCCAAATCGTGTTCATAAGTACTGAGTGGACATTAATAAGAGTCTTGTCATAGCTACTTTTGGGGATATATGTGTAATTCTTACCATATAACTCAGGTAGTCTCAACAACAAAATAATCATCATAAATATGCCAAGAAGAAAGAGAGAATTCTTCTTTGAAAATACATAGCAATAAAAAATTGGGATAATAAAAATAAGACCAGAGATCATTCTCCAGGGAAATTGAATCTGATTAAGCAGAGGTAAGTAGGTGTAAAAAACACTTGAAAGTGAGGTCATAAAGAAAATCAGAATGAGAGCGATAATCCCAGAAAAAATAACAAATCCATCATTTTCTGTCTTTTCTTTCTTTCTCAAAAGCACAACGAGTAGAACAATCCCCGCTAACAATCCAACAAGCTCAAGTATCCCCAATGTCACTATATGGCCACGAGGGAAGGTCTCAGTTGGCGTAAAATACGGCCATGAGAAATTAAGGAATGACGAAAATGAAAAAAAGCTATTCGGCTCAAGATTAGATGGGTTGAGACCGTAATAAAAATACCTTATTTCACGACTCAAAGGTATGAGATAAAAACTAGCACTTACAATGCCAATTCCGAGCGCAATAAAAAGCGAGACAACTTTCTTTACTGAGTTTTTTGTAAGGAGAGACTTTGCTCCAGCATTCTTTGATAGCAAATAGAGCGCGTAAGGACCATAGATAATTCCATAAATGAGAAGCATAAATGGATGAGTCACCGCTAACAGGAATATTGATAGTGCAAAGAGAAACAATCCTTTACTATTTTTCTTCTCAATAAAAAAATAAAGCCCCACAAGGATCAAGGGAAGAAAAACGGCTGAAAAAATCTCAGGGAGCGCACCTCTCACATAAAAGTTAAAGATCCTGTAGGATGCGAGGTTAAAAAGAGTCGCTCCTGCAAGTGCAACTTGAGGAGAAAAATAAAGTTTCAAAAAAACAAAATAAAGCAGTGCTGATCCCGCAACTCCAATAAAAGCAACAGCCTTAAAACCCATATAGGGATCATTAAAGAGTAATGAGAACAGGGCGCCTAAATAGGAGGTCATTTGGTGTGCTACAATACCAATTGGAAGCCCATAATTTGCAAATCCATCTGTCCAAACAACCGGGAAATTACCGTCAAGTAAGGAATTTGCAAACTGAGCAATATTGGTGATATGGAATGGGGCATCAAAACTTGCAAATCTACCCGGGTTCATGAAAAAATCAAATAAGAATACAATTGATTCTGCGAAGATAATACCTAGACAAAATAAGTCAAATCTCTTAATTCTCACACTCTATGCATTATAGTAAACACTCTCAAAAAACACAAAGCTCATCTAGCAGTTCTGAGCGCCAAACAGTAGTATTTCTTATCGGCGTCTCCCTAGCGCTCATTCTCTCATTCCTTCTACTCGTACCAAAGGTTTCAAGCTCTCTTTTTCCCTTTAAACGTACACTTGTTTGGAATGAGTTCATCAAATCTGTTAAGACTTCTAACAAAATTGACGAGCAAACATACTGGAAATTTAGAGAGTTCTACTCACCAGGATATTTTAATTTCAATGCGCATGGACTTGATCCCAAACAGCTATCTTTAGCAAAGGAGGTTGTGGGACCTGAGACAAAACTTGCAACAAGTAGTAGTGCCATCCTTTTCTTTACAAGTAAAAGACTTTATAGCATTGATTATCTTACTGATTTAACTGCACTTCCACAGGACTATCTAACTGTCAAAAATGGTCGTGAAATTATCTTTAAAGACCAAAGAGGTATTATCTATAAAGAGCGTGACACGTATACGATCATTTTTCTTAAAAACCTGCCTGAGATGAGGCGAGCAAATGGATATTTTGAGTATGATGGGAGAGATAAAGATCTGATAGAAGGAAAACACTGGCTTAATATCACAGTTCTGCAACGCTCCTAAACTATAGTGGTTTAACAATCTCAATTGCTTTTGTTCCATCGGGATAATATACATCTCCAAATTCAATTGTTTCACCAGAGAAATTATCTGGTGATCCAACATAGATAGCATCTTTTTCTTGCGCATCTTTTTCCCACTCAATCTTTCTGAAGATATAGTTATCAAAAGAACGCACACCTGTCCGCTCATACTCAGCCATTCTCGCATGATATTTAGACGGGTCAAATTGAGTATAAAAAAGAAAGAAGATGTATGACTGATCCATTGGGGTAACATCCGAAACTACAATCTTCATGTCACTAAACTCTGGGGACTCCAACTTTGCCACCACCTCTTTGTATCCGTACTGCCAATCCTTTGCATTGAAATAAGGGGCTTGGACATAATACTGATCTAGATAGTAGCTGACATTGAAAAATACGACTACTACTCCAGCAACGATAAATGGATACATGAGACTTCTTCCATGTACCCTAATATTTTTAATAAATGAGAAAAAAGAGACCCCTCCTAATGCCACAATAAACTCGATCATAGGCAGCATGGTTAGGCTTCTCACGGCATGAGGAACATCATTTGTTACCGATGGAGCAAGAGGAGATAAAAGTAACCACCCAGCTATTAACAACTTAGTATTCTTGGTTTTAAGATACTTTTTATCAAAAAAGAGAGCGTACATACCCATCAGAAGAAGTGGGAATTCAAAAAAATACAATATTCCCATATCAGGCGCGTGGTGACGAGGATTATCTCCCTCAAGGAAGAGCCACTTAGGATCAAAATGGGAAAAGTACCCACTTACAATAGTAGACCCATATACCCAAAACCTTGAGTCAATCACTCTTCCTAAGCTATTTTGTTGTGCAATATTATCGTGATATCTATTATCATTTTTTATTTTCTCCCGCTCAGTCATAAGAGCAACAGTTCCTTTTGCTCGAGCCAGTGATTCAGGATTTTGTATGGTATAGACAATAAATGGCGTTAGAGTAATACCACCTACAAGTAAGGCTGTTATCAAGAATTTTTTCTTGACAAGAATAAGGTTTCTAAAATAAATCACTAAGAGTAAGCAGACGAAAAGAGGAGTAAATACCTTCTCACTTTGATAAGCATAAAGTGAAAGCCCAGCAAAAAAAGCGCTCAATGACAAATACCAGTGCCTTTCAATTCCCTTGAGGAAAAAGTATGCTGTAAAGACAATTAAACTTAGGCCTAGATTTGCCTCAAATGCCGTTCTCGAGAACTGGAGATGCCATGGAGAAATTGCGAGAAGAAGAGTTGCTATGAGAGAAAATAAATCATGCTTTGTTAATTTTTTGACAAGAAAATAAAAAGCTATAACTGTTGCAACTCCAAAAAGAGCAGAGATGAGTCGTATTGAAAATACATTGAGGCCAAAAATTGCAACAGAGGGAACAGAGAGGTATGCATAGAGAGCTGGCTTATAATCATCAAAGGAGCGTAAGACAACTGGCAGTCTAGTGCCATATTCATCCATGCCTGTATGCAGAAGCGAATACGCATTGTAGCCGAGTGCTGCCTCATCCCAATCTGGTGACTTTGGAATATCACCTAGCGCATAAAAACGCAAAATGAAAGCAATTAGCAAGATCCCTAGTAGTAAAAAAGTGTTTTTCTTCATCCTAAAAAGTGTATCCAACAAGAATAGTCTCTCCGTTCAAAAGATTAAATTTCTTTAAGATTTTCACATTATCTGGCACTCGCTTTCTATCCTCAATTACAAGCACATTACTGTCACCAAACGGAGCCTCATTAATCGTAGGACTCGCAAAAGTATACTTTCCCACTCTTTCAACATACACAAACCCAAACTCGTCTCTACGAATCGTAGAATCTCGACGGAAATCTTCTGGGAGAATTCTATTATAGTAGAGATAGTAAATATATGGCCTACCAAGCTTACCGGTAAATCGCACTTGATCATATTTTGATTCATTTTCCTTGGCGTATTTCAAAGAATCTTTATAGCCGTACTGCCAATCAACTGAAGTCTCACGCGAATAGTGCACAGTAAGTCCCCATATAAAGTATATAAATGACACAACAATGATTAACCCCCCAATAGATTTTATAGTCGTTGTCCATTTGTTAGACAATATTTTTTCTTTGAGAGAATGCCATAGGTGGACAAGCCCGTACGCTGTCAAAATCTGATAAAAAGGAATCGCATTCTCAATTCTCAGCGCATGAGGCGTCTCACGTGCCACTGCAGCTGGTACAATCGCTAAAAGTATCCATGTCGGAATGATCCACCACTCCCCTTCTCGCTTTCTAAATAGTACTAAGGCACCAATTAATAAAGCTGGGAATTGCCAAAGATACATTACACCAACGTCCATAGTTGAAAAGCGAGAGTTCTCATCGCCTTTTAAGAAAAGGAAGGAAAAATTGAAATGATCCATGTAGTGCTTTGCATATTCAGTCGCATAACCAAGTCGTCTATTATGAAATAGCTTCCCATAAACTGCATTTTTATCATTCGTAATTTCTTGATTCGAATTTGTCACAATCGAGGTATCTGAGAAGATATTTACCTCCTTAAAACGTAGACTCGCTTGAGGTGAAAGCAGAAATCCGATGAGTGGCAAGATCATAGCAATTCCAACAAATATGGCTACTAGAATCTTCACCCTCATCCTCAACAATGTCCTCCAAAAAACCAATATAAAAAGAACTACAAGCAGTGGGGAAAAAATTCTGGCAGTGTTGAAAATATAAAAAGATGCTGCAAATAAAGCCGCTGCTACAACAATGCTCCAACTCTTTTCCTGAACACCTTTGAGAAAAAAGTAGCCAGCTGTTGTTATAAAAAAGAGTGCTACATTTGCCTCAAATGCACCTCTTGAGAGCATAATATGCCAAGGTGATATTGCGAGAATAAATGCAGCAACTAATGCAAATTCTTTTTTTCGCAAAGACCTAGGAAAAAGTCGTAAGGATAAAAAGTAGGTTACAAGAACTGTAAACACTCCGAAAAAGGCGGATGGAATTCGAGGCGCTGCATCAGTTAGACCCAGTATTTTTACTGGTAGAATATCTAAATATGCATAAAGTGGTGGCTTGAAATCACCATATGACTCAAGAAAATCTATCGGCAAAAATCGTCCAAATTCATCCTTTCCATCAATCCCTAATGAATAGGCATTGTAGCCCCAGGCTACTTCATCCCAGCTCAGTGAGGGTGGATTAGAATCAAGAGATACAAAACGTAAAAGCGCTGCGAGGATAAGTATACAAATAAGAATAATAGAATTCTTTTTGATCAAAGTAGTTTTCATATTTCTCCCACTTCTACTTAATCAATAAATCGATATTTTATCAATGCCCAGACTGCCTCTAGACCATCAGGAATTGTCCTAAGTTTTTTCCCTTGCTTATACCCCCTAGGCCTGGTCGTAATTGGAAGTTCTTTGATTTTAAGTCCAGATTTAAGAATTTTTGCAGTTACTTCAGGTTCGAATGAAAACCCTTCAGATTTCAATTGAGTTCTCTCGAAAAATTTACGTGGAATTATTTTATAACATGTTTCCATATCCGTGATCCATTCAAAGTAGAGAAGGCTTGTTAAAAGACTTAGGAGCCTATTGCCAATAAAATGAATAAAAAAACGTGTTTTTGAAAGATCCTTTCTGAACGCAGGAAAATGCTTAATCCTCGTTCCATATACAACTAACGCTTCTTGATTGAGAATTGGTCTCATGAGACCTTCTAACTGAGCTGGATCATACTCAAGGTCTGCATCTTGAATAACAACGAAGTCTCCTTTTGCTTTTTTAATCCCAGTTCTAACCGCAGCTCCTTTTCCAGCATTTCTTTTATGAAGAAAGAGGAAAAAATTTCTCTTATTAATTACAAAATTTTGAGCTATCTTCTTTGAGTCATCACTAGACCCATCATCTACTAATATAAATTCAGGTACAACACCGGGGATCACTAGACGATTTAAGCGAGTGAGCAGTTTCTCTAATGTCTTTTCTTCATTAAAGATCGGGACAACAATTGATAATTTCATAGTTATTGGAATTGGTACAGACTAAGCGAATCCTTCCCATATATCTTCTTAAGATTAGGGATGGATGAGAGGCAGGAATAATTTTTAAATACTAGCAGATACGATACGTCTGTACTAGTCTTAAATTGCTTTATTTCATCAATAATTTTGTCACGGTTACAGTTCTGGAGCATCAACTCAAAATAAGCAGTATTCGTAATTCTGCTATTTCTCACTTCATCTAACTTTGCGAATTCAAGCACCTCTGGCTCATAATAAACGTTACGAGAAGTGAGCGCAGAGACAAGAGGCGTTGTGTAGAGTATCTTATTGTACTCAGATTGCTCAGGTGACTTTATCACAAGCACAGAGTTTGAGCTTGGAACAACTTTCCCCAATTGCATTAGAAGTTCTAATTGATTAGACTGAAATTTTTCTGGCTCAGATGAATAAAGTTTATAGATCGGTGCCATCTCAATCAGACTAAGCAAAATAAATATACAGAAAAGAATTAAGATTTTTATTTTCCCTGGGGTTTGCAGAATATAGGCGACAGAATTTGCAGTTGGAATAAAAAGAATAATGCATGCTATCCACATGAATTGCATAATGACAAAAACAGCAATACTTTGAATAAAAAGCGTAGGGATAACAAATCCAGCAAGAATAAATATAATCAAAAATATATTCTGGTCTGATAGTGTTCTTACTTTAAAAATATTTCTCAACTCTACCAATGACAACATATTTATTCCAAGACTTGGAATAATAAAACTTAGAACGGCAATCAGATAAAGCTGTACAATTCTAATCAAATTATGATCAACCTGATAGGTCGCAAGCTTTAATGGCCACAACATATCAGGAAAAACCTTTTCACCTTCCATGTAATGTTTAAAGATCAAGAATGGTGCAAACACTAGTGAACCTGCTCCAAAATTTGTTGGTACATAGAAAGTCGCAGCTACAATTCCAGCGCAAATTAAAAAGGGAATAGATTGATACTTTCTAGATAAAAGATCCTTTAACACGATACATGCAAAAGATATAAATGCCAAAACTGCTGTATAAATTTTGATCATGGGAAGTATCCCTAACATTATTGCTGGCAATAAAGTTTGTTTGGCATTCTTTGCAGAGAAAAATAAAATGAAGATACAAAAAAGTAAAATCACTGAAAGAATCACTGATGGATCAACCATGTTTGCAGAAGAGTGTACTATACCTGGATCAAGATCAATTCTAAATATATGAGAGAGCAATTCTTCGAAACCAAATCCAAAATAAAGCAGGTAGACAAAAATGAAAGCTGTAATTTTTTTCATTTTAAGCATCTGGGCTAATGCAAACCCAGATAGACCGTAGAAAATTGCTATGAATGGAGGAAACAACCTAAAAAATAAATCTAATTTATCAAAGCTATAAAAGGTAACAAACCTAGCTAAGAGGAAATCATAAAGAAAATTGTATCCTTTTAGGGTTACTGGATCTAATCCAGGATGTGTTGGAGGAAATGAATGGGTTAAGTTCCCAATAAGACTCAGATGCCAGATAGCATCAACTGAGTTAACTGCATAGAAGACAATTGAGTTATCAATAATTCTGCCAGAATTCCACATAAGAAATGTCATCCAAAGCGAACCTGCAGTAAGCAAGAGAATTTTAAGAAATGGAATGCTATATTTTTTCTTTCTCTTCTTTTGAATTCTATACATCTGTTTGAGTTCATAAATTATCGGAACGAGTATGAACAAGTTATAAAGAAAGTCTAAGCGGATATATGAAAGGAGGAATGTACAGAATATGAATGAGGAAAGTCCGACAGCAAAAGAGACTGGAAGATGAATTGTCTGAGATTGAAATGTATAACCAAACTTTCTTACTATAAATCTCCCTGGTAGATAAAAGACTATGAAGAGAACAAAAGAAAAAAAAGCTACTTCAAATATCATTTGAGGATTCCTTTGCAAATTGACCTAAAATTATCTTATCGCTAATTTTGAACCTTCTGAGATTGAGCGCTCTTTGCCTGAGCACAAAAACAACATTAAGCATTGCAAGAGAAAATCCTTTAAGAAATGCAATATCTTTCCTTTTTGCAGCTGAAAAAATATGAAATGGCAACCAGAATATATGATTAAGCATAAGTGACCAATCACTAATATTGAGCCAAACAAAATAAAATTGGTTTCTGTATGAAATAACCCTTACCTTATATGGTTTTGTGTTCTGTTTAATTGACCCAGCTTCATGCTCATGTCTGACTATACTCTCTTTCTCAAAACGAACTTTATACCCAAACTTCTGAGCTCTATATGAAATATCTATATCTTCCCAGTAAAATGGGTTCATTAATTCAGTTAGTCCTCCAACTTCATCCCAAATCTTTTTACTGAATGCGCCGCTGCCTCCACTCACCCAGAGAGTATTGCTCATCGCCAAATCCCCTTTACCATGCTGCAAGAATCCTCTGACCCATGATCCAATCCCTCTCCCTCTTAGAACAATCTGACCAACCTCCTCAACACTCTTATCCATACATCCAACAGCAAAAACATTCTCATCTTTAAAATGCTTAATCAGTGGTTCAAGAAACCCTTTTTCTGGAATCACGTCTGTATTAAGTAAAATAAGAACATCTCCCGTTGCTAGACTAACTCCATAATTTACATTTGCCGAAAACCCACCATTTTTCTCTCTAATTCCGATCGTGTATGAGACCTTTCCATCCGTACTTTTTTTCTCAAGTTCCTTTAGGTATGTGGCACTGCTGTCTTTTGACGCATCATCACAAATAACTAACTGAATTGTTGTCGAAAACTTTTGGCAATATTCATTCAAGACAGTGACAACTCGAGGTATATTCTTTGGGAGCAATTTCTCTCCATTGTAGTTTGGGATAACGACACTTATTTTCATCTTGCAAACACAGTATTGATAAATTCTACATGATGGTCGCCGCTTGGCACAACAACACCTCTAAACAAAAAGTCTGTAAGGTAAATTTGAGTTGACTTCCCATCAATATATGCTTTCCAGGTTGGATAAAAACTATCGGTCAGCACCAAAAAACCCTCGCCCTTATTAGATGTCTTCAATTGAACACTGTTAGGCTCATATGATATGACCTCCACGATGCCTTTGGAGTACTCCCCTGAGATCGTCTGCGTTGTCTCAGCAACTACTCTATCCAACAAATTCTTTTCTCTAAATAGGAACTCTATCGAGCCCTCTTTAGAACTAACGGTGCTTACTTGAGCTGCAAAGAATGTTCGGGGTAGAGCTAGCTTATTTTGATAAACCTTTGTCTGACCCTGAGCGTACACTTCTTTGAGATTAGGGTCATTAATCTCATTAAGACTAAGAATATATTTGACTCCAAGAAGATTGATAATTGGACTCAGATAACGATCTGTTGTGAGTATTCTCGAGAATCCAAAGGGTGGTGCAATATCAGGCATTTGTCTTTTTGACGCTGCTAAGAGCTCACCATAACGAAGGAGATAAAGAGGATCATACCCTTCAATCATCTGAATCCGATACTTTGTTGCGATATTTGGATGAAGAATCCTTCTATCCAGACTCATAACTCTATTTATCCCCGACTTGTCTTTAAGGTATGTAAGCAACTTCACTTCTGGATAGAAGTATTGACTAGTTGTAAATGGCGTATACTTCTGCATAACTAAAAAGAGGTCAATAGTAGCAACAATGATTATGATAACTGGTAAAAACCTTCTAGCTCTGGGAAGAAAAGAGCTCAACACAAAGATTGCTATAGAAATAAGCGTAAAAATTACTGGGAAAATAAGATTCCTCTGAGCAACAAGCCAATTCTCCTGAGTCAATGCACTACTACCAATCATTGACCTTGAAACTATAAAAATTACCCCAAGAATAAGCAAAATCCCAGCGGGCAAGAATAATGATTTTTTTGGCATTTTTTTAAATGCCTCCAGACCATATGCACAGAGTACTGCTAGCGCAAAATCTATAACAAATAGAATTCGCGTAGGCTGTGCAGACGATAGGAAGGGAATATCCGCTTGAAAAGGTAGGTATGCAAGCACAGTCGGGAATCCAATAAGAAATGCTAAGAACGCAACAGCACCAAAGTAAAAAACCTGTCGACTTCTCACAAAGAGAAGCGCAGCAAAAGCAAAAATTATCGGGAGAATGCCAACGTATCCCAAAAACTCACTATAGTTCCATACTCCCCAATAATTTCCCGTTGCAGGATTGCCAAAATAATTTGGGGCGATAAATTGAATCAGATTCTGCCACGGAATAAACCACCCAACAGCATGCCAATCAAGATCGACCATTCGCGCAGAAAGATTGATAAACTGAAACTGCATCAAGATTAGCGGCAACAAGATACTTGATGCAATTCCGATAGCCAATAATGAAGGTAGGATGCTTTTAAGCTGAGACTTTTTACTAATGAAACAAAAAGCTATATATGAGACAAGAATAACCATCTCATAGAAAAATGTTTGAGTATGCCCAGCAAGATAAGAGCAGATAACTGCAAATCCTAACAAAAAGGAGGGGGGTAATTTTCTCTTATCGATAACTGTCCTTGAAAAGAAATATAGCATTAGAGGCATCCACGCAGCAGTTGAACCTATCGTCCCCCATTCAAGCCATGCGACCATAAACCCACTAAACGCAAAAATAATCGACGCAAAAATACTACTCTCTTTGCTCAATTTCTCTTGCCTCAGAAAAAGATACATTCCTATCATCGCAATTAAGGGCTGAGAGATAATAAGCATTGACCATCCAAGGGAGAATGGCAGAATTAAAAAAAGAAGATTGAATGGATAGAAAGGTGCTGATTGAATATTCGCTAAGAGCGGATATCCAGCCATTTGATATGGGTTCCAAAGAGGAAGACTACCTGAACCCATCTCCTGAAATGATAAATCTCTCCATGGTATCTGCTGAGTAATTGGGTCGGTAAGGAGAAAATTTTTAAATGGAATTCCTCTTGGATATTCTTTTGCATATGAGTCCCTAAATGGATGAAACAAACCAACAAGCAAATCTGAAGGAATTGGCAATAAACCACTAAAGAAAAATGCTTTAAAAAAGAAAATCAGACAAAGAACAAATACCAACGGTGCAATGAGCTTCGACTTCATAGAAAAATTGCCTGAATTTTCCTCTCAAATTCTTCAAGCGAGTAATGATGTACGCTATCTATCGAGGCTTTTGCCATTTCAGTTCGTTTCTTCTTATCTTCAATAACTTCAAGAGTTCTCTTTACCAATTCCTCTTTTGTATCCCATAAATACCCATTTACCCCGTTCTGAACAATCTCCTTCTGACCACCTGCATTAATCACAATAGGGATAAGGCCAGCGCCCATCGCCTCCACAGTTGCAATCCCAAAGTGCTCAGCTCTATCTGGGTGAGCCCTGATGTCCTCCCCAAACCCAGATGCATGCCAGTAAATACTTGATTTTTTATACCAGGACCAAAGCTCTGCGTTTGTAGGATTAATGATAAACTCAATCGGTTGTCCTTTATATTTTTGGATAAATTTATCACAATCTATTTTCTCCTGATCCATAACACTCATAATAAAGACCATTTTCCAATTTTTAAGATCGCTTTTTATCATCTCGGAAAAGACATCTGCGAGAACATCCTGCTTCTTAAGACTAGAACCCTTTCCAGTAATCCCGAATCTTCCAACATTGAGAATATAGTTCTCTTTTATCGACAAATCTCCATCAGCCTGGATTGAGACGGGAGGATAGACAATATCACTAACAATATGAAAACGCTTATCTATATATTCTTTTGTAAAAACTGAATTGCAGATAAATCTTTTAACTCGAAAAAGCTTAATTCTAGAAAGGAATGAGTCTGCTCTCACCCATTCCATTGGCGACTGAAAATGAAGGACTAGATCACAAGAAACAAGAGGAATACTTCCATCACTTAGTACAAGAATCGCATCATACGCCCTACTCTGAATCAAACGTGAGAATAGTGATACTTTTTTTGTAAAAAAAGAATCCTTGAAGGCAAATGGTGCTAACTCAAATCCAAAACGTCGTTTCGCTTTGAGTGCTATTTCTGATTTTTGAGATGTGTCCCAAAGAATTGTCACATCATGGTCCTTTGCCAAAGAGAGTGCTGCAGTAAGCATATATTTCTCTCCACCTGACATGGTATCTAAATAAGGATCAAAAATTGCAATCTTCACAGTATTATTGTAGCAATTTTTCCCTTTTATGAGTACTTTTTGCAGCGTTCGCTTGATTAACCTGAAGCTCCCACAGCTTCGCGTACGTGATGAACATACTAAAACTTTGATAAACACTCTCCATAAAGCCTACTTTTCCTGCCTTAAATCCCTGCGCAGTCACAAATGACTCATAAAAGGCTCCAAGCATCACTCTAGGGAATCTCCACCAAGACATCTTCGGATGAGACGCATCAAATCTCAACTTGGCCTCAACACCAGACCACTCATTCGTCTTTGCCACCATTGATGAAAAATTCCTGTGTGTAAAATGCTCGATATACCCCGAAAATTCACCCTGAGTACCGTTAAAAATGGGTGATTCATGGAGATCGCCACGCCAACCCTTAAGACTTGTTCTCTTAAAGAAACGTGGAAAATGCTCAATTTTAGGCCAGGGATTTTTACCGAGATAATAATTTTGTCTTTTAATAATATATGCGTCTGTATCTTTAGCTGATGACAAAAAATCTTGAATCTCAATTTTTAACTCTGGAGACACTCTCTCATCAGCATCAAGATAAAAAATGTAAGTATTCCCGGCTTTCTGAAGGCCAATCTCGCGTCTAATAGAAAAACTTGCTGCATTTGTACTAATAACTTTTGCATGCTGTTTTTTGGCGATTTCAACAGTTGAGTCGGTAGAATAATTGTCAACGACGACAATCTCATCGGCAAATGATACAGATGACAAACAATCTGCGATCATTGATTCTTCATTTTTTGTAAGAATTATTACTGAGAGGGTACGCTTTTTCACAGTCCAAAACTTCCTTTTCCAAATTTTCGTTTATAAAAATCTTTCACACCAATTTTTTGCCATTCTCTCCCTGAGACCAGAATTCGTAAACTCTCACGGATAAGCGCGATCTTTGTTCTACTTGATGCAAATCTCATACCAAAAAGCAGTCTATTGCGACTTATAAAGTAGTCCTGCAAAACAGAACCAGACCCACCAGTCGAACCAGCATTGAGGTGCCAAAGATGCGCTTTTGCCGCAAAATGAACTTTAAAACCTGCCTTCTTCAATCTCTCATTTAGATCAGCATCCTCATAATAAAGAAAGTATGATTCATTAAACCCTCCAATCGACTCAAGGGCACTTTTCGTAAAAAGAACACAACATCCTGTGAGTAGATCTACTTTTCTGTCTTGATCAAACTGACCATTGTCTACTTCATCTACGCCTTCATGCACTCCATTAATGTTATCCCAGTCCATGTGTCCACCCGCATACCAAATTACCTTGCCTAAATCTGACTGCCTATACCTATCTTTATGATATTCATGCCCTTTCATGAAATAGATCTTTGGGACAACTGCCCCAATCTTACTGTCCTTCTCACATGGCCTCACAAGCTCGACGAGCAAGTTCTCATCAACCGTTGTGTCATTATTCAAAACAATCACAAAATCAGCTTCTTTTGCTTTTGCATACTCTATTCCTAAATTGTGACCTCCTGCAAACCCTAAGTTTTTTTCTGGTCTAATTACTTTTAGTTGGAAGTTTTTATATTTCCTTTCAGACTTAAATGGGCTTGAAGGAAAGTTATCTATAACAACCACTTCAACTTCCATATTCGTAAATCTCATCTGGTCTAACGACAGAAGACATGAATCAGTCTTCTGCTGCCCTTTATAGTCAATAAGTGAGATGACAATTTTTTGCATATTAAACAGTCTTAACCTTTCTTTGAAGAGAGAGTCGCATTTTTTTTAGAGGGTTCTTTGTTCGTGAAATAAATGATGTTAAGAACCAATATGAGATTTCCTTCTGAGCTCTAATCCACTCCCTCTCAACAACTTTTAAGAAGTCTTCGCTATTCTCTTCCTTAAATCCTTGTATTTCCCAGCATTTTGCAAAAATAAGAAATGCATAAAATGCTTGTAGTGAACTCAGAACAAAGCCATGGAGACCATCCCTATAACCATTTTGAAGGAAAAATGTCTTAAGAAAGTCTTGAACTGGAAACCTCATTGCGTCTGTCATATGAACTTTCTTCCCACTTGCAACATATGCTTTTGCCTCTGACTGAGTGTATACATCCATCTTCTGCAAGTATTGTGAAATCGATTGATAATTCTCGTGTATTAACACATTTTCAAGCTTTCCACATTCCCCACTTAGTTGAAGATCTTTATGAACGTTATCTTGGGAGTACTGACCTTTACCTCTTTGAAATAATCTCAACTGAAGGTCTGGCCACCAAAGTGAGTGCTGGATCCATTTTCCAAATATAATATTTTTTCTAGGTATTCTATACCCAACATATTCATTACCAGTAATACTTATTTTCTGACCAATCTCTTTTGCAAGATCACCTGGAACACGCTCATCAGCATCCAAACTCAAAATCCAATCATTAGTAGCTTTTTTAAATCCAAAATTCTTTTGAAGATCTATTTTCTCTGGGTCATTCTTTTGAATATAGATATTTTTTGTGTACTTCTTAACAATTGACAACGTATTGTCTATTGATTCATGATCAACAACAATTATCTCATCTGCGAAACTAACAGATTTTAGACAATCTTCTATATGCTCCTGGCTATTAAATGTCGTGATGCAAACACTGATTTTCATTATTTTTTAAGATTCTCCTTTATCATCTGGATATCTGCTCTTATCATAGCTGATGCTAGTAGATACATTACAGCAAAATAAACTAGTGCGCCAATAACTATTCCAATGAATATTGTAAGATAGCTTGTAATAAAGTAATTTCCAAAAACACTCAGCGCTATTCCCATACAAATTGTGGCAATGAGCGGATATAAAATGATCTTAAATATTGAAAAGGCAATGAACCGTTTTACAAGCATTACAACCCCAACAAAACTTAACGCAATAATTGCAGATGCAATTGATACTCCGTTAAACCCATAAAAATGAATCATAGTTGGAGTAATCACCCATGTGGCTATTGTCCAAAATACCATCAGATACAATGTGACCTTTATCTTTCCAATAGCATTTAGTGCATTAGTCAGAGGTGTGGAAATTGACGAGAGAATCGCGTTTATTCCAAAAAACGTAAGTGAAACAAGAGCTGGCTCCCATTTCTGATACTTAGGAAAAACACTCATAAAGTGCGGCATAAGAATTACCATTCCAGTTACTGCTGGAAAGATAAAAAACGCGGTGCTAAATAATGTCTTCTCAATTGCTTTTCCTAGATATTCAGGACTATGTGCAAGTCGAGAAAAAGATGGGAAGGTAATTCTAATAAGATTGTCCATGATCAAGCGAAGCGGTATATATGCCCACTTCTGTGCGACTCCAATGTATCCAAGTGCTGCTGGCGGCAAAACAGCACCAAGATAGAGAAAAAATAGATTATCTTTTGCCAGCGCGAGTAATGAATTAATTTGAAAAGGAATACCAAATGACATCAGCTCTTTTGCAGCTTTTCTTGAGATTCCAATCTTTATTTTCCAAGGTGAAATAATATAAACAGCTATGAGTCCAAGCACACCACGAAGCACTACAGCATAGGTGAAGCTACTCACTCCAAACCCATTCATAGCGAGAACAAGCGCTGAAACATTAAATGCAAGTGTTTCAACTATGTCAGGGATGACTAACTTATTGAATTGGAGCGTCCTTTCAAGCAAGATAGAGGGAATTGTTTTAAGAGATGAGAAGAAAAATGCCACAACTAGTGCAATATAAAGTTGAGATCCCTGATCATTTAAATGATAAAGTTTTGTGACAAAAGGCGTAGCTAAAAGTCCAATTACAACAGCCGTTATGACAAGTATTTGTTGGATAGTGAATGTTGTCCGCAAATCTTCATCTGTTAACGAATCTTTCTTTTGAATTAATGCTGCTGCAAGACCAATATCTGAGAAATATGCAAAGAAAATCATCACCGTTGAAACAAGAAAGAAAAGTCCATAGTCACCAGGAGTTAAATAAACTGTAAGAAGAAACGTAACAATCTGACCAATCAATTGAATCATAAAAGTACGGGATACGAGCGAGAATACGCCCTTTATTGAGCGATTCTTGATTGTGGCAATATCTATTTCTTGCATATTAAAAACGCTTACTCTTAATATCTGAATACAATGTGAGACTTTCTAGCACTGCCCTAATGATAACGAAAAGATTTGCTCCTGTCTGCTTTCCATGTTTTCTGGGAAAATGATCTACACCCACCTGTTTTATCTTCAAATCCTTCTTTTTAGATTTCGCAAGAATTTCTGTAGTTACCATTGCTCCTTCTGAGCGTAGTGGTCCAATTGCCTCGAGTGCTGAACGCCTAAACATCTTAAAGCCACAATCAATATCTCTGTAATAGAACCCAAAAAGAATCAGATCCCAAATTTTTAATAAGTTCATGAGAAGAAGTCTCTTAAAGATCTTTTCATCTCGCCTTTTCTTTCTAAAACCAATGACAATATCAGCATCCTCAATCGCCTCCACAAATCTGTCTATTTGACTGAAATCGAACTGGAGATCACCATCAACAAAAACTACATAATCATAGACTGAATTTTCAAAACCAGACTTAAGAGCTGCGCCATATCCCCTATTTGGTTGGTGGGTGATAATACTAATGTTTTTATATTTATCCTTAATCTGATTTGCTTTCTCTAGAGTTTTATCTACTGATCCATCATCGATAAGTAAGATTTCCCACTTCTGTGCCACCGTTGGAGCTACCTCAATTGCAGAAAGTACTACTTTTTCAATATTTTTTTCTTCATTCCAAAAGGGAAAGAATATGGAGAGTTCTGGAAGTTTGGTCATACTACTTTTTTCTCTTCTTCATGGCTATTATAGCAACAGCAAGAATACAAATGCCACCAATTGAAACACCATTTCCAACTAATTCTATTAGAGTGGATTGATAATCAATCTGAACTGTCGAAGCTCCTTTTGGCAAGACAAATGCCACCCTTCCCTCGTGTGAATATGTCTTTACAGGCACATTATCAATTTTCCCAGACCAAGCAGGGAAATACGCAATATTTGTCGTATACTCAACGTTACTAGAAGTAGTGATCTTTGCCTTCTTTTGTCTAGATGTTTCAGAAACATTAGTAACTGTCAGGCCAGTGGCCTGAGGAAATGAAGTGAGGACAAAACTACCTTTCTTTGGCCTAGCAAAATCCTTGGTCATATATTCATCTGATATCCTCGACGTCACCTCTCGAACATACTGACTTTCACCCTGTCTAATAGCATCACTTTTGTAGGATTGGGGAATGAAAAATTTTTGATATAGGATAATTGATCCAATACTAATAGCTATCAGGCCTATGGATGAAATAAGCACACTCCCCTTCACAGCTTTTAGCTTTAGTTCAAAAATCGAACCTGCTGCAAATGATGAGCCTAGGAGAAAAAGTGTCTGAAATCTCCAAGGAAATTGAAAATACTCCATAGGTGAGAGGAGATCCCAGATAGGCTTTGATGCTTCAAGCATAAGAAATATACCGATCACTGCCAGCGCTTGAGCAGATAAAAGTGGAATGAGGAGATTTTTTCTACGTCCAAGCATAAAAGTTATTCCAAGCGAAATAACTAGAAGCAAAATGTGCAACTTACCTAACTGAAGTGAAATTCCATCTACGCATCCTGGCGCCGAGCCACCAAAACCAGCGGGAGATGAGATAAGCTGAGATAAGCAGACAAAATGATCTTTATACATCGACCCTCCCCCTACCTGAGAAGCAACATTTGTCAGCCCTAGCTCTGTGATTGCAGGAAGCCAATAAAAAGCACTCAAAAGAAGACCAGTCACAACTATTCCCAGCGGAACAAGTGCCCTAATGCCTTTTTTTCTGTGAGTGACTATAAGAGAGCATCCGAGTAGAAAAAGAAACGGCAGGAGCATCATTGCAGTTAGATTATGTGAGAGTACTATGCCAGCCACTCCAATTGACCCGAGCACAAAAGATAATCTGGACCTTGTTTGACTAAATTTCCAAATACCATAAAACGCTAGTGGGATGAATGCATACGCCCACATCTCAGATATTGCACCACGAACATAGACGTTTACGCCATGATATGGAGCGAGCACATAAAGAACTCCTGCTATAAGTCCGCCTCTCTTCCCCCAGAACTCACGCGCTAGGAAATACATGCTAACTCCTGCCAAAACAAATCCAGTGCCAATCATTACCTTTGTCGCCACTAATGCTGTAAGCCCCACTATCATGCCAAGTGCACCAACATAGTAAGCAAGCGGTGCATAGAAAGTAAAAATTGGATATCCATATCCATATCCCAAATCACTCACCCAGCGAACAGGGAACTGACCATCACTTAGCGACTGGTACATCTGAAAAACTCTTGCCACCTGTGTGTTATCATGAACTGGAAAAAATCCCTCATGAAAAAATGGAGTAATACAAATGAATGAAATAAGTATTACAACAACTAGGAAAATAGATCTTTTAATTTTTTGCATATCTTTTTACGCCATAGATCCAAACCATTAGCATCACTGATAAAAGTGAAGCCAGGTTTGAGAGAAGTCTTAGCGGAGTCTCCCCAAATCGAAACGAAGCAGTATGCTCACCAGAAGGCATCTGTACCTGCATTTTCCCTGATCCATGCTCAATGCCCATCGTTACTGGCTTATTATCAACTTCCACAGTCCATCCTGGAAAATAAAGCTGCTCAATACTTAGTAGCGATGCTTCTTTTGCAACAACTGACACGTCATATTTATTTGAAGATCGAACAAGCTGAGTTACAATCCCATTTTTCAACACTCCGCTAGATTCTGATCTTTTAATTGGATCAACGGTTACATCTTTTGGCATATATTCATTTTTAATAGTAGTTGTAGCTTGATTGGTTGAGTATGTCTCATCCAGTGCTTCTGAGTACGACCGTGGATATATATAGTCTCTGGACAACGCTACAAGGACAACTAGCGATACAATTGCCAAGACTTTACCAAAGCGAATTTCAGAAAAAAGTTGAGCGAAAAGATATGCAACTACTACGACACTAAGTGACAAAAACCTAAACGGGAATTGGATGAATGATACGGGAAGAATCTTCCACAAAATTTGAGATAGCGAAGTTGCCATAAAAACTGAAAAGGTGCCTGAGATAAGAAATAACCCCTCTATTGAAACAACTTTTCTTTTTTTATTCTTGAGAAATACGATTATTGATCCCAACAAGATAATTATCGGCACTACCCCAAGTACTGATATGTTTGTGAAATACTCTGAGTATTCAGATATGCTCACTTGAAAAAATCTTGTGGAACTGAGATCAAATAATGCAGGTATCCAGAAAAAAAGAGAGGCACCCCCTCCGAGTATAAATGGTGTGAAAAATTCTTTCCTTTTTGAACGAAGATCTCCCTTGATGACTATGCAGTATAGAATAATTACAGGCATAAAAAGCAACGCTAGAGTATTGTGAGACAACAGAAGAATGGCAATTAGTATACTCATTAAAAATTTTCTCTTGGCATCAATTGACCAGAAAAGAAATGGGACCACACCGAGAAAAAGTGTCTCGCCAAGTGAACCTCTCACTGTTACGTTAAAAAGATGGTAAGGAATATATGCAAAAATTAAAGCTGCAATAATACTGATAAACCTACTAAATTTTTGTGACAACCAGAGGAACATACCAATTGGCCCAACAATAATAGATGCGATAAAAAGAAGCTTGATCGTCAGAACAAACTGGGACGTTAGTATCACAAGCGGAACACCTAAATAAAGATATGCAGGATAAAGAAAATTTGTCACTGGATACCCATACCCAAAATTTAACGTATCTACCCAACGAACTGGAAATTGACCATCTCTTATCGCATCATAAAAAGCAGCTAGTCGAATCACCATCCAGCCACCATCATCTGTGACCATAAAACCAGGATGAAAGAAGCTAATAATCGCTGGGAAGGTTAATAAAACAATCAGGAGTATGGAGAGGATAGTTCTCTTCATATTTATAAGACTTGGTATACAGTGTAGAACGATTTCATATCATCCTTTCTAACCTGAAGTACTTTCTTCAAATTCCAATCCTTAGGTGCAATTCCGGTCCCAGGACATCCTGGGCAATCTTGATAAAAAACAACGAACGTCTTCATGGTCTTTGCCTTCTCCAGAAGATCATCTCTAAATGCATTATCAATTGGCCAATAGCCTTGAATCGTGATCTGGGGATCCTTTATTAAATAAATTTCATATGCAAATGGAAGTAGGCCAAAAGTTCCACCGGTCCCTATAAAAATCTTTTCATGCGAGGCTTGTTCTCTAAAAAAGCTAATTGATTCATTAACTCCTTTCCCAGATGGCCAACCTGAGATCAACTGGGCAACGTCTGACCGAGGCATCAGGGAATGCACAGGATCTTTTAAGATCATTATAGAGGCAACAACTGAGAATATTCCTAGCCCAAATACGATACCTACTTTTCCGTAAATATTTCTTGCTCTTTTCATAAGCTCAATGGCTGAATAAGAGGCTAGAACGAGCAATGGAAGACTCATGAAAAGGATATATCTTGGATAAATTGTTCTGCCAAAAAGCGCTAGAGCAGCAAATGGTGCTAGAAACCAAATAAGGAAAAGTAACTTCTCTTTCCAATATGTCTTAGTAATGAAAACAGAACCGAGTGCAAAAAGAAGGATTGGAAGCCCAACATAGCGCATCAACCAATCAAGCAGAGCTGTGGAATTTGACCAAAGATAGGCAAAAGGATGAGTCAACCACTCCGAGATCGGATAGACAAAAATCGCATCTTTTTGAGCGATGATATAAAAGTAAGGTGAGAGACGAAGTATTGAATAGATCGCATACGTAAGAACTACCGCAACAAAGCTATAGATCCCGAAGGAAAATAGTTTTCTCACTGCCTTTTTTTGAGTAAAATCAAAAAGTAGCAATCCGAATGGAAGAAGATAGATTGTAAAAAATCCACTTGATTTATTAAGTACAGCACCACCGGCTACAAACCCTAGGATAAATGCATTTTCTAGATTCGTCTTTCGCACGAAACGAACTGAGAAATAGAGGGCCCATACCGCAAATGTTCCAACTAAACTATCATAAAGAGCCAATCGATCATAGACAAGCGAGAAAGGGAAGAAAACATAAAGTGCTCCTGATAAGATACCTACCCACTTACTTTTAAAGACATCTTTCCCTAGGAAAAATAATCCTATTACTGTCATAAAACCTGCTGCAACAGACACCACTCTTCCTGCAACCAGTGGATCAGCAATAAACTTCATTGAGATAATCGCTAGCCAAATATATAGTGGCTGCTTTCCATCAGTGAGTGATATATATCGCCAATTAGAGTCTTGCGAAGCTATTTGCGTCCAGCGCAAATAGATTGCTTCATCAGTAAATATAGGAACCTGCAGAATTGTAAGAATACGAGTTGCAAAATAGATTGCAATTAATAAAATACTAATTACGATCTCAAGCTTATAAGTACGCAAGAATTTCATATAAAAAGTATAGTTGACTCAGCACACGTGGCGCAAGCGTATCAACCACCTATTTGAATCTATAAAGAATGATGCCAGACACGAAGCTTATTATGGCAGTTAAAATAGTAATTATGGGCAATAGATAGGTAATGCTGTAGCTCTCATTGCCAAGATAGAGATACGGAATATACATTGCCAGTGCCCCAATAGAAATAACAACAAGTGGGACTATGAGATATCTCTTTGTAGAACATAGTACAAACATCGGCATGACGAACAAAAGATACCAAGGCTGAAAATTGCCAGACTGAAGAGTCGCCGCTCCAACAGTAAAAAGTAGTGCGAGCGAAAAAATAGGGAGTAATTTTGACCATTCTAGCGTTATTCTCTTACTAGAAGCCATCCACAAGATAAGCATTAGCGGCAAGAGCACTGCTGTCGCATACTTAACTGCTGCAGACAATACAACCAATAAAAATGCCTGAGCAAATTTTTGCGAGATGAGAAGATAGATACCAGCCATACAAAGCGCCATCATGACAATATCATTATGTGATGAGACGAGCGATTCAACGAGCACAAACGGACTAAATGCAAAAAGAATAACAGGAAGAGAACCTGTATTATTATTTATTCTTTCGCTCACTTTCTCAATGAAATAAACAGTCAAAAGATATGCTCCTGCGATAAATATTTTAAAGAGGAAAAAAGTGACGATAAAGATATTGGACCCAAGATATGACAGAGGTATCGACAAACCAAGCCAAAGTGGCCCATAGGGATAGACCCTATGCGTCCAATGCATAAATGAGAGCATTGGCTCACCTGGAAAATCTAACGCTTTGTGAACATATGGATTCAAACCATAATGTGTAACTATTTTTGCATCAAAAATATAATTAAAGAGATCATAGGAAAATGCGTTGTATGAAAAAGCTAAAATACCTGTTGTGATCAAAATTAATATCCAGATTGTTTTGCGCGAAATATTTTTTGAATATTTGAGTAAATAAAGATAACATCCAAATAGCCCACCTATACAAAGTACAAATAAAGCTGTCGAGAGTGGTCGATTAAAATAACCAATATATTGAAATGCCTTTTGAATATCAGAAAAAATTGATGCTCTAGTAAGCGTCAGGCCTAGATCAACTTGGGTATAAGAAAAAGCAAAAAGAAAAAGTATGAAAAAGAAATAGATACAAAGGAATAATCTAGAAATTGGATTCTTTTCTCTATGTTCTTTCATGATTTGGAGTAGAGACCAGAAAGGGAATTTCTTTTAATCCTAAGCAACTCCATAAACCCTTGTATCGAATCAGTAACTGGACTCACTCTGCGAGTCTCAACATACAGCCACGGGACTGAGACCTCTTTGATCTTGTATCCATACTGTTCAGCAATAAAAAGAAGCTCAACATCAAATCCTGCAGTAACATTGGAGCCACTAATCGTCTTAAATCCATTGTGAATTTTTTTCACTTTAGTAAAGAGAACTTGTGCAACTTCTCCTCGAAACATCTTAAAGCCACACTGCGTATCATCAATATCTTTAAGCCCAACTATCAATTTTCGAAGAATCATATTAGCTCGTGAGATAAAAAGCCTGATGAAGGGCGATCCTTTCCTTTTATTGCTTCTTGAGCCTACAACAACATCGCATCCCTGATCAAAAAGTGGAAGCAACGTATCTATCTCCTCAATTGGAGTCGCCTGATCCATATCAGTAAAGAGTCTATACTCTCCTTTTGCCTCAAGCATCCCAGAAGTAACTGCACCAGCTTTGCCCATATGTGAGTTCTCAAGAAGTCTAAAGTTCTTATGATTTTTTATAAAATCTTGGACGAATTTTACACTTCCATCCTTGGAGCCGTCATCAACAATAATTACTTCATAGGTGGTCTTTTTCTTTTTGAGAAATGCATCTACTTTATCTAAAACGCCTTTTTGGAGATTGGCCATTTCATCATATGAGGGAATGATAACTGAGAGAAAAATATCGTTCACAGAAAGATTATACAACAAAATCCTAGAATAGGCGTCTTAAGAAAAATTCAAAAATAAATAGATATGCCCAGGCCGTCAGCGCAATAATCTCTACTGATGTGACTAAAAATGCAATAAATCTATATCTGGTGCAAATTCTAGCCTCCTCAATGAATCGCATGCAAATCTGTGCTCTGTACTCTACGAGTTACTAAGGTAATTTTAGCCCTATAGTATTGACATTTAGCCTCTTTTTTGCTACAATATGGCCATTCTT
>CAZHKZ010000001.1:48416-108669 GCA_964533055.1 uncultured Gammaproteobacteria bacterium | reverse complement strand
GCTCTCAGTCCTTTAGAATTTCAAATGCTGTGACCAGTGGAAGTTTTGGAGCTCAAACATTTTCTAAATCTCTAACAAATGAGGCTGGTGAGACAACTGCAGAAAATGCAGGCTTATCTGGAGGAGCCCGCCAAAGTTTCTTCGAAGCTTCGTGGGATTTCAAATCAACTTCTCCGAGTGCTGAACAGCCAGGTCTTGCAATAACAGCAAGTCCAGCCAGAGGCGACGGAGCAAGAATGAGCTGGATACAAATGAAAGACACTCCCACTGGGATTGATATAAATTTCTATGACTATCAATCTGGAGCTCCAAATACTGGGAATGGAGTTGGCTTTGTCTATACAAACATTGCAACAGGATTAGATAGAACTTTGACTCATAACATAAAAGTTACGATGCAATTCGTTGATGGACCAGGAAATGATATTGTCAAAGTTTATGTTGATGGAGTTCTTAAACACACGGGAGACAGTTGGGAAGATTACTTTAGAGAACAAGAACTGAATAATACTAGGACAGTAGATTCAATTCTCTTCCGAGCAAGTGGAACAGCTTCCCCTGCAACTGCTGGAAACGGATTCTTAATTGACAATCTATCACTTAAGTCATTAACACCAACTCCAGTAAATGCACCTACAATCTTAACTCCTGCCCACAACGCAGTAGTTCAGACAAGTGCAGCGACAATGGTTGACTGGTCTGATGCAACAGGAGGAGATGGCTCATATCAGTATAGATATGAAGCATTCTCTGACGCTGCTTACACAAGTCTTGTGTTTGATAGTGGATTTACACTTTCAAACTCCAATATCCCTACCCCAGGAACACCACCTGGAGAATATTATGTTAGGGTGATGGCAAAGGATAGTCTTGGAACAGAGTCTGCATGGAGTAATGGAACAGGAAACCCACATCACATCACAGTGATTGCTGATGCTCCTGTGACTCCGACACCAACAGTTATTACACCTACACCAATTGCGAACTTACCGCTCGCTTGTACAGGTATGACATTCACAAATGTCATTAACGGTACTAACAAGAGTGAAACTCTCAATGGTACAAGTGGAAATGACCTGATCTTTGGAGGTAACGGAAGTGACTTCATCGATGGCAAAGGTGGGGACGACTGTATTGTCCCAGGTAACGGAAGCAGTGTCGTTCTCGGTGGAGCTGGAGATGACGTAATCGTTGGAGGCAACTCTAGTGATTCAATCAACGGTGAAGCGGGAATGGATAAGATCTACGGCAATAACGGCAGCGACTATCTAGTCGGTGGCGCTGATGCTGATCAGATCTGGGGTGGAAATGGATCAGACCTACTCTCAGGAGACGGTGGAGCTGACAAGCTCTATGGAGAAGGGGGATCTGATGTAACAAATGGTGGAGCTGGTAGCGACACCTGTGTAGCAGAGTCTAAGAACTCTTGCGAACTCTAGTAAAGAACTAGCGTTCACCGGATCGTAGACCGTGTGGAAAGGAGGTGAAATATATGACAAACTTAAAAACAAAATTAGCGACTGGTATGATCACAGCAACTGTATTAGCAGGAGCTGCTGCACCAGCATTTGCTGCTACAACTGTAACTATCAAAAATAACGGTGCGCTTTCACAAAATGGCGTTTCCGTAGTGAGTGCATCAAAAACAAAGGTGTCTCAATCAAACAACTCTACTGTAGTTACAAATGTATCAACTCAACAAAATACAGGTGGTAACTCATCTGGATACAATGTTGGAGGTGGTAGTACCATTAATACTGGTAATACAACTTCAACTGTATCTGTGGGAGTAAGTGGTGGCAGTAATACTGCTACTGTACCTTCATGTGGCTGTCAATCAGGTAACACTGATGTATCAATCCATGGTAATGGAGCACTCTCATGGAACGGTGTAAGTGTTATGAATCTTTCCAAGACAAAAGTCACACAGACTAACAATCAAACTGTGATGACTAGTGTCGGAACAGCTCAGAACACTGGCATGAATATGTCCGGATTCAATGTAGGTGGTGGTGGCACTACTACAACTGGAGATACAACCTCAACTACTACAGTAGTTGTTGGTGGTGGTACAAATACTCTTTAAAGAGTACTAAATCTATAGATTAGACAAGACCCTGTGAGGATGACTTAAGCATCCAAGCAGGGTTTTTGTTGGACTTGATTTTTATCTTCAAAGTTGTACAATCAGTAGGTTATGAGATATGCCCATCTTTCATTACTAGCCTTACTTCTCCTTACTATGGCCAAAGTTACTTACGCCAGCACATCCTCAGTCACCATTAACAGTAATACCAGTTCGAACGGAGAATCTTCTACCACGAGCGAATCCCACGTACGCATTGAGACAGATGGAGTAATCAAGGAATTCAATACTAGTGGCAATGAATCAGTTGATTGGAGGTCTGAAGATGGTAAGTCCAGCGTTAAGATTGATGGAAGTGGCACAAGCGTTCAATCGGGCTCAGAATCTCACTCAGCTGGCGCGAGTGGAACGGTTACTCCATCTCCAACAGGATCACCAAGCTCCAAAACATCTCCCACCCCCGAAGATCATAATGTGAGTAAGCCACAGGCGACGAAGATACCGCTTACTCCTATTTCAATGATTGTAACCTTAGTAGAGTCGATCTTAAAACTCTTCTAAAATATCTGTTCTTCTTTTTTTCCTATTGACACACCTGATTGAACCGTCCAATATAGATATATGGCTGCCCGCAAGAAATCATCAAGTACAGGAAAAGTTCAGAGAGTCCACAAACAGCTCCATGCTCCTGTTCATAATATGGTTGGGTACCTTTCACTTCTCGTTCTAGCAATCGTTGTTCTGGTGCTCGTCTACAGTCTTCAGTGGTATATTATTCCTTAGCTTTGATCTTCTTCGCGAATACTAAAAGTCTCTTCCAATCAGTTCCAAGTGGTGTACATGTTTGAAGTATAAGATCAGCCTCTTTTTCATCTCGCACGACATTTACCTCAGTAGGGTAGACCTCCTGAGTCCGCATCACGGTATAGTGGTATTCTTTTCCTTTATACCAGATCTGAACATCATCATTTTTTTTAAGCTCTGCAAGTCTCAGAAAAACGGTATTATAATGCGTGATCTCCCATGGAGTACCACTGGAGTGAGCAAAGAGAAATACTGGCCCTGATTCATCTGGGTGAGCAAATCCTTTTGCTTGCCCAATACCTATTTTCAAAAGATCCCTATAGACCGACTCATTCCATGGATCGACATCCTCAATAACTCTACCAATCGCATGAATCTTTGGAATTATGAGCGTATACTCAGCCCTCTTAAAATCAGTAAGACTTGGTGGAAAATAATATGCTCTAACAAGAGGATAGAAAATATAGGCAAAGATCATTAATGAGATGATAATAAGCGAAGTTCCTAAATAATATATTGGTGGTTTTTTCATGTGGGTATTGTAGCGTCTCAGATTTATAAATGCAAAAAAGACAGGCTCGCACCTGTCTTTTAAGATATATCCCGACTACGCTCTTGATGGCGAATTACCGGATCTCAGTCTTAACACCATACCAAAGAGGAGTAGCAATACATTTCCAAGCAGTAAAAGGATCATCCAAGGTGTGCCTGTAACAGGAAGTACATTTTTCGCAGGTGTATTTGATGGGCTTGATGAGCCACCAGAACTACTTCCACCACCATTTGAACCGCCGCCACCATTATTTGATGGAGGATTTGGATTACAGTGATCACCAGTGCATGCAGGGGGTGGGGGAGGGGTTGGCGTGCAGCCGCAGTCAACAATTACTTCACTATGATTTGCATTATTTTCAATAGATACAGTAACTTCTATGTCTCCTGTCTTAATAGTAACATCACCATTATTGCCATTTGCTTCATTATTTCCAGTAATAAGATTCCAGACACTCTGATTGAAAATATCTGCATTATTTTCAACATTTACGACATTTTCAGAGTTATTCGTAAGCGAAATTAGATTGATGCTTCCAGCTCCATTTCCAGCTACTTTAATATCAAATACATTAGTTCCGCCGGTTGCCACTTTTACAATTGATTCATTTACATTTGTTTTTACCTTTTCATTTACCTTGATATTGCCTGTAAAGATATTTACATTTCCTAGATTATTATTCGCCTTATTGCCGCCAGTGTTTGCTGTTCCAGTGATAACGTTATTAATTGTCGCAGTCTGGTGAACATTAGTTACATTATTTGTTGAAGACGTATATCCAACTGAAGTTGTACTGTCTGCACCATTTCCTGAAACGGTGATAGAACCACCTGCAGTATTGCAGCAAGTCGTCGAGTCAACGACAGAATTATTAAGGTTATTTGCAACTTCAGTTGCTGTCTGAGTATTTCCTGTCTGAACTGCTACATTACCGGAATTACTATTTGCCTGATTATTTCCAGTATTGGAAGTTGTTGTGAGATTGTTTGTAACTGCTGCATCATTTGACTGAGACACGTTATTAGAAGTTGCACTAGAAACTTCAACAGTATTGGATGACCCTGCTCCATTGCCAGTTATAACGAACTCTTCCGCATAAGCAACATGAGTGGCAATTGGCAAAATAGCAACAGAGACTAACGTAATAATAATATTTTTGTGTAACATAACTTTATATTGGTGGACAGAGCGGGCAGCAGATATTGGACAGAGGTACTTTGTGGACAGAAAGCGACCTTTAGATTGTTCTCATACTTGAGCGAATTTTTCTGAATATAAGTATAAGACCGATAAGTGGAACAATCATCACAAGCCATGCGAGATTGAGCTTGATTGCTGACGAACCTGACTGGATGGATGAGTCGTTAGTGTGAACACCCTTTACAAGAGTTTCAACAGTTTTAGCGCTCTGAATTGCTCCTGCGATCAGATTACCAGAGTTATTTTTCTGTGTCAATGTATCAGTTTGGGTTGAGGAACCAGCCTTTACTGCTGTTGAACCTCCTGAATTTTGAGTTGTAGACGTATTCTGTTGTGAGTTACTTTGCTGCTGATTTGAGTTTGAGATAGCGTGTGTCTGTTTAGCTTGACCTGGTGCTACAAAGTCTCCAACCCATGAACCAAACACATTGACGAAGGTGACGACAAGCTTACCATTACCTGTCACATTATTGTTAACAAAGTTGATGATATTTGCGATGATCTTTGCATCTCCAGTTGTGATATTTGAATCCCCACCTGTATTGAACTTTGTATCATTATTACCAGTATTCGCAGATAGATTTACGTTGTTAGTGATGTGTGCGTCATTTGACTGGTTGGTAGAATTATTGTTTGTTGTGCTATTTGACGCATTGTTATCTGTGTTAGCCCCATTATTCGAGTTAACTGCTAGCACATTACCATTTTCATCCATCACAAATTCTGTGCCTTCAGAACCCGCCATAGTAGCGCCATCTGGAGAACCTACGATCTTCCCAATCCACTGGCCTGCTCTATTAACGATAACGAGCCACCAGTCGCCACCATTGATATTATTGTTGGCAATTGTGAGAACGCCTGCATTAACTTCTGTCGAACCAGTTGTAACTGAAGAATCTCCGCCTGTGTTAAAGCCTGCATTATTATTACCAGTATTAGCATCAAAATTAAGATTATTATCAATGACTGCATTATTTGCCTGATTAGAACTATTATTATTGGTTGAGTTGTTAGATGCATTGTTGTTAGAACCAGCTCCGTTGCCAGAATTAACTGCACTACCATTACTTCCACAACTTGTGCAGTTAGCAAGAGAACCTTCTGGATGATCAGGAAGGATGATGTCACCAACGAGATTGCCAAAGATATTTACAACTCCGATAATGACATTTCCTGCGAGATTGTTGTTCACAAAGTTGAGAATATTCGCTGCAACATTTGCATTTCCAGTTGTGATATTTGAATCCCCACCTGTATTGAAATTTGCATTGTTACTTCCGGAGTTAGCACCAAGAGTCATGTTGTTTGCAAGCTCAGCACTGTTTGTTTGATCTGTTGAATTGTTGTTAGTCGTACTATTTGATGCGTTGTTATTGGAGTTAGCACCGTTACCAGTGTTACCAACACTTGATCCATTACAACCCTGGACACAGTTGGCACCAAAGTCGAGAACATAATCACCGATGTGATCATCTACAATATTGAACTCTGACATAGTAACTCCTGCAGTATTTGAGTTAATGGTATTTACAATTGTTCCAGTAGTATTAGCATCACCCGTATTGATACTAGAATCACCAACATTAAACGAAGTGTCATTAGTGCCCGTAACAGTAGCACTATCCATGTTGTTTGCTAGGACTGCACTATTTGCTTGACCCGTACTATTGTTATTTGTGGTAGTTGCAGAACTATTATTATTAGAATTAGCTCCGTTACCATCATTTACTACTGTTGCAGACCCCTCTACACAGCATGGAGAAGTCGTAGAAATATTATTGTTACCTGAATTGTTAATGCCAGAGTTATTTGATGCATCACCTGTGTTAATTGCAGTTGTGCCAACATTGCCACTTCCCGCACCAGCATTAACAAGAGCGGCAGCAGCAGCCTCATCTTCCGCTTTCTTCTTAGCTTCTGCTTGCTGTTGTGGACTTAAAATAATTGTTGGTATAGGAGCATCCTGAAGAACTGGACCTGCTGGAGGTGTAGGAGCGCTAACATTATCTACAGGAGGAGTTGGCTCTGATGGTAGTGTTGGAGGTGTAGGAGCTGAGGGAAGATTATTTTGTACAACTGGGATAGGAGCTGATACCTCCTCTGCAAAAACAGGGGAGATAGGCGCTATTGTTAGCGAAAATATTGTAAGTAGTGCAAGTAATTGTTTTTTCATTTTATTTTATTTTATTTTATTTCCTGTTTCCTGTTTCCTGTTTCCTGTTTATTCTTGTCTGTAGGGGACTCTACTGAAGTGCTAGTAAAGTCTCCCTACATTCAAGATCTACATTAAAGTGACATACCCCAGAATCCCCAGAATCCTGCCCAATTAAAATCGAAATCGAAATTAGGAAGATTTGGAAGAACTGGAAGGCTACCAATGATATTGGTGTTGCCTGTATTGTCTACTGATGTGTGGGAAGAAGCATTTCCAGTAACAACTGATGGATCGGTATTAGCCTCACCTGTGTTCTTACTAGCCTCATTCTTTCCAGTTTTTGCCTCATCATTAAGGTTATTGTTCAAGTTTGAACCGTTACCCTGACCAAGTGACTGAGCACTGATCAAATTAGCAGCAATTGTGTTAGCATCTGAACTTTGATATCCAGCTGCTGCACCATTTCCTGCAATCTTTGCTGTGAGGTCATACGCACAACCGCAATCAACATCAGCTGCGTTGAAATTTACAGCGTTATCAACGTCTGTTGTAATTTCAGCGTTTCCTGTGTGGATAACAACATCTCCTCCAGTGTTAAAGTTAGCATCGTTCTTACCTGAATTTGCTTTCGCATCTACATTGTTATTAACGTTTGCTTCATTTGACTGAGTAAGAGCTGTTGTGTTAGCGAGAGTAGCTCCAATTGTGTTTTCACTACCTGCGCCGTTTCCAACGATCTTAAGACTGACGTCATTACCTGTACCTACCATAGGCATATCTGAGCCAACGTGTGCCCAGTTAGTGTTAGCTTGAGTAGAAACATCAGAATGAACTGATGCTTTTCCTGTACTAACAGTTACATCTCCACCGGTGTTAAAACCAGCATCGTTGTAGCCTGTGTTAGCTTTACCATTAACGTTATTGTTAACGTTAGCAGCATTGCCTTGAGATACAGCTGTTGTGTGTGTTTGGTTAACTCCAACTTGGTTGTCTGAAAAAGCTCCGTTTCCAGAAACTTCAACATTCGTACCTCCATTATTTGCACAGCAGTTTACACTAGCTGCGTTAGAGTTAAGATTGTTTGAAACATTAGCACTGACGTTAGCTGCACCTGTGTTAACTGTTACGTTACCACCTGTGTTGAAGTTAGCATCATTTCCTCCTGTATTAGCAGAAGAATTAACGTTATTACTAACGTTAGCTGTGTTTGTTTGAGACACCTGAGTTGTACTTACCTGGTTAACAGCAACTCCATTGTTTGAACCTGCTCCGTTTCCAGAGATTTCAATTGTTGAAGCGTGTGTTATACCTGCTAATGCTTGGAGTAAGACTGATCCGGTTGCAATAGCTGTTGTAATTCTTGTTTTATAGTTTGTCATAATTAAATCACCCCCTCTCTCGACGATAATCTCAAGTTTTTTAAGCTTGAGCACTTCTTTCCGCCCTTATCTACACCTGAAGGTTAGATAAAAACGAAAATCCCACGTTCACCTCTAAAGAGAAGAGCATGGGATCATCGTTTTGTATTTGTTGTTAGTATTTGTCATTTTTCTAATAAAAAAAGCACCTCACAAAAAATGTGGGTGCTTCCGTGTACGGTCAGCAATTTCTATTTATTTAAGTTGTTAACCCTGTTAACTAAGCAAACTATAGTCGATGTGAAAATCTGTTGTCAAGACCCAATTTTCACAGTTTGTGAATGAGAAATATTTGATGGAGTTTTTTTGATATTTCTCTCTGTAATCTGAACAACTTTAAAATCCTGAACATAGATCTCAACGCTACCCCAACCCCTGATATTTGCAAGCGCTTCTGAGATCTCTTCCATTAATAATGCATTCACCTTCTTGGTCGAATAATCATTCATATGTTTATTTATTGTATATGGAGCTTAATTGTTTCTTTACTTCCTTTAACTTCTCCAATTTGAAGAACAAGGTTCTTGTCTGTTTTGTTAATTGCAAAACCAACTCGTGTCTCTTTTGTGGAAATAGCTTGTACCTCAGCTGGATCACTATGAATTTCTGGAGCTATCTTTTCTGGATTGTTATTAACAGTCATTCTTATATAGTCTCTTGCGTTGATCTGGACAGGCTTTTCATAGCTATTTGTAATCTTTATATTAAGGATAAGGAATGTTCTTCCCTCTACTGCATACGCCTTCTGTCCTTTAACTAAGATCTCATCTCTTATCTCAGCAGATTTTAGAAGATACTTAACTTTACTTACTTCTTTTCCAGTTTGATCTCTCAATGAGAATGCGAATGTCTTGTTGAGATCCTCAGTTTTTTTCGCTTTCTCAAGTGACACTTGCCCAGCAGCGCTTGATGTAGGTGACTTTGCTGAATATACGTTTCGTAGTGAGAATCCTACGATAACTAAAACGATAAGTCCGACAAGAGCAAAAGGGATATATAGCGATCCTTTGTATTTATTTTTTAGGACACGGAAAGAGGGGAGTGAACGAGATCTTTTGTGTGCTTGTGATAAATTATCCATTGTAAATAAAAAGCTCCACCTATAGGGCAGAGCAGATGAATGGGATAGTAACAATTCAAAGAATCCTTGTCAAGAACTTTTGAAATATTGATATAGATTGATATACAAAATGAATGACTTATTTCCTAATTCGAGGATGACGGAATTTAAATCTATCTGGATAGCGCAGTCCCTGAATGATCCCGCCGACAGATGCTCCTGCAAATGCCTTGGCAGTTGTGACGTGAATTAAATTGTCATAAATAAGAAATGCACCGATAACAATAACTGAAAGGTAAAACCAATGATGTACCCAATAGGTTTTTGAGCGGATATGGAGCCTCACACAAGGGAGTATCTCGATATTTTTGAACTTGAGAGTAGGAAGCCTATTTGGTCTTTTATAACCGTCCTTTTCAATTGGCTTAGAAACATATACGGAAAAATAATATCCAGCAAGAAGAGCGATGATAAAGAAGAGAACAGACTGCATAATCATTACCTATTTATTACTATTCAGCGTATCATACCCGTAGAGAATGTCAAGAAATTAACCAGAAATTAGTTAATAGGAATTAGGAGTCAGTTGTATCAAAAAATATACCTAACTAGCTCCTAGTTCCTGATTCCTAGTTCTTGAATTTTAGTCTCTTATTATTGTCTGGGTAACTGGGGGTGGTTTACGAAACCAAAGAGCATAAAAGTACCCCTTCGCATATTCAATAAAAGCTTTTGATGCGCTATCCTCCCATCGCCTCATCGACGGTACAATCTTTACCTTCTTAGCAAAGACTAATTTACCGTACTTTTTAAGTCTTAGACCAAGATCCACATCAGGACTCATGGTATATTTCTTATCAAGTCCTCCTGCTTTCAAAAATGCCTCTTTTCTCACTGCAAAATTAAAACCAATCAGATGTGGCTTACCAATGCTAAAGTGAATCAAAAGAAAACCTCCATAAAGGAGGTCCAGCAATTTACTAAAGAGGCTTTTATCCTGAATTGCAATAGAGCCGGTTAATCCCACTACTTGGCTATCTGAGAATACTCTAGCAATTTCTTCCAACCAATCACTACTTACTCTTGTATCAGCATCTGTAACTGAGATAATTTCTCCACTTGCCTGGCGCATACCACTATCCAGCGCAAAAACATATCCTTTTTGGGTGACAAGTACTCGTTGTGCCTTATGTTCCTTAATTATTTGAGGAGTCGAGTCCGTAGAATTATTATCAGCTACGATCACATCAAAATTTTTATATGTTTGCTTTGAAAGACTTTCAAGTGCATGGGGAAGGTTCTTCTCTTCATTATATGCGGGAATGACTACTGTGATATGAGGATCGTATTGCATATTATCGAACCGGTTTTAGATCTTCAAGCGGTGGCTTACCAAACCAAACAGTCTCAAAATAGGCTTTTGTGTATTTAAGAAAGTTATTACTTTTTTGAGTACTCCATCGACGCGATGATGCCACAACCGAGAGTGTTGGCAGGAATACCACCTTACCATATTTTTTAAGCCTGAGTCCTATCTCAACGTCTGCGCTTATCTTATATCTCGTATCCAGTCCACCCGCTTTAAGATACACTTCTTTTCGCATCGCCAAACTAGTCCCTGTCATGTGGGGCTTACCCACAAAAAAATTAGCCCACAGAAAAAGAGTATAGATCGGATATGTGAGCAAATTACCCCAGAATCCTGCGTCTTTATATTTTACTGATCCAGTCACGGCAACAACACTCTTATCTTCAAATGCATGGAGTATTTTCTCGAGCCAATCACGATCTGGGGACGTGTCTGAGTCAGTAACAGCAAGGATGTCGCCTGTAGCCTCCCTGAGCCCTCTCTCAACAGCAAAGACGTAGCCCTGCTTTTTCTCCAAAAACACTTTAGCGCCCAACTGTCGGGCAATACTCGATGTAGCATCGCTTGAATTATTATCAACAACAATAAGTTCGAAGTCTTTGATAGTCTGGGAGGCAAGCGCTGTGAGGACTGTTTTAATATATTTTGCCTCATTATAGGCAGCAATGACGACAGAAATACGTACCTTTTTACTCATTCTGCATATATTCTACAGTAACTGTTGGATTTAGGCGATAGAAGAGATCTAAAGAATTCTTAAAAGCCTGATCCATATTAAAGTATTTATAGTTAGCCAGTCTTCCAACAAAATGGACTTTCCCAGTCTCTGATTTATTTGCTTCCTTCGCATATTCATCAAATAGGGCTAAATTCTCGGGATTAATAACTGGATAGTAAGGCTCTCCCTCCCAGGTTGGATATTCACGTACAATCGTGGTCTTCGCATGCTGTTGTCCTGTGAGATATTTGAACTCTACGATTCTTGTAAAGTCATTTTCATTTGGATAGTTAATCACAGAATTTGATTGGAAATATTCCTTATCAAGCGTCTCAAACTCAAAACGAAGTGAGCGATACTGCAATTTCTTGCCTAATTTGTAACCAAAGAATTGGTCGATAGGACCTGTAAAGAAGAGCTGCTCATAATCCTCGATGTCTTTTTGAATTGAGAAATAATCAGTGTTAAGCATTACAGTGATATTTGGATTATTGAGCATGTTCTCAAAAATTCTTGTATATCCATCGGTAGGCATAGCCTGATGTGGATCGCTAAAATACTGATCGTTAAAATCAAAACGAACTGGAATGCGATCAAGAATAGACTTGTCTAAATTTTTGGGGTCAGTGTCCCACTGCTTTGTCGTATAGTTCTTAAACATTTTTTCGTAAAGTATAGGTCCAACACGGGAGAGCGCTGACTCTTCTCCATTTTTAGGATGATCTATCTTTACAACTTGCTCTGCTAACCAAGCCTTCATCTCCTCTTCATTTTTAAGTGAAAGATTAAAAAGAGTATTAACAGTCGTGATGTTTACAGGAATGGGAACCAACTTACCATCAACCATGCTCAGAACTTTATGAAAATATGGATGCCAGCGGGAGAATTTATTTACATACTGCCAGACATCTTCATATGAGGTATGAAAAATATGTGCAGCATATTTTGAGACTAGAATACCTGCCTCATCAATGTGATCGTAGCAGTTACCACCAATATGCTCTCTTTTCTCAAGAACAAGAACTTTCTTATTGAGCTTATTTGCAAATCGTTCAGCCAAAGTAGCTCCCGAAATCCCTGCCCCAACAATAACAATGTCGTACTTCATTTACTAATAGCCCGCGAAAAATATCCAGAGATTCTTTTGGAGATTGATCCTTTCTTTTTATTCTTTGCGATAAGTGCAGTATAAAGACTCTCCAACTCTTTTGCTGTAGCTAGAATTGAATGCTCTTCAACTATTTTTTGAGATTCATCAATCATCTCTTTTCTTTTTTTTGCATCAGATAAAAGTGAAACAACCTCAGCAGCGAATTCAGTAGCATCGCCAGATACCATTACTCCACCTTTACCTTCTTTAAATATCTCACCATACGCATCATCCTTTACTGTCACTACAGGTACACCAGATGCCATAGCTTCAAGTACAACAACACCCTGCGTCTCAGTCTTTGATGCAAAAACAAAGATATCAGCACCTCTATAAATCGATGGCATATCTTTAAATAACACTCCACCAGTAAAAAGTACGTTCTTTGTGAGACCTAGATCTGCGGCATAATCTTTAAGTGCTTTTTCCTCAGTACCATTTCCAACAATCATAAAAATACTATCAGGAATCTTTCGCAGGATTTCCTTATATGCATCAAGAAGATACGTAATTGATTTTTCTTTACCGAGCCTTCCAACAAAGAGAATAATTTTTGTTGAGGGTTTGACCTTATATTTCTCACGCAGAAAAGTGGGGGAACCATTCCTAAAACGATTGAGATCAAGCCCATTTGAGATTGTTCTAATCGGCTTTGCGATACCATATGAAAGCAACTCCATTCTGACCTTCTTTGTTGGAACTATAACAGTGTCACACCTATTCCCAAAAATTCTGCTAGCGATTTCTGTCATTTTAGGGGTAATTATTTTCCCTTTCATTACATAGTGCATATACTGATTCCAAAGCGTGTGATATGTTACGACAAAAGGTACTCGCTTGAACTTAGCAACTTCAAATCCAAGCATGGTAAGTGGACCGCCAGTGTGGCCATGAATAATATCAAAATTAATTTTAGAAGCTAAAACAATTGATTTGCCTGGTAGATACGTCGCTATACGTATCTCTGGATTCTCTGGATACTTTACAGAGGCAATTCGCATAATATGTGGGGATGTATCTTTCGTATTAGGATAGCTTGGGGCAATGATATAAACAGTGTGTCCTAAAGCCTCTAAGGCCTTTGCACATCCATCAACGGAAGTGGCCACACCATTAAGTTGGGGGAAATATCCATCTGTAAAAAATCCAATTACCATGATACAAAGTATATTATAGCAATTGTTGAAAGGGGAAGGCTACAAATCAACCAACAATTTCACCCTCAATAATTTTCTTCTCATCATATTTTTTCAAAATCTTAATATTACGAATGTTGGCTTTATAAAAAATATCTCCTACAAATCCAAGGAATGGTACAAGGCCAATCAAAAAATCGATTACGACATTTATGACCATGCGCACCAATTCCTCACGAGGAATACGCATCGTAAAGCCTATCCAAATTAAATAGGAGGAGAGAACCAATCCGACCACATCTCCAAGCCAAGGTACAAGATCCAAGAGTGGATCCAGTCCAAATGTAATCCCAAAGATCTTGAACTTTGTATCTAGGAGTGAGGCGAGTGCTTCTGCAGTTCTGAGATGTCCCTTCATAGAGCTATTCTACACGCTATGGTAAGACTATTCAAACTCAGGCATATTCTTTTTGAAGAGTATATAGTCTTGAAGTGCGACTTTAATTGAAGGGAATGAAAGATCTAGCTCCAGAGCCTGATCAGGTGTAAAAAAAGAGTATCCTGATACATCATCGCCAGCCTTAATGTCTTTTGACACAATCTTGGCTGTACTAAATATTGAAATTGTCGCTACATCGATGCCCTGGTACACATAATGATCTGGATATGAACCAAAAATCTTAATCTGATCAATCTCAATCGAAAGCTCTTCTTTGATCTCACGTCGAACTGATATTTTGTAATCTTCAAATGGCTTGATAAAACCACCCGCAGCATCCCATGTGCCCTTTCTTGGCTCCCGACCACGCTCAACCAATAAAATCTCTCCGTTGTCATTCTCAAGAAAGACAGCATTACAGGCTGAAGGACTAGGATAAGTAACATGAGAACACGAAGTGCAAATAAAGCTATCGTCATTTCGCTTTATAAGCGCAGAACCACAGCGATAGCAAAAACTAAATGAATCTTGGAAGTTGATCATAATTTAGACTTTATTGAGGAAATTAAATCGTGCAAGGCGAATTTGCTTCATGACGAAGATTCCAGAAAGAATAAGTCCTGTCGTTAGAGGAGAATACTTATTTTTCAGCCTTTTATTGTAAAAAATCTTCATTGCATCGCTTCCAGCCACTATTACTTTTCTCTTTGTAGCCTTGTCCACTTTAATAGCACCTGCTTTATTTTGAGATTTACCTTTTGTTGCACCCTTAAAATGATAGATCTTAACATCTGGATAATATATGATCTTTTTCCCGGTCTCTTTTATCTTCCAACAAAGATCGATGTCTTCGCCGTTGAGGAAGTAGTCTTCGTCATACCATCCGATCTCGTCAAGCGTACTTCGTCTCACGAGACAGTACGCGCCTTCAAGAACATCGACCTCCGACTCTTTATCCTCAGGCAGATAACCATACCAATATCTTGCAAAGAGCCTTGAGGTAGGGAAGAGCCGATCCAGCTTTGTTATATGAGTAAACGCCACCCATGGGGTTGGAAACGATCGCCTTGCATCCTTGTCTAAACTTCCATCAGACATCTCTATCTTACAAGTCATCGCACCAACATCTGGGTGTGACTCCATATAGCGCAGTGATTCTGGAAGAGTGTCATCTTCAACCCGAGTATCAGGATTGAGCATCAGGATAAATGTGCCCTTGCAAAGATCTTTAACAATATTATTGCCTTTAGCAAATCCCACATTTTCATTTTTTTGGTACAGCACTGATGAGAATTCCTTCTTCACCATCTCTCCTGTATCATCAGACCCATTATCAGAAACAATCACCTGCATGCTGTATCCTGCCTTCTTCAGAGAAGCCTCGGCTTTCTTCAGAGAAGCCAAGCAATCACGGACAAGCTCTCGAGTATTGTATGCAACAATTATGATAGATATAGTCATCTATCGTATAGTATAGCAAAACCTACAAACGACAAAATATTATCTAGACGATAGACGATAGACGATAATTCAAAGAGTACTTGCTTTTTACAAAGTATCCTGATTAAATAGATTTTGCATACAGAGAGTCCCATTTTTGGGAACGGCAACCGGATTCATATCGGTGCCAAGTCTATATAAAGACTATGTGGTCAAATTAATTTGACAAAGAAATACCTCTCTATTGCGAGAGGTTTTTTTATGAAAAAATGGCAATTTACATCCGAATCAGTCTGCGCAGGACACCCAGATAAAATTTGTGATCAAATCAGTGATGCTGTCGTCGATGCAATTCTTAGAACAGACCCTGATGGGAGAGTGGCAGTTGAGTCCCTCGCTGCACATGATCATCTTATACTCGCAGGTGAGGTGACAAGCACTGCCAAGATTGACTACGAAGCTGTGGCTCGAAAAAAGATCAAGGAGCTTGGCTATACTAACCCCGCATACCACTTCTGGGACCAACTCACTATTGAAAATTATGTTCACGCCCAATCTCCTGAAATAGCTAAAGGGGTAAAGAAGAAAGGAGCAGGTGATCAAGGCATGATGTTTGGCTTTGCTTGCAACGAGACGCCAGAACTTATGCCACTCCCAATTACCATAGCCCATAAAATTACTCGCGCAATAGATACCGCTCGAGAATCAGGACTTATTCCATATCTTCGTCCAGACGGCAAAAGTCAGGCTACAGTTCTCTATGAGGATCTCAAGCCAGTAGGTCTTGGATCGCTTGTCATAGCTGTTCCGCATGATGAAAAAGTGCTCTTATCCCAGGTAAAACTCGATCTCTATGAAAAGATCATTAAGCCACTCCTGGATGAATATGGCTTTACATTTCCTGAAAAGAATCTCATTGTTAATGGAACAGGTGTCTGGCATATCGGAGGTCCAACTTCAGATAGCGGACTGACAGGACGCAAAATTGTAGTAGATACGTATGGAGGATATGCAAGAGTAGGCGGTGGAGCATTTAGTGGAAAAGATCCCACAAAAGTTGATAGATCTGGCGCATATGCGGCACGATATTTGGCAAAAAATATTGTGGCTGCAGGACTTGCTTCAAAAGCTGAAGTCAGCCTCGCATACTTTATCGGTGCAAAAAAACCTGTCATGCAGGAGGTAGAGACGTTTGGCACAGAGACAGCAACGACAAAAGTAATTCGTGACTATATGAACTCACTATTAGATACCTCAGTTGAAGGAATACTTGAAGGATTGAAGCTTAAAAGGCCAATTTATTCCAAGACTGCTTCCTATGGCCACTTTGGTAGATCTGAATTCCCGTGGGAGAAAATAACGAGGAGATAGTTGTTGGGAGATAGGAATCAGTTCCATATTTAAATCTAATTAAACTAGATCCTAGCTCCTAATTATGGGTGCCATCCCTCATACGCAAAGTAATTTCCACTCTGTGCCACACAAACATACGGCGTGTCCTTGCGCATATTCTCAGCATGACCTGGAGAATTGATCCACATCGTGACAATTTGTGACGCATCAGAATTCATGGCGATATTTTCAGTTACCTCATGATATGAAGAATAGGGGAGAGTCTTACTATTAATTCTGTTCGTAAACCCATTGTGACTAAAGTCACTTGCGATTTCCTGTGCTCTTATTGCTGCAAAGGTACAGGTTTCACTATTTGCACTGACAGGTCCAAGTCCATTTTGTGCTCTATAAGCATTTATTTGACTTATAAACAATCCACCTGTCTGGACTACTTCACTTCTCTTCGGCACTATTGTTGGTGTTGACTGAATAAAAACTAGCGTTGGAGTTGGAGACATCGTTTGCCCCGATTTGATTAGTGTTGGACTTGGCTTATCTGTTGGAACAAGTGCGCTCGACGTAGGAGATGTCTTTTCTGTTGAGACCAGAGTTACTTTCTGAGTGGGTTGAACTATTCGCGGAGTAGGAGAGAGGGACTGTTTAAAACTTACTCCTAACTTTTTGTTTTGTGTTTTATTTTCAGCAGTACGGAAAGTTGAGATTCCTTTCACTGCAATTTGAGCTGTCAATCGAGGATAGGAAAGAATGAGAATTGTACATGAAGTAAAGAGCACGAACGAAAGAGAAAAAAAGAGAACGGTAGCCAATATCCGCATGTGGATATAAAGTAATTAACTTTGCTTGGTTTGTCAACTTATCTTACTAAAGGCAGGCTTTTCAAGCTTAAAACTGCTATAATATAGGACATATGAATAGTTTCCAACATACATACATTTTTATTCTTGGCAGATACCCTGACTTCTCTATTCTTGAGATCAAAGCTTTGCTTGAGAGACTCCAACTAGCATTTGTTGTTGAGAGTGAATGCGACACGTATCTAGTCATCAAGAGTGACGAATTACCCACAGATACTCTTAAAATTACTCTTGGAGGTACAATCAAAATGGGAGAGATCTATGACTCGCTTAAAAAACCGGTCAATCTTACACAGATCAATAACTACCTCACTTCAGATCAGCTCTTTGTAAAATACTTTACAGATATCACAGAGAGGGTGCATTTTGGTCTTAGTTTATATTCAAATAATTCTGATCACCCTCTTTTCTCATCTCGTTATCTGACAGACATGGCTCACAATCTCAAGAATCATCTAGATTCTCAAGGATTTCGCTCACGATTCCCACGACAGATTGAGCTAGCACTTTCAAGTGTCTCTGTCGATAAAAATAAGCTACTTACACTAGGTGCTGAGATCCTTATTATCGAGACAAAAGACTCGATCCTCGTAGGCAAAACGCTTTGGGTGCAAGACTATGAAGGGTTTAGCAAGAGAGACTTTGGTAGACCTCTGAGAGATATGGAATCAGGCATTATGCCACCAAAAGTCGCACGGATGATGCTTAATATCACAGATGTAGGACACGATGAAGCAATTCTTGACCCCTTCTGCGGAAGTGGCACCATCATTCAGGAGGCGATACTTTTAGAATACTCAGATATCACGGCATCTGATATCTCAAAGAAGGCAATCCATGACACAACTGCCAACGTTACCTGGCTTGAAAAAAATCTTCAAACCAAAAGAGGATCGAAGCCTTCCATTATCGAAGGGGATGTAACTACCCTTGCCACACTGACTGATAAAAGATTCAAAGCGATTGTCACAGAGCCATATATGGGTCCAAATATCCAAGAAAGAAGATCAATTCAGGCAATTCAAGAGGTCCAAGATGAACTTCTTGCACTTTATAAAAGTACATGGAGTGCCTACACCCAACTCCTTCGACCAGAAGGGATAGTCACCATGATCCTCCCAGCCTTTCTCATCCAGAAAAAGTTACGCTTCATGGATATCCTTTCATTTATAGAAGAGTTGGGGTTTGAACAAATACCACTTTCAACAAGTGAGAGAAAGTCTATCGTAGTCGGGAATACCCATGACTTTGTGCTTCGCGAAATAGTACAATACAGGAAGAAATAATTATGAACAATTATACAGACAACTCAATTATGATCGTTGGCCGTAATATGGTCCATGATGCGCTCATGTCAGACAAGAAAGTGCAGATAGTCTATATCGGCAAAACTGCAAAAAACGACAGGAGAGTATCAGATATCATCACTCAAGCTCACAAGAAAAACGTCGAACTAGTCTTTGTTGCACCAGAGAAAATCAGAGCATTAAGTGGTTCAGATAGCGCACAAAACGTCGTGGCTTACATGCAGCAGTACCAGGGTGAGTCTCTTCGTGAGATTCTTAAGCGGTGCGATGAGGAAAAACGAGATCCACTTATCCTCCTTTTTAACCAAATCGATTATGAGCAGAACTTAGGCTCCATCATTCGAACAGCTTGGGGAACTAATGCAGATGCTGTCATCGTATCTCCTCACGGAGTTCATGAAATAACCCCTATCGTTGCTAAAGTATCTCAGGGTGGCGCAGCCTACATTCCAGTCATCGCACAAAGTCTTTTCCAGGCTATTAGTCTTTTAAAAGAATTCAACATCCCACTTGTCGGAGTAGAGGTAGGAATGGGGAAATCGTACGACGAGATCACACTTCGTGGCCCAGTAGCATTTCTCTTTGGAGGTGAATCGGCTGGTATCAGTTCGCCACTTCAAAAGCAGTGTGACATCTTTATACACATTCCAATCAATAACGAATTAGCCTCACTTAATGTCAGTATAGCTACAGCTCTCGTTGTATTTGAGAAGCGTCGCCAGGATAGAATAAAATAGCTTCTAAAAATACCTCTTGACAGTAAGCTCATCTATATTTAGTCTAAAGATATGCCCAAATCCACTCTCGCTTGGATTACCATCCCTCTTCTTGGTCTCATCTCCGTCTTATTTCTTACAATCATCTCTCCAATCGTAAATGCCGCAACCTCAACTCATATAGTGATTTCTGAAGTCCAAATCGCGGGAGTGACTGCATCTGATGAGTTTGTCGAGCTCTACAATCCAACATCAAATGATGTTTCGCTCAATGGCTGGAGACTCACTCGTAAAACAGATACAGGATCTGAATCAAACCTTGTCTCAAGTCTCTCTGGAACAATCAAGGCGCACGGATATTTTCTGGTAACTCCACAGTCTGGATATACAGGATCAGTTGCAGCTGATGAAACTTATTCTGTTGCAGGAAGTCCAATAGCAGCTAATGGAACAGTACTCATCTATAGCGATGCGGGAACTACGTTGATAGATAAAGTTGGATTTGGCTCAGCTGCAGATAAAGAATCGACAGCTACATCAAATCCAGCGAGTAGCTCAAGCGCTGAAAGAAAAGCTGTGGCATCATCAACCCTTGAATCTATGACAACAGGGGAGGATGTGACCTTAGGAAATGGCGAGGATACCGACAACAATCTTAATGATTTTGCTACAAGAGTAGTGTCACAGCCTCAAAACAGTTCATTTGCAATTGAGATGATCCCTGAAATTACACCTACCCTTTCTATTACAGTAACGCCGACCGTGGCACCAACAACTACACCTTCTCCCACACCCACCGACACTCCAACACCAACTTTAACTCCGTCTCCAACACCAACTGAGACGCCTACACCTACCGTTATCCCAACTCCAACCAACACCCCGACTCCTACACCAACAATCTCACCAACTCCAAGTGCAAGCCCTACTGTAACCCCGACAATGACACCCACAATGACCCCATCTACTACACCAAGCGTTTCACCGACACCAACTACAACTGTGACTCCAAGGCCTTTCCCGACCTTCCCTCCGACTCCTCAATTGAGAGTAGTATGCTTGTCTAAAGTCTTCTCAATGAGAGTCATGAATATGACATTCCAATTCCCATACATCTCCTGCACAGTGCAAAAGATCTAATCCCTTACTGTCATCTAGCGTCTAGCATCTAGCTTTAATCAGATTAGCATTTAGCTATGTCATGATGAGCACGAGAACAAGGGCGTGAAGAAAATATGACTGAGTAAACGGCCTGAAAGGCAAAAGTTGAAAAGTGAAACGCAGTGGATTCTGGTACTTTTAGTGAACGAAGGAGTATTTTTAGCTCGACTTCCAGTGCTCAGAGCTTTTGGTTCTTTTGTCGGCACAAAAGAACAGAGAATGTCAATTCAGAGTGAGGATGGCGATATTCAAAAGTGTAGCAAAGCTCACCCAGAGAATGTAGGGGATGAGAAGCCATGCAATCGACCAAGATGTCTTGGATGTTTTAGCAATTAATACAAAGATCAGAAACCAAAGTGCGAGGATATCAATAAGCGCTAAGAGCGGATTATGGAGGTTAAAGAAAAAAAGTGACCATAGGAAATTTAAAAGGAGCTGTACTGCAAAAAGTGGGAGCAGGAGGGATCGAAGTTTTATTTTTGAAACCCAGACTTTGTAAAGATAAATACCCATCAGAGCATAAAGAATCGTCCAGACTGGACCAAAAATCCAGTTTGGAGGGCTAAATACAGGCTTTGTGAGTGTTGCGTACCAAGAATTGATTTCACCCATGACATACAAAGCACTAAGAAAACCAGTAGCCTCACAAAGTAAAATTGAAAAGAGAAGGCGGGGAAGTGACTTCATACAAAAAGCATATCATAGCCTAATGAATTGATGTCAATAAATCTAGAGGGATTACTCAACGAAGGTAATTGCTATACCTTTTTTACCTGCACGACCTGTTCGCCCGATACGGTGCGCATAGTCTTCAGCAGACTCCGGTGCGTCATAGTTAATAACATGTGTTACATCATCTATATCTAGTCCTCGTGATGCCACATCTGTTGCAAGCAAGATCTGAATATCATTATTTTTAAATTGATCGAGTGCTCTCTTTCGCTGTCCGAGTGTCTTGTTACCATGAATTGCTGCTGCCCTAAATCCTCGCTCAATAAGCGCTGTGCTAAGCTTCTCAACACCCCATTTAGTTCTTCCGAATACCAAAACTTTCTTAAATTCTTCTTTTGCTAGAAGATCATGAAGCATGTCCAACTTCTTCTCTCCACCTCGAACTCTAATGATATCTTGATCTATCGTGTTAATCTTTTGCTGACTCTGGACACTTACAGTCACAGCATCTGTTACAAAACTAGCTAAAATATCTTTAACACTTGGAGAGACAGTCGCTGAGAAAAAGAGGGACTGACGTTTTCGAGGCAACTGACTAATAAAAAACTTGATGTCCTGAATAAATCCGATGTCTACCATACGATCAACTTCATCAAGAACGACATTTTGGAACATCATGAGATTAAGTTTTCTTCGTTGAACGAGGTCCTTAACTCGGCCTGGAGTTCCAATCACGAAATGTGGACTATGATGGAGTGCTACTTCTTGACGACGCATATTTTCTCCACCTATGCAAAGTACCGAAGCAAGATCCATGCCTGTTTTGAAAATCTTCAGTTCATCATCAATTTGAATAGCAAGTTCTCGTGTTGGAGCTAAGATAAGCACGCGTTGGTTTTTATCATTATAAATCTTATTTACAAGTGGAATAAGAAATGATGCTGTCTTTCCTGTTCCAGTATTAGCAATACCAATGACATCTCTTCCTTCAAGAAGCGGTGGAATAGCCTTTTCTTGAATAAATGTTGTCTTCTCATAGCCATGCTCGAGAACGTTTCTCTTCAACTTATCATTTAGAGGAAGGTCTGCAAAAAGGAGTGTTGAAAGATGATTTTCATCATCATGATCTTCAACAGCTTTATTTACGAAAAGATTCGAGTCTAATTTCTTAATTGTTCTCGCTTGGCGTGGAAACGATGATCTACCATTTCTTGATGAGTTACCCCATCCAGATGAATTACTCTGACGACTAAATCGTGAATGTTGTGAGCGATTGTTTGCGTACATATTTATTGTGAGATAATACTTTTGTAGTTCTGCTTAATAAGAGGGTTATAGGGGCAAAAGATACGGTTAAAAATATTGGGTATCTTTATCTTGACCTAAAAAACTAAATTCAAATTACAAGCAGAAGTACCAAAGTACAATCTGCAACTAAAAGGAATTGTATCACATCAATTACTAAATGTCAAAGAACTATAGGGTATTACGGCTAAGTTAGCCTCGGAGAGTAAGTCAGATTTTCTTGGGAAAAAGGACTGAAAGAAGAAGTGATCCTCCCAATGCAAGCATAATAACTCCAAATGAGATAAGCGGGGAGAAATGAAAATGAAATATGCCCAAAAGCATCTTTGCCCCAATAAAAATAAGGATAAATGAAAGTCCTTTTTGAAGGTGATGAAATTTGTGCAACACTCCTTCAAGTAAGAAGAAAAGTGCTCTAAGACCCATAACTGCAAAGATATTTGAAGTAAATACAATAAATGGATTTTGAGTAATGGCAAATGCTGCTGGGATAGAGTCAACCGCGAAGATAATATCTGTTGACTCAACTAAAAGTACTATGAGAAACAATACAGTGAATTTACGTTTACCACCTTCAATCAATGTAAATTTACCTGCATGATGACTCGTAGTGAAAGGGAGGATTTTTCGTGCGAATTTGACTACTCGTCCCTTTTCAAAATCAACATGCTCTTCTTTCTTATCAGCAAAGAGCTTTATTCCTGTATAGATGAGGATCGCCCCAAAAATATAAAGTACCCAGCTAAACTGACCAATAATAAGAGCTCCAAGACCAATAAAAATTGCGCGAAATACAATTGCTCCTAAAATACCCCAAAAAAGTACTTTATGATGATATTTCTCCTCAATCTTAAAGAAGCTAAAGATCAACATGATGACAAAAAGATTGTCTACTGAGAGCATTTTCTCAGTAATATATGCACTCATGAACTCAACAGCGAGATTCTGACCCATGTAAAGGAAAACGATAAATGCAAAACAAAATGAAACAGCTACCCAGAAAATTGACTGATAGAGGGCTGAGCGAGGTGAGATAATATGAGCTTTTTTATTGAAAAATCCAAGATCTGCAATCAAGAAGCCGACAATTACGACAATAAAGACTAGGAAAAGTAAACTTTGAATGTCCATGAGATTCTTATTATAGAGGATTTCTATCTTTTCTTAAAGGCGTATTGATCACCAACATGATAAATGACATTGTAATCCTTATCGTCTTTAAGATTTTCAAAAATTACCTTGAGGTCTGTAACTCCAAAATAATTGTTTGGCCCTTGACCTTCCCTTGAATCAATAATGATGTAGTCAGGCATGATAGATCGATAATGCTCTTGCGTGCATGGGCCACACTTATCTCGTAGTAGAGTGATCTTGTCATGAGTAAAATGTGCAGCAATATTGTTTTGAGTCATAATACTTGCACCAGGCGGGATAAGCCTAACCATATTAGTTAGAAATTTGAAGTCATTGGAGTGTTGGTAAAAAGTCGGGTTATAAGCCAGGCCAAGCGGACCATGTGTTACAAACCGATGAAGAAATAGAGAAAAAAGTATAAGTACAACTCCATAAAGAGTAATAATTTTTACCGGTAAAAACTTCTTAAGCATTTGGTGAGCGAACACTGATGAAATAGCCAAAACAGCTCCAGTCATAGCTCCATAATGAAATGTAACACCCCAACTAAGACTTAAGAAGGATGGATAGAATCTTGTTGCAAAATCAACAAGGACTGCAGGCAAAAATTGATACGAGAGAAGTGGCAAAAATCCAAAACTTAAAGCACTCATAAAAAGTGTGTTCACCTTCTGAGAATTATCAATATACGTTCCAAGAAAAGTGAAGGGGTCGGTGGGAATAGATACAGAATAGAGATATTCACCACCTGAAAAGAATGGGATCATAAGCTTTATTGCTAGCAAACCCCAGACAAGTGAGACTAATGCCGTAGCAATAGAGATCTTTTTATTATTTTTAAAATCTAAAAGAAGAAGTCCGATCGCAAAGCCGATACCAACGGCGAAATTGCTTTCTTTACCTCCGAGAAATAGCAAAATGGATAGGAAATACCATCTATATTTCTTTGAGATAAAAAAATATACGGCAAGAATAAGCGGCAAAGTTGATATCGTTGCCTCATGGAAATCAGTGATCAGGGCATTCTGCACGCTGATAAAAAGCAAATAAGAGACCATAACTCCTAACGAAAAAATAGTATTCTTAGTTATATTCTTCCCAATGAGATAGATGACAAATCCTGAGATCGACACGATAACTGACTGTGCGATAAGCATGACTTCACTTTTGTCTGTTATCCAGTAAAGTGGGGAGAGGAGAAAAATAGTTGGATTGAAATGATCAGCAAATATCCATTTACCTCCCAAGCGAAAATGCTCAATAATTGGTGCCTGAAAATGCGCTACTTTCCAGAGGGCAGTATCAAAAATCCCAAAGTCGTAGTAAAAGACATCGAACTGCCAGAATCTGTTCATCGAGATTAGTGAGAATGCTAATGCGTAAATGAAACTAAATACAACTGCAATTATCGTAGTTTTGTTCTTTTTAATCTTGACTACATTCTTTTTAAATAGTTTTTTTATGGTCTTTATTTTCATACCAGATTGAAAAAAGCGTGAGCATGATCCCACAGTAGATCATCAACTCTGCTGATTCTGCCCAATCTCCAAGACTTTGTAAAGGATTAATAAGACTATAGAAGTTGTAGAGAAAGCCTAAAAAGAAATATCCACTTAGATACCACGGCGGTACAAAATATCTCAATGATTTATTTCTTCTAACAACAATTGGTGCAATGAGCCAGGCGAGTGAGCCATAAATCCCAATAATCAAATATCCAATACCAATTTTTTCTTGAAAATATGAGAGATTGTGAATAGTCGTTTCTTCTTGCACATTGTTTCGAATCAGAACGTCTGGGGTTTGAGTATTAAATATTCTCTGGCCCCATGAGACCTCATCCATCGCCACAAAGAAAAGACCAACTACTGCAGCGCTGAAGAAAACTGTCAAAATATACTTCCCCAAAGCGGATGACTTCTTTGCAAGAGCTAGTGCAAAATACACTCCAATAAGCAGGATAGATACCTGCAAGCTCTCCACAAATTTATCCTCTTTTGAAAGCCTAGCAAAGATATCTAATCTAAAAAGTGATGCTATATAACACGTAAAAAGATAGACAAATGATCCAAGGAAGATTAGTCTTTGATAATTCTTCTCGATAAATTGGTCATTAAGAGAGAGGAAGCCGACAATTCCAGAAAACCCTGCAATGAGGCAGATCTGCACGTACTGGAGATGGGTGAGGGAGTAGACATAATTGATGGGGGAGAGTGAGTCAAAAATTGTGAGGGTGCACCCAACGACAAATGCTATGGGAAAGACAAAATGAGTGTTAAGCCAGCGAGAATACCCGTCAATCCGTGCCTTTTTAAATATCCTTATGATAATAAGCACTGCAAGTGAAACCCAAGCGACAGTATATGAATGGACATGAGTAAATTTGAGAAATGTATCATTGGACTGATAAACGTCAGAAAGAAGGGCTAGAAGACAAAAGAGGTAAATACCTGTAGGTAAAAGAGAATGCAACTTCCTCACCTATTTAGTATTACACAAATAGCTGAGTTCTGATCAAGCGAGTGCAGCTGCTGGTAAGATCATTTCATAGGCTGATGACCCATCTTTGTAGACATTCTTTTGAACTCTTGAGGTCTTGAAGCCAAATCTTTTCTCTGCAAGTGATTTCATAGCAACATTATCAAGTCTTGTCTGCATTGAGAGTTGATCGACACAACTTTGGCTTAGGTGGTCGATGCCATATTTTAACAACTTTGCACCCAACCCCATACCCTTATGATCTTCTGAGATAGCTATTGAGCCAATCTCGCCAATCTTTACTTTCCCTTGCTTCTGCTGCCTCTCTGTCACCTCAGTGTGGACATATCCAACAACTCGACTACCACACTTAATTATATTTATTGTGGCGTCTTTTCTCGAGAGCTCACTTGCGAAGATTTCCTCTGACCAAAAGTCTTTAGGAAAAGCCTGCATCTCAAGCTCCATGAGAGAACCTAAATCCTCTACATCAAGCGCTTGAATTCTCAGTCTTCTATTTTCACGAATTTTTGATAGTACCTGAAACATGAGGCTGATTATAGCTGAAAGGTGAGGGAATTACAACCTATAGTTATTTCAGAGTTTAGACATCGTAGTTATTTACGTCTTTTGGTATCCAATGTTTGATCTTATTTTCAGGAAGTAGCATGATCCTACTTGGCGTTAAGCCTTCCACAAATTCCTCAGTATGACTTACAAAAAGCATCGCACCTTTATAGCTCTTGAGCGCTTCAAGAATGATCTTTTGCGACTGAATGTCTAGATACGTGGTGGGCTCGTCCAAGATCAATAGATTGTAGCTATGTAACATCAAGAGGGCAATTGAGAGTCGAGTCTTTTCTCCACCAGAAAGTGTTCCAACTTCTTGATAAATTCTTTCTCTCAAAAAATTGAACTTTGATAGAATCGGCCTTACTTGATCAAGGGGAAGTGTGCACGTCTCTTCAACCGTCTCAATAATTGTCTTTGAGAAATCAAATGTCTCAAACTCTTGAGAATAGTACCCAATCGAGAGATTTGGATCTTTAATGACCTCGCCCTCATCTGGAGTGATGCGATCCATAAGGATTTTGATGAATGTGCTTTTACCTGCTCCGTTGGGACCATAAAGCGCTATTCTTTCACCCCTTCGAATTGAGAGCGAAACATCTGAGAAGATGACATCATCTCCATAACTCATCTTGAGATTTTTAACAGCTAGTGGAATTTCACTTGTGTGAATAGGGTTGGGGAGTGTGAACTTGATGTGGGCAATCTCTTTTGGAAGTTCTGGGAGAGCATCTTTCATACGGTCTATCCTCGTCTGCACGTTCGCACGCGCCCTCGCACCCTTCTCAGAACTCATGCGTGCCATCTTGTGAAGACTTTTCTTCATACGAGCTATCTCACGCTCATCATTTTCAACTCTCTTCTTTAGAGACTCGTCATTACTGCCTTTTACTTGAACATATTTTGAATAGTTGCCCTTATACTCTTCAATCCTTTTCTTCATTGGATCGATGGCGATGACTTTGTCGATATGTCGATCTAGTAGACTAATATCATGCGAGATAACCAGCAGAGTGTTAGGATATTCACTCAAGAACTCCATAATCCATCGCTTACCTTCAGTATCTAAAAAGTTAGTCGGTTCATCAAGGAGTAAGATATCTGGCTCCTCAATAATCGCACGCAAAAGTGCTAGCTTCGTACGCTGTCCACCACTCAATTTGTTTGGTCGCTCAGTTAGCTCTGCATTTACCTCAAGTGAATTTAGCATGATCATCAACTCATATGTCTGCTTCTTAAGCTCTGGGTCGATATATGTCTGAATATCAGGTGCTTGATCAAGAATAGGATCATGCTTGATCTCCTGTGGCACATAACCCACTTTGCCTATGATCTGTAAAGATCCGTCAGTGACGTGATCTTCCTTCATGATCAATTTAAAGAGAGTAGATTTACCAGCTCCGTTCGGACCGACAAGAGCAACTTTTTCACCTTTTAAGATGTTAAAACTAGACTCACTATAGACTGGAAGTCTTGCATAGGAATATGAAATGTTTCTGGCTGTAATCATACTGCAAAGAGAAAAGCGGGGGAGTAGAGGATATCAATTCACACGCAAAATCTTACTCAATTATAGCAAAAATGAAGATAAATTAAAACTTTATAGGATATTTCTTTCTTAATCGCTTTTTGAGAGGTTCTACATTAAGTCACCGATATAAAAAGATGCGAGTTCCTCTGCTGGCTCACGAGCACCCGTATGCTGCTGGTTAAACGCACTAGACCCATCAACCCCACAAATGCTTATAATTTGTGCACTGCCACCTGGATGCTGACTAATCCAGCTAGTCAGATCATATACTTTACCATTTACTGCTGACCAGCAATCAGAGCTCAAACTATGCTTTGCTACATCCTCCAGGGTATAACCACTAGTATTAATTGTAACTGGTGTTACGCTGACAGTGCTTGTGCCTACTGGGACCATCTCGATGAGCCGAGATGACTTTGGCAGCATTTTATACACTGCAATAACTAATATTATTAGGAGAATAAAGCCAGCAATACTTTTTTTAAGCATAAATATATATTATCAAAAAACTCAATGATGCGCTTGACATCCACAAATTTTTAAATCCCTGCTACACCGAACATTTTACCAATACCATAGGTAACAATCATCGCAAGTGCACCACCAAACACGATTCGAATAACTGCCGTCTTAATATGTGCACCACCGACTTTTGCACTCAAAACCCCCGCAAGGATAAGGGCAAAAATCACTGAGATGAAAGCGAATGGAATTCGAAGTGGCTCTGGAGGGAGAAGTATCGCAACGAGTGGAATAATAGCCCCTGCCAAGAACGATAGAGCAGACGCAATAGCTGCATGCCATGGATTGGTCAAGTTATGAGGATCTATGCCCAGCTCTGCATCAACATGAGCTGCAAATGCATCTTTCTTAGTCAGTTCATTAGCAACAGTCCTTGCAGTTTTTTCTGACAACCCTTTAGAACGATAAATCCCGACAAGCTCTTCTAGCTCTCGTTCTGGGTGATTCTTTAATTCATAATGTTCTTTTCTCAACAGAGCTTTCTCGGTATCTCGAGAACTACTCACCGAGACATATTCACCAGCAGCCATAGAAATAGCACCTGCAATAATACCGGCAACACCTGCAGTTAAAATGAGACTCTGTGAAGTAGTCGCACCAGCAACTCCAAGTACGAGCCCAGCTATCGAGACTATGCCGTCATTGGCTCCAAGAACAGAAGCACGTATCCAATTTAATTTGGAAATATGATTTGGGGAATGCGGCTCAAGATTTATTTGATATTTATCACTTACTTTTTCCATAAATTCAATTTAACCAGCTCTCGCTCAAGTATAGCGTAAATTCTCACTACAAAAATGATCTAGATCATAGATCAGGGTGATCTATATCAATGACAAATGATAAGAAAAGTGGCAAAATCAGCATCGACATGAGCGTAATGTATCAATTGAAAAAAGAATGTAAAAAATTCCTTCATCTGATAAGAGATTTTCAGTCGTTATTGAACATGCGACTTTCATAACTATGAACACAGCATTTATTAACGAATACGGCTGGATCATAAGTATTCTTCTAATCTGGGACATGGTTTGGAAGGGTATCGCTATGTGGCGTGCTTCAAGATATAATCAGAAGAAATGGTTTATCGCACTCTTTATCCTCAACACAGCAGGGGTACTTCCAATTCTCTATCTGAAATTCATTTCAAAGAAATAAGGAGTTCAATACTATGACTTGTCCAAAATGCGAAGAGGGGACCATCAAAAAAATTACTTTCAAAAAGAGTGGGGAAGATGCGTTGTTTTGCAATGCCTGTGAAACAGTATGGCTTGCAAATGAAAACATATTATCCAACTCGGGACATCTTCTGGACGCCTTAACGAAAGACGGGGATATGGAGTATACTTTTACTCTTGATGAAAAATCAGATGATATTCCAGTTATGGAAGATGAAATTGATAGAGAAGATGACGAAAAAATTATGAACTCGTAAATATTTATGCATACTCCCAACCCAGAAATACCATTTGTCGATGTCGAGGCTGTAAAAAAAGCATTTGATGAAAAAGACAATCTCATCATTCTTGATGTGAGAACTCAAGATGAGTATGACAGGGGAAGAATTCCAGGCAGCATCAATATTCCACTTGATGAACTTGATTCTAGGGTAGATTCATTAATCTCAGACAAATCCAAACCTCTCTACGTATATTGTCTAAGCGGATCCAGAAGTATGTTAGCTGCTGAGCAATTAATAATTTTAGGATACAAAAATATCTATAACATTACCAACGGACTTCTGGCATGGAAGTCTCACCACTTTCCAATTGAAAATTAAATAGTGATTCTCATAGTTATAAAGAATTGAAGTATTTCTTAGTCAACAAAGATCTCAAGAGAATCTGCTATCACCCCACAAAATCGAATAATCTTATTCACACTACTATTATAAAGGGAGAGGCACAAAATACATTACATTTAGTTGTAATCAATTAGGTTTTGTTTCGAGAGCGCGGACTATTTTACCTACACCTGGAATATTGTCAGGGTTTGCCCAATATTCCTGAGATCTTCTCAGAGCATTGTTGTAATAAGGTTTTACACTATTCCACACTGCATCCTCAATCCTTATTTTGGCAACCGTATCGATTGTTTCGATTACTCTACCGTGCGGTCCACCTTTAACAACTGCTGTAAGCATCTCAGCAGCGTCCATTGCCTCAAATGGATCATTAGCAATCTTATACCATTCGTCAGATATCTTGGATTCAAATTTTTCTAAGAGCGTTTGCTCCCGACAATGAAGTCTGCAATATTCTGCAATGCTTTCATTGTAATTTTCAGAGCTATATGCTGTCGATTGAGATTGAGCATTTGCTAGGGCTCCCGCTTGTTGATTAAATACTTCTGCAAAAGCTGCTGTCATTGCACCATTAGAGAATTTTCCTCCTCCAATTTCAGAAACTGTCCCTCCCACAACTGCTGCGGTAGCAGTTTTTATTACAGAATCTGCATTAAGATTTGAATTATTAACTATTGGAGAAACAAGCTCAACAAAAGCTCCACTTAAAAGTCCGTGCTGAAACTTTCCACCCTGCACCATACTTGATGCTCCACCTACTAACCCATGTGCAACAACTTTAGGCGCAAAATATGGACTTTTGTAAAACGATTTGTGGCCATATGTATTCCCAATCTGCCCCATCGCAGCTGCAGTAGCTGCTCCAATTAATCCACCCCTGAGTCCAGCACGCAAACCGTCTCCAAAGCTTCCACCGTTAATAATTGATCCTGAAAAAGATGCTCCGAATCCACCTACAGCACCACCAATAATTGCCGTCCCCACACTTCCAGCTGTAAAACTTAGAGCTGGAGCCAACCAGAAACTACCGAGATATATACCAGCTATACCAATCGCAATTGGGAGAAGAGTGTGGGTGACAAAATCTCTCACTTTGGTCCACCAACTATAGCCTGTTGGATCAATTAATGAGAGTGGGTTATTCATTACATAGCTGTACCTGTTATACGACTGGGTATTGTCAGGCTGCTGTACGAAAGGATCTGCTGATAGAAATCGCCCGATGACAGGATCGTAGATACGACCGTTCATATTAATGAGGTTCATACTATCCAGCTGCTCATGTCCAGTAAATCCTCTATTGACGAGTTTGGATGTAGCACCTAGTGGCAACGCTTTCCAAGTGACAGGATCTCTTCGTCGACCCCATGCATCAAAACTCAATTTCTGTGCAACTCTACCATTTACATCAGTTATGGTATCTATAGATCCAAGATGATCTAAGTGAATATAATTCGTGGTAGTTGATGGAGCATCAGACCCAACTTTAGCAACAGAAACAGTTGCCACTGGTCCACTAGGTCCAGCTATATAATGGAAGTCTTCAGTTGTCGTAACTCCGTTATTTACAGCATTTCGATGCTCTTGAGCGCCAAGATAAAGTGTCGTAGTAGAGAGAGCGCCTTTTACCTCGACCTGCTTAATTCTATTGAGATCAGCTCCATATGTTAGCGTGCTCGTTACAGTTCCTTCTTTGATCACTTTTGCCTTATCGAAAGATGTATAAGTCACGCTACCTGTATTGCTTGTTAGTCGATTGCCATTTAAATCGTATGTATATGTATTTGGCAACGTACCTGTAATTGAACGCACTTGATGTGTGCCTGAATTTAGTCCACCATAGCTATAACTTCCGACATCAGACTTATACTTTAAATTTCCAATCTCGTTATAAGTCATTGTCAGTGATGTTGCTCCGTTTAGAGCTACACTAGTGAGCCTGTTCAGACCATCGTAACTAAAGGTTTCTACTAGTCCCTTACTACTGTCTGAGCGAGATTTTAAGTTCCCAATGCCATCAAAAAGATAGGTGAGTGATTGAACATTCGCTGATTGCGAACTACTCATCGTAGTGATACCAGTTAATAAGCCATTTTTCAGGTCATACGCTCTATTACTCACAGCTCCATTGCCAAATGTCTCTGTGAGAAGTTGTCCTCGAGGCGATACGGAGGTCATCTGCCAATAAAGCTTATTGTCTGAGCCATTTCGAACATCTGCTAATGCACCTAGGACATGATATTGACTCCGTGAGGATAAACCTGACGGATAGGTAACCTTGCTTGGATGACCCCAAAAGTCATATGAGGTAACTGTATTGTAAGTTGTTCCATCAATTGTTTTTCCTTGACGAGTTGGCCTTCCCAATTCGTCATACTCATATACCTCACTATAGTTACTCCAAGGCTGCGACACACTAGCTAATTTCCCAATACCCTTAGCTGCTATATCGTAAGTCCACGTTGTAGTCCCCTCGGGCGAGATCCGCTGAAGTTGTCTGCCTAACTGATCATAGGTAAAGGTCAAAGATTGGTTTTTGGCATCTTTCTGACTTATCAGTTCTCCATATGCATTATAATTTGATGTAGTTGTGCCTGTATTCGGATCAACTAACTTTGTTCTTCTATTTGCCAGATCATACGTCATTGTGGTCACATTTCCCAATGGATCGTCGATCTTCACAGTATTGCCTGCAGCATCATAGGTGAACTTCATGGAGGCACCTGCATTATCTTTACTCTCCAATAACCAACCCTTAGGATTTGTAATTTTTACTTGCTTCTGACCAAGTTGATTGATTAGTGTCGTAGTCAGACCTGCATATTGGACTGATGCAGTAGTGCCGTCTGGAAACACCTCACCTATCTGTCTTCCTGAAGAATCATATTGATATGTGTGCCACAAGGGCGTATCACTGCCAACATACAGATCTGAACTTTTGACCAATCTCCCATGCCAATCATAAATACTATCCGACAAAACCATCTGCCCATTAAAATTCTTTGCTTCAGACCTTAACTTTCGGTCTAATATATCGAAGTAAGTTGTCACAGGGGCCAAACCGGTGGATAATTCAATTGTTTTGTAAAATGCATTAGCAGGGCAATTGCCTGAACAGTTGAGATAAAATAGTTGTGTTATGGTCCCATCTGGTCGAACCTCCCTCGTTTTTCGACCAAATCCATCATATTCATAGCTAAGACTCAAACCATTTGGAGATGTATCTGTTATCACATTCCCTAATAACTGATCATATACCTGTGTTTTAATATGATTAAATGGATTTGCTGTGGTTAGGACAAATCGCTTATTTGAGTCAAAAGTTGTCTTCGTAGTCCTTGAAGTAAGATTTGGAGAAGCCACAACACTTTGGATGATATTCCCAGATCCATCACGTGTATATGTCTTGGCTACTTCGACACTCGTACCAGAATCTGAAGTTTCCTTCACTAGTAATCCTGTAGAATCATCATAAACAAAGTTAGATTTTCTAATTATGTCAGGCGTGCCTGGAGCTGAAGTTTTGACCTCTGACTGTGACAATCTTCCCAATATCCACTTTGCAGTATCAGCTGATTTATAAGTGTTGGTTGTAGTCTGCGTGAATCCATTTGTGTCAATAACAATTTTACTAATATTCCCATAGGCCAAGTCCTGAGGGAGATACGTGTAAGAAGTGGTGGTTTTTATTACAGGTTGGCAGGAATAATTTATGCCATCAGAATTTAAAGTACAGTTATCATTAGCCTCAAAATCATCTTCCTTTGTCTGAGCAACATAGGAAAAAAAGACTTTATTATTAAAAGAGCTACTATTATTTAAGGTATTGGTAACTACTTTTAGTAGAGCTCCAGATCCAAGCTGCGTGATTGTCTTAAGAGCCATTCCGCTATATAAGTGATCCTGATCATAAATTGTCGTGACCTTCTGATTTCGCGAAACATCATTAATTGTGACCTGCTTAAAACCTCTGAACCCTCGTCCACGGACTTGTGTCTGAGCACCAGAGTATGAAATTTTATACTCATCATCCTTGATATCTCCACTCAAGCCGTTACTAACCCAGTAATTCTTAACTACATAAAATGGTCCTGCAAAGTCATATCGGGGATAACTAGCAGTGTTACCTTGTGTGTGAATAGCAGGATCATTGAGAGTTCCATACACTATTGTATCTGTGAGTCCATTTCCATTAATGACACTCCTTAAAAGATCGGGCTGAGACCCGCTTGGCACGACTACATTCCAGACACCATTTGCCCCAGTATATCCTGCCAAATCAGTCTTACCATCTCCACTAAAGTCAGCTGCGATATTATTATTTTGACCACCACTATGTCCGACCCAGAATCCAGATCCAATACCACCAAAGTTAGTGCCCGTTGAGAGTTCTATATCCCAGAGCCCATTCCCTCCATATCCTGCAATATCTGCCATGCCATCTCCGTTAAAGTCACCGACAACATTATTAGTATTTCCTCCCCAATGTCCGACCCAGAATCCAGATCCAATACCACCAAAGTTAGTGCCCGTTGAGAGACGGACATCCCATTTACCGTTTTTGGAGTATCCAGCTATATCAGATTTTCCATCACCATTAAAATCAGCTACAAAATTATTTCCATTTCCGCCCGTATGCCCGGTCCACTTGTAAGATCCTGTACTAAAGTTAGTCCCCGTTGAAATTGCCACGCTCCATTGACCCGTGTTGGCAATTGCAGTCATCATGTCAGTCTTACCATCCCCATTAAAATCTCCCAGCGAAACGTCCTGCGTAGATGCAGACACGCCGCCATCCCAAGCAAGCTGAGTTCCCAAACCTGTTCCAGTGGAGAGCATCACTGCCCATGTCGTACCCTTACCAGTATTGACGACGACGTCTGTTCGACCATCGCCATCAAAATCCCCAAGAAGGACATCTTTCATGTTGTTGGCTGGGGCGGTAAGTGGCCCGACAACTGGATAATTCTTAAAACTTGTACCAGTTGAGATAGCTAAGTTCCAGTTGTTACCATTTGCGGTAACAAGATCTGTTTTACCATCTGCATTAAAATCACCAGCCCTCACATTCGTCAAATTTGTAACCGGTAAGACATTTTCTACATTCCAAATTCCACTTCCTGGAGCGCCATAGTTACTCCCTGTGGATAACTCAACATCAAATTGTCCGCCAGTTCCGCTAAATCCAGCAATATCCATTTTTCCATCTCCATTAAAGTCTCCAGTGATGTTCTGCTTAATTCCGCCATAATGTCCAGTCCACATACCGGTGCTGTTACTAGTAAAACTTCCTATATTAATATTTCCGGATATCCCAACTGTCCACTTAGCTCCTGCCTTGTTACTTTGAAATGTAAGATCTGCCTTCTTATCCCCATTAAAATCTCCAGCAATTGTTGAAGGCGTCATAGAAATACTACTTTGTTTATCAAGACAATTAAATCCAGATTTACTAGAGATGCATATCTGCCAATTATTCAGAGCGTCTCCTGAATATCCTGCCAAATCTGTTACTTTATCTCCGTTAAAGTCTCCTGTTATTGTTTTTCCTATAGTATATTTTGGACCTGCCCAGGCTACAGGCGCATTAAATCCCGCACCATTTGATAAATAGACTCTCCAGTTTCCACCCCCTGAATCCATTATTAAGTCGTCATATTGGTCCCCATTGAAGTTTCCAATAAGCACAGTTCCAAAACCGTTTGAACCGGTAGCCATCCATAGAGCTGGATTGCCGAATGCTTTACTGGTTGCTCCTTGTGAGAACGAAATTCTCCAATTTCCAGCAGGATTAGTTGGATCAGCATACTTGATAAGATCATCCCTCTTATCCCCATTAAAATCTCCAGTTCTTATCTGACCTAGCGGCACACCGCTGACCAGAGATAGTCCATTTATCCAGTCACCACTTCCAGATTTGTTAAAGTCAGTTTTGGAAGACAGGCTGACCCTCCAAGTATTGCCTGAGACTAATCCAGCGAGATCATCCACACCATCGCCATCAAAATCCCCGACAACTGTATTACTGCTGACTTTTCCTCCATACCAGATTCCATTACCAGTTTTGCCTAGGTTTGAAACAAATGAGCTATCTGTCACACCGCCAGTACTCGTAACTACTCTCCAAAGTCCATTCCCAGTTGTAGCATCTACACTCTCTGCTGAGGCAAGAAGATCCTCACGCTGATCTCCATCAAAATCTCCATGAAAATAATTCGAGGCCTCATGAGCATTCCATATTCCAGAACCTGGAGCCATAAATGTGTCTCTTGCTGATAAAAGTTGACCTAGTCCAGAATTTAGTCCATCCCAATTAAATCGAGTTGGCGCAAGACACTTTCCATCTGAGCCACACTCAGTCAGTGAAGATAGGTGAGACCTATTTGTAATTGTTCCCTGAGCATATCCGAGCCGATAATCTCTTACTATCGATGTTCCATAATAACTAGTAATGTTTTTAAGCCGTTTTGTAGATGAGGCTTTACTGCCTGCTACATAAGAAAGAGAAGTATCCGTTCTTGCTTCGTAGACAAATTTAACTGAAGCATAAGGAGTAAGGCCAGTATTGCCAGTATAGTTAATTTGAGTTGGGTAGTACTCTCCATTAGCAATATCTTGCGTGTAGCTAATAGTCATGTAATTACCTGTAGTATCGGTAACTTTATCCAGCGCCCAGTAAAGAGCTTCGCTCCTTCCATTGGCAACCATACTGCTGTAGTGCATATTCAATCCAGCCTTAGTTCGAACAGTAAAAGCATCAGGTCCCACACCCCTCGTTCCACTTGAAACAATGTCGCTGAATTGCTCGTGCTCCGTTCGATACTGCGCGCCATTGCCTCCATAACTTCCACTAACGACGATCAATCGTTCACCATCTAGACAAAACTTGTCTCCAGTTCCAAATGTAACATCTCCCGAATACCCATCGCTCGCGAATGTCGCAGCACATCTAGATATGGAAGATAGGCCTGTAATTGCAAAACCCATTCCGACTATGCCATTTCCAGCCTGCGAGCTATAGCTTAATGAGAGTTTTGGCTGTATTCCACCAGTTCCGGGTGAAACACTAATTGGTACTGAGTATGTAGCAGCTCCCAGCGAATTAACATCGAAATTACCTTGCGTTGCCCCAGCTAGACCTCCTGTTGGAGTATTTCCGTTGACTGTTAATTTGCCTGGACTATAACTAATTACAGGGGTATTGCTTTTATCCTCAACAACCGCGTAGATGTAATAACTCCCTGACGTAACAGCCGATACATCAAATGCATATTGACCAGATCCACCGTTTTCATCTTCTTTGAGATTGTTGGCAATCAACATCCCGTCAGCTCCAGAATTATCTTTATCAAGGTAAAGTGAAATAAGAGCGTTATCATCTGGATCACTATCGCTCCATGTCAAAGTATAATTATTTCCAGTCGATGCTCCTGCGCTTGGTGGATTAGTTAGCGTGATCTTTGGTGCAATATTAGGCAAAAGTGGTGAAGGTGTTACGCCAATTGTGGGAGATGGAGTAACAGTAGGCACTTTTGTTGGAGTCGGCGTTACAGATCCAGATGGAGTTGGAGATGTGTTACACGAATCTGTAAAAACCTGATTATATATCGAACTAGTACCCATATTGCCGGTCGCATCTTCAACCTGGAATAAGAGAGTTGATTTTTCGCCGCATGCTTGCGTTTCTGCAATAAGAGTTCGCGCAATAGTCCATCCTACGACAGGATTGGAAGTGCTAAATGTAGCGCTTCCAATCTCTGTCCAGCTCCAATCGCCCCCTGCATGCCTATATACCGTTCCATTCTCAACTAAATAATCGGCACCCACACCCGCTTGCGCTGCAAACCCAGTCCCAGCATTAAGATCAGCATCTATATAGATTCGCCAAAAAGTCGGGGATCCTGAGTAAGTAAAATTGTATGTGGCATTTACTGCTGTATTACTCGTAGAGGGATTAGTGACAGTCAAGCTGTCGGCAGCATATACGCGAGGCAAGAAAAGAAATGGGGAAGACTCAATAATAAGTAAGAGGCACAGGGCGAGAAGGAGGGATTTCTTTAATGGAGACTTTGTGGACACTCTCCTTGATTGAATGTCTTGTCGCCGTAATTTAGTAAAAAAGCTTTTATACTTTTCTACATAGAAAGCAGGCGTAATAAGATTTTTTATTTTCATTTTGTAAGTTAGAATTTACAATAATGTTAATAGAATATTACGAGTTACTTACATTGATGTCAATGGGTATTTACATATAGGATATATTTAGAGACTTGTTATTAGAGTCAAACAGTTGTATATTATACGAGATTGTAAATCATAATTTATGATATTTGAACAGATATTTGAACAGATAGGTTTAAACGAGATTGATGCGCGGGTCTATGATCACCTTTTACAGGTGGGAGTGGGCACTCCATCGCTCATAGCCAAAGCTAGCAAGGTCTCTCGAGAAAATACCTACTACATTCTTAAAAAGCTTGTAGAGCTTGGTCTTGTAACGCAAATTCCTGGAGCCAAAACTCTTACTTTTCAAGTTGCGAGCAGTGAAAATCTCCAACGATTATTTGATGAGAAAGAAAGAAAACTATCGGCCTCACGAGCACTACTATCTGAGGCGGTCAATTTAGTTAATAGCACTCTTTCAGCAAACACCCATGCTCCTGCTGTTCGCTACTACGAAGATATTTCAGGAGTTAAACAGGCATACTACGATTTTTTAGGTGGAGAGAAAAAAGGAGAGATATTCGGACTAACAAATTCCAAGTGGCCAAAGGAACTTGATGAATTCTTCGTGAATGAACGTCTCAAAACAAGGATTAAACTTCAACTCCTTATAGTACGCGGGGAACGAGCTATGAAATTTAGAACAACAAGTCCTAAAGAATTACGTGAAACGAGAATTATGCCAAGCCTTGATTTTCCCCTCGGAACATACTTTGCAGTTTTCAAGAATAAAGTGATGATCGTAAATAGACCTGAGGTGTCAGAGATAGTTGGGGTGGGGATTGTCATCGAACATACCGCTATTGCACATGCTTTCAGATCTATGTTCACAATGATCTGGGAATCAGCCAAAAACTCCAAGCCTTAATTTATTTAACACAAAATATTTACAGATCCTTATCCTTGTAACATGCACTCATAGGAATTACATGTATTGTGATGGCGGACAACGAGCGAGTCAATATCCCTCACATACTCATAAAAAAGTCCCGCACGAGCGGGACTTTTTTATCAGCTGCGGGACATGGACTCGAACCATGGTAAACGGATCCAAAGTCCGTTGTCCTACCATTAGACGATCCCGCAGTATTATTGAGATGGAGTTCATTTTATCATACGCACGAATCTAATTCACGCTTTTCTATGCTTTTGCTATACTCCTCATATGGTTGGATCAATCACTTTTATTACTGGAAATCATGCAAAGGTAGAATGGCTGCGACGACATATAACCACTCCAGTTGATCATCAAAAGCTTGATGTACCTGAAATACAATCGTTAGATCTTGAAGAGGTTGTAAGGCACAAGGCTGAAGAAGCATTTAGACTTTTACAAATGCCACTCCTCGTTGAGGATACCTCTCTTCGTTTTAATGCTCTAGGAAGACTTCCCGGACCACTTATAAAGTGGTTCTTGGAAGAGTTGGGAACAGAAGGCCTGTGTAAGTTACTAGATTCATATGACGATAGAACTGCGATAGCTGAAGTGATGTATGGCCTACACACAGGCAAGGAAGTTGTATTATTTGGAGCAACTATACAGGGTGCAATTGCTAATAGCCCAAGAGGAACTAATGGTTTTGGCTGGGACAATGCTTTTATTCCACAAGGATCGGAGAAAACATGGGGAGAAATGAATCAAGAAGAACGAGACAACACTTCATTGAGAGAGAAGGCAATTACCAAACTCAATGACTATATGCAAAGATGAGATTTTAATGTAAAAATCTACAAACATTAGTCCTTTCCAGTTCCATTTGAGCTATAGAGCAGATTCAGAGTTTGTGGTATAAATATCGCATGGAAGTAACAAAATATATTCACTCGTGTCTTTTAGTAAAGACAGATGGCAAAACTATTCTTATTGATCCAGGTGAATTTACCTACAGCTCGAAAACTCTAAATATTAATACTATCGATACACTTGATTCTTTATTAATCACCCACGAGCACGCTGACCATATGCATCTCCCTTTTATCGAGGAAATTCTAGAAAGATTTCCAAATGTAAAAATACTAACAAATAGTTCTGTGAAGAACTTGCTTGCAAAAGAAGGGATCAATTCTGAGATAGAATCCACAGAATTCATTAACATAGAGACAGTTCCTCACGAGAAAGTTTTTGGAATTGAAGTACCTAAAAATGTTAAGTTCAGAATTGGCAATGAACTAACGCACCCAGGAGATTCCTTTCATTTTTCTTCAAGCACGCGCATTCTCGCACTGCCCCTTCAAGCACCATGGGGAACTCTCACTGAAGCAGTGGAGCTGGCTGAATCACTAAAACCAGAGGTAATTTTGCCTATTCATGACTGGCACTGGAACGATCAAGCCAGAGAGAGTTTTTATAAAAGGCTACAAGGATACTTCGAAAGCAAAGGCATTACTTTCATACCTCTAAAAACGGGAGAGACGATTACTATTTAAATTCAGCAAGTTATATCAAAAACTCCAACAATCACCATTAACTACTTTTAACATAACGTGATGATGGTATACTTTTTTTATAGTTGTAAACAATATGGAAGCAAGTCAAGAAGCATCAACACAGTTACTCAAGAAAAAATATAACCTCAACAATGCACCAGAAGTTACTGCAGCTGCAGATCGAACCGAGGCCCGGACTGGCGAAGGAGTTCCTCGTGCACCTCATGACCGTATTCAAAATTATCTAAATCGTTTTCGCGAGATAATTGACAGAGATGAGCAGGATCCAGAAAATAGAGAGATTGGCATAAATGCAATAAAACACATTTTGCATGAAAAAAATGTCATTAAGCCTGATCAGATTCCTGAGAGCTACTGGGAAACTCAGAAGCGTATTGTTCGAGAACGAGGACAAGGAGTAGATAATATAGATTGGGAAGAACAAAAAAGGCAAAGCACTGAATCCATCATCGCTGACCAGAAATCTAGCCTGGATAAGTGGATCAGCTATCTATCTTCAAAAGATGCTCCGTATTCAGATGAGCTAAAATACCTCACACTTCGAAGTGTTCTCTCAATGGGGGAGTACGATAAGGCAAATAAGACTTTCACAAAACGAAGTAAGGGAACTACCAAACCATTTCCTGACCTAAATCGTGAAGCGTTAGCATACTCATTGGATTTAATTGACAAAAAAACATCAGGTCAACCAATAGATGTGTCTGGGATAGATCCCGATAAGTTAGAAAGATTTAACAATGCAGTACAAACCGCAGATTTTTCATATCTTTACTCGTGGGCAATTGAAAAAATTAGGCCAACAGACTCAGAAGAGCTTGTTAGCACTCAGGGGGGGTGGATCAAGTATGACCAAGGATCTGATCATATGCCTCTTGTATCATCGCTGGAGGGTCATGGCACGGGATGGTGCACAGCAGGAGAGTCCACCGCCAAGACACAACTTGAGGGTGGTGATTTTTATGTTTATTATTCCAATAATGATGAAGGTATGCCGACAATCCCTCGCGTTGCTATTAGAATGGAAGGAGACAACATTGCTGAAGTTCGTGGCGTTGCCCCAGATCAAAACCTCGATCAATTTATTGCTCCAGTAGTCGAACAAAAACTTAAAGAGTTCCCAGATGGAGATGCCTATCAAAAGAAGGTCGCTGACATGAAACGTCTCACTGACATTGACAATAAAATTCAAAATGGCGCTCCACTTGACCCAGCAGACATCGCATTCCTATATGAAATTGACGGCCCCATCCAGGGTTTTGGCTACGAAAAAGACCCACGAATCACCGAGATACAGAAACAGAGAGATGTTGAGGAAGATATGCCGATCGCTTTTGGCTGTGAACCATCTCAAATTGCACGCAGCCATGATGAGATAAATGAAGATACGAAAGCATACGTTGGTCCGCTTTTGCCCGGAATCATCGAATTACTGCGGGATAATAATATAGAACATGTATTCGTCGCTTTTCCTGAAGGGCGAGTAGATCTTCAGAAGATTGAGATACATAGAAAACCGAAAGAGCAATTAGAGCAAGAAATCATTGCAGCCAGAGGATATATCGCGCCTCATGCTCAAGACTTGATTGAGAGACTCAACGATTCACAGTCTCCTGAACATCAAGTTTTAGATCTTGTAAGTATTAAATTGAAAGGCTTAGGACTTTCAGAGAAATCAAGATTAAGTGATATCCTTAAAAAAGCACAGGAGCTAGGGCTGGATAAATGTCCGCCAGAAGTTGGCCCAGAGTACAGACTTCAAAATAAGAATCTGGCTTTTGAGACTTATTTTATAGCGATGGATCCAATAAAAGACTCCAATCGTACTCCTGATATTTTCAACATCGCTAATTCAGCAGACGGAACTTGGACTCTTCATGGTAGCGACGCTGGAAAAAAGTCCTTTTGGGATGCAAATGACTCATTTATCTTCAGAGTTGGCACGAGCGAGACAACTGTAGATACCTCTCAAGAGCGCAAACTAAGTTCTGTTCGCACACTTCTAAGAAACTACCTCAAACGTTAACTACTATCTAAAACATGATTCTAATAATCTTCAAAGGTGTATTGCGGAATATTTCTTGACACAAAGTCTCTGATTTGAAATGCTATCTCTATGAAGAAGCGAAAAGTCGCAAAAAAAGATATTTGGTTTGAGCGAAAGCTCTATGGCTGGGGATGGCACCCATCTACTTGGCAGGGCTGGGCAATCACATTCGGATACCTCGCTTGCGTTATCCTCCTCTCATTTCAGAAAGATACCTTCACTTCAGCTGGTGACATCACTATCGCTTTTATCCTTCCACTAACTATTCTTACTATGGTCTTTGTGATCATCGCTTATAAAAAGGGCGAGGAACCACGCTGGCAATGGGGCAAGCGAAAGAATTGACTCTGATGTGATCCTAAACCTGTCTGCCGGCAGGCAGGTTTATTTCAGGATCTCAATGGGATGCTGAAACGAGTTCAGCATGACAACTACCTAAGCCTCACGAATATTCCGCTGAGGTCATCTTCGAAAATTTGCTTCCACTTTTTCTCTTGAACTAACAATTTTAAACGATTATAAACAGGCTTATCTTTGGACATATAGACGGTCTGATACGTCGAATCATCGACACTATTTACGTCTTGCTCATAGTCATAATACTCTGCATATGCTGAATATCCTTTTTCATCTTTCCATAAATGCATTCTTCCATCTATACTCGTCTTTATGTTTGGATGCTCCCAGACCAACCAACCGCCCCAGGCATAGAGATTCATAAGCCTACCAGTATCCATGCCCTGGAGTACATTTACTCCTTTTGCAGAACATGCGTAGTAATCACGACAAAAAATATCCCACGACATATTTGTATACTGTGAAAAAGGCACTTTGAGAATGACAACATATATGATCGCAAGTGCGATGACTATACCTCCGAAGATATTTGTCTGCGATTTTTTATCAGGCTTGATGAATGATGCGATTGGCTTGAGAAAGGGGATTATGAAGTAGTACATCGACCATGAGTATCTCTTGACCATCAATGAGGCTATATAGAGAACCCCTACAAAACTAATATCAGATATTCTTTTCTTCCAGCTTCCATCGATAAGAAAAATGAGGAATCCTCCAAGAAGTGAAAATCCAACTAGAATTTGATTCCACCAGACCGATGAAAGTACTGGTGCAGGTAGATACTCTGTGATCGCATAGAGTAGTGGATTACCGATATACTTGAGCGACTCAAGATAGATCCCGATACCAAATGGATTAAGTAGCGTTGCAAGAATTGAAGCGATAAGCACAACTCCTGGCATCTTCATTGCCTGAACAAACTCCTTCTTCTCTTTTTTATTAATAAATTTTTGAACCATCTCTGAGACGAGCCAAATTGCAAGAATTCCCAAACCTATACTGAATTGCCCATGAATATTGGCCCAGAGAAGAAAGAGGGGAGGGATACTATATAGCAATTTTTTTGACCCATCTTCATATCTTTTGAGAATAAAAACTAAAATTGAGAGAAATAGAATGCTTAAGAGCTGTCCCCGGAATGAAACGCTTATTAGACTATCTTGAAGGTAGATGAGAAATGGGAAAATAAGAACTTTCTCAAAAAAATCCAACTTCCATGCTTTGGCAAAAAAATAGAATGTCGCAGTGATAACTACTGAACTTGCAAGTGTGAGCGCTAAAAATCCACCAGATTTAAAAATAAGGTAGGTAATAAGATCAGTTCCCCACGATAAATTTACCCACTGATACCCTGGCATATCTGTCACAAATGTATTTGCGCGCAAGATCGAGAAATGATCAAAGAAATATTGGCCATACTTCAGGTGCCAGCCAAGATCAGGATCATTAGGCTGAAAAAGCGCGCCGATAAATACAAAAACAAATGGAAGCGAATAAAGAAAATAAAGGAGCACTTTCCGAAGACTCATATTGGAGTGATTATAGAAGAGGGGGAGGGGAGATACAAGATTAAAAAAAGTGCCCCTCCCAAAAAATATGGGAGGGGCTGGTGTAAAAAAAGCGATGCCGCCACTCGCCCTCTGGGGTTGTCCCAAAAACCCACTGGGGCCTTCTCTTAGGCTAAAAGCTCTTGCTTCAAGGCGTCTGCCGTAAAGCCATCTGCGGCTCCGCGCCGCGATTGAACTATTCGATTGTGTTCAAACGAACTACTCCATGGCGTTTGCCTTTCCTAAAGCGATTTGAACGAAACACTTGTTAGCCACGTACTGGAGCAGCTTTGCCCCAATGGCGAACTAGGAAAGTATATCAATTTTATAGGTAAAATACAAGCTATAGGACTAAATATCAACATATCACTTGGTGTATATCATCTAATTGCTATAATACCCAACAGATCCAAACAACTATGAAAAAGATACATAAACGATTAAGAATTGGGGTTGATGGACGATATGCAGAGGGCGGGGGCGGGGGCATCAATAGATATGTCCATGAATTAATTCAGGGTATACTTGCAAGTGGCGATATCCCTGTCGTTATTTCTACTAAAAAAATAGCAATACGATATAAAGACACAGAGTATGTCGTTCTTCCAAAAAAATTCCATTGGATATTCTGGGAACAAATTCAACTCCCACTCCTCTTGAGAAAACTTAACCTGGATATTTACCATGCAAGCGCTAACTCTGGCATACCCTTTTTCCTAGACCTCCCAACAATTCTCACTATTCACGACATCATTCCTCTCAGTGATAAAGGCTATTTTGATCAGTCAAAATTACCATATCTTGCAAAGATCCTTTACGTATTTGGAATAAAAATATCACTTTACAAAAGTAACGCAGTAATTGTAACTTCAAAAGTCATTTTGGATGATCTGAGTGAATTCTTCACATATAACTCTCAAAAATCATCTGTAATACCAATGGGAGTTGACAGAACTTACTTTGACACAAAGAAAGAAGGTGATCAAAAGATTCTGGCAAAATATTCAATATCTACGCCATACATCCTGAACTTCGGGGGAATTCATAAGAGGAAAAATATCGATGGACTACTCAGGGCATTCGCCCTCTTCTCAGCTTCTAAGAGCAGCAAGACCCATCTGGTGATTACTGGAGGAGATAAAGCACAAGTCCAGAACTGCAAGAGGATAGCTACTCAATTGGGCTTGCAAAAAATGGTCTTATTCCCTGGATGGCTACACCATTTAGACTTGCCGAAAATAGTGAGAAATGCAAAATTTGTTGTGTATCCTACATTTGCAGAAGGTTTTGGGCTACCAGTCGCTGAGACTGTAGCGTCCCAAATACCTATCGTCACCAGTCAACTTCCAACTATAAAGTCACTTCACAAAGAGACTCCAGTCTATATTGATCCAAATAATACTCAAAGCATTGTAAATGGCATGATCAAAGCGGATAAAGGAATTTCAAAAACAAGACTTTTACAAGGTAAAAAGACGATCGAGCACTACACCTGGGAGAATACAATGAACAAGACTTACACTATTTATCTGAATCTTCTGATGAAGTGAGCAGGGGAGTTATCGGGGAAGTGTGCTGAGGGTCAGAGTCGAACTGACATGGCCTGTTCTTCAGACAGGTGCCTTGACCACCTTGGCTACCTCAGCAGATTCGATATACTCACTGCTTACGCTATACTTCAGCGTACTCAGCATTATACAAAATTGTTACTCTATTTGCTATTCTAGCGCTGAATTACTTTTTTAAGTGGTGGAGGTCATTCTTAAGAGATTCAATTTCTTTAATAATTTTTGTCATATTTTCCTCAATTCCTTCTAATGTATCTGTATTTGAATCTTGTTCTTCTTCATTTTGAGCAGTCTGGATATCCTCAACATCTTCTCCCATCTCTTCAACGTCTTCTTGAATCTCATCGATGTCCTCCTCAATGTCTTCAACGTCTTCTTGAATCTCGTCGATGTCGGCTGAAGCTTTGTTTACGCTCATCTGGATGAAAAGTGAAAGATAAATAGCCTCAAGCGAGACTGCAGTTGTAAGCAGAAGCATAACATCGTCCAGTGGTACGCCAAAAATGAGTAGACCAAAAATCCCCACAAAAAAGATGGAATGGACTATCAGTGAGAGCGGTGTTCCGAGATATCGAGTCAGTGTCAGAGCACCTTTCTCAAGACCTGATTGTTTATCAACATTTTTTACCATACCGTAAGTATAACCCTCTTTTTTTGATAATTCTACCTTTCAAAATAAGTTTCATTGTTTTTTAGGCGTAATTACGCTATACTTTTGCGTAATAAGCGGGGGTAGTTCAGCGATAGAACGCTTCCTTGCCAAGGAAGAGGTCGCGGGTTTGATTCCCGTTCCCCGCTCAAAATTCGACCGCTTATCCTCATTTGCAAACTGACCGCAATTCCTCAATAATAGATCTATGGAAACTCTTCAAATTATCTTCTACATCTTGGGAATTACCTACATGGTCGTTGGGCTTATCATCCTTATCGTTATCGGAATTGCAATACTTACAATTAAAAAAACTGTCACGGATCTTCACAAGACTGTCGATGAGCAGATAAATAGATTCACAAATGATCCTGCAGATGTAGCACTTGAGATCGGACAAAAAATGGCAAGCAAGGCAGTAAAGCGCATCAAAGAATCCCTAGAAAATTAACTTCGTTTATCCTTTTAATCCACAGCTCAATCTCCTATAATATCCAAGACATTTGCCGCGATGGTGAAATGGTAGACACGCTGGCTTCAGGTGCCAGTGATCGTAAGATTATGGGAGTTCAAGTCTCCCTCGCGGCACTCCTTCTCAGATAGAGCAAAGAATGCTATAATTCATTTTCACGCGGATGTGGTGAAATGGTATACACGCTACCTTGAGGTGGTAGTGCCCGCAAGGGTGTGGAGGTTCAACTCCTCTCATCCGCACCCAGGTAGAAAATTAGGGCGATTAGCTCAGCTGGTTAGAGCATCTCATTTACACTGAGAGGGTCGGGGGTTCGAATCCCTCATCGCCCACAACTACATAGCTATACCATGAATACCAAAGACCAAGTCTTCTTCGTCGGACAAAAAGCCTTCATTCGAAACTCCCAAAATCAGCTCCTTGTTTTATTAGATCCTGTATCAGGACTTGATCTGCCAGGAGGTAAAGTCCAGTCAGATGAGGAGGACCTAAAGTCATCACTTCAAAGAGAAGTTAGAGAGGAGACCGGCCTTGAAATTAGTGTTGGAAACGCATTCTATACTTGGAGATTTCATTATCCGATAGAGAAGGTTGAGGGAGCAGTTCGTGACTCACGAACAGATGGCAACATCTATCGCGTCGGCTTTGAATGTGACTTAAGCGATGGCGATGTAGCTCTTAGCATCGAGCATACGAAGTTCAAATGGATCACTGAAGCGGAGCTGCCCGACCTAAAATCATGGGGTGGAGACTATAAAGCAGTTGAATTTTACTTCTCGAAGTTCAAATAAATTGGATCCTAATAATTATAAAAAACACCACTTCGATAGATTTGGATAAGGTTGACACAATTACTTCAATTTGACAGTATGAATAGTACTCAATGAGGAAGTTCCTGCTGCTCACCATCTTCTTCGGCCTTACCCCTGTGCTCTTTGTCAGCGCACTAGTGATGTTCCTTTCTGTGACATATCATGCTCAATTAGCTGGTCGTGGAACAGTGCAGAGTCCCAAAGTGGCATTTGCTGCACTCCCAGCATCTGAAAGCCTCTTTACTGAGGAGATCAAAATTGCTGACTCTCGAACTGAGCTCCTTCGCCAATTCTTTACAAAGTACAAATCACCTCTTGAACCTTACGCTCAGGACTTCGTTAAATGGGCAGATACCTACGATCTCGATTTCCGCCTCCTTCCAGCGATTGCTATGCAGGAGTCAAACCTCTGTACAAAAAATAGGGAAGGGTCCAACAACTGCTGGGGATTTGGCGTTTATGGGACAAAGTACAAGACATTTGAAAGCTACCCTGAGGCTATCGAGACAATTTCAAAAACTCTGGCAATAAAGTATCGAGACAAACACGGTCTTGTGACACCCGATGAGATTCAGCAAATGTATACACCTTCAAGCAATGGGTCTTGGGCGTTCAGCGTCAATCATTTTATGGCCTCTTTAGAGTAAATTTAGACCTCTAGTGTTCATCTTTTTTGTTCGTTCTTTTTTCGTACTTAGGCTCGCTTTGAGGCTAAGTCTTTTTTCTTACATTTCTCTCTCCAGCTCTTGACAAACCTATAGTACATTGCTATACTACTCAACAGGTCCTGAGGTTTGTTATCCAACACAGACGTCAGGACACAAAAGTAATCCTAATGGAATTTCCATTAGGATTTTTTTGTGGGAAAAACCCATAAAAAAATATGAATAAAACATTAATCACATATGCTCTTATTGCACTTGCAGTAATGACTACAGCACCAAAAGCACAGGCGTCACACAAGGTATCAGCATCATCTGCTGCTCTTATCCAGACACCTGAAATTTCCAATGTCGATAATCGTGCGAAAATTTTGCGAGACTATCTTATCAAGAAGAACTCGCCACTTGCTGACTCAGCCGAAACATTCATTAAAGAAGCTGATAAGAACGATCTTGACTGGAGACTTGTCGTGTCAATCTCTGGCCTTGAATCTGGCTTTGGTAAGCATATTCCGGTGAACTCATATAATGGATGGGGATGGGGTATTTATGGAGATAATTCACTAGGCTTTGCTTCATGGGATGATGCTATTAGTACTATCTCTGAAGGACTGCGAACTAAGTATATGAATAAGTGGGGACTTAGCGACATTTATAGTATTGGACGAACATATGCTTCAAGTCCTACTTGGGCACAACGCGTGACCTTCTTCATGAACGATCTTGAGAAGTTCCAAACGTCTTGGTCAGATAGCACGCTTTCCATTTCAATATAATTTAGGCTACAATAGCCTGACATCTCAAATCTCTCCCATTAGAGAGGAGTAGATCGAGATTTGACGAGCGGGCGTGGTGAAATGGTAGACACGCTGGTTTTAGGAACCAGTGCCGTTAAAAGCTTGGAGGTTCAAGTCCTCTCGCCCGCACACCACCATAGGACAGAGTTCTCAAGCCCTAAAGAATCACCCTCCCCAAAAGAGCAAGTCGAAAGAGTCGTCACAGCACTCTGGGAACATCCACTTCTTGATGATGCCACAGTCGCACACCGCAAAGCAGCGCTCACTGCTCTCCCACCATTCTTAGAAAAATTTGGCATAGATGAATCTGAGTATGTAGGTGTTCTCAAAGGTAGTTCACAACAAATAGTTGATGATACTTCTGACTACGACTTTATGATAATTAGACCTATGGAGTTTACAACGAAGGATGATAAATTTTCACATGCTCAGGATGCTAGCGGGGATGCCCAGCCTAAAATTGACATATTTAATGTCTACGGGATCTCACCTGAGAATCCAAGACTGGTAGATAATTTTATGTATATTATGACGCAACTACTCTTCACCCCAGATGAGTACATGGCTGGAAATATCGAACTAGCGCATCAGTATCGACGTGCTGCAGTTGAGCAGCTTGCTCTTAATCCAGGCTCTCTGAGACTGTTCTGGGGAGATGATAGTAATGAAAATAGGGGCATGCTCCGAAATAGTTTTGCTGACTGCTTCAAGAATTGGGGGATAGTCCCCCAAACTACAAGAATCGGAATGAAAATGGGCCACAATCCACAAAATCGCTTAGAAAAAGAACAGAGAAGACTTAATGCCAATATCGAACTCAGGGCGCAGCAGTCAAATGACCCACGATGGTCAGAGCATTTTCTCCAAGCAATTAAGGATCTTCAACCCCCATCTTTTGCTGCATACAAAGAATATCTCAGCCAAACTGACGGAGCAGTCCATATCAATCCTCGCTTTGTGGCTACCAACCTCACCACTTCCATCTAATATCTTGGCTACTCAAGCCAAACCTGATATAATGTGTATATGAATTCATCATTTGCACGCCTTGAGGATGGCACACTTCAACTCACCATTACTATTCCTGCATCTGACGTTAAAAAGGCATCCGAGACTGTTGTAGATCAGACAGTAGGTAATGCTAAGGTACCTGGCTTTCGCAAAGGCAAAGCTCCAAAAAAGCTTGTTGAGGAAGCTACTTCTTCTGAAGCACTTAAAGAAGAAACACTCAAAAAACTCCTTCCTGAAGCATATATTCAGGCAATCACAGAGCATAAATTGCGCCCAATCGTTAATCCAAAGATCCATGTTCAAAAGCTGGATGATGGGGGAGATTGGGTATTTACTGCAGAAACATGCGAGATGCCTGAAGTTACACTTGGAGAGTACAAAAAGGCTGTTAAGGATGTAACTGCAAAAAGTAAAATTATAGTTCCTGGAAAAGAGCAGGAGACTGTAAATGTTGATGATATCCTCATGCCAATCGTCCAGAAGTCAACGGTCGCAATCCCTAAGATCCTTGTAGAATTCGAAGTAGACAGACTTCTTTCCCAAACACTAGATGAGATCAAGAGTCTTGGGCTCACACTTGAACAGTATCTTGGCTCTACCAATAAAACACCTGAGAAGCTGCGCGAAGACTTCGCAGAAAAAGCACAAAACGATATCAAGGTCGAATTTGTCTTAGCAAAGATCGCTGAGACTGAGAAGATCACAGTCGAAGAGAAAGAGGTCGAAGAGGCGATTCATACAGCAAAAACGGATGCTGAAAGAGCCAATCTTGAACAAAATAGACACCTTCTTTCAAGTATTATAAGACAACAGAAAACTCTTGATTTCCTACGTAATCTGTGATAAATTGCGGCCAGAATGGCAAATAGTAAACTAATTGCATCAAATAAGAGGCAGTTAGCCTCCAAAAACCATATCGAAGCCTCCTCCATTGGGTTGGGCGATCTCCCTTCAGCCTTCGCAAAAGATATCAAACAAAATATCCAAAATACTCCTTCAGATATCTTTGATCAACTTCTCGGAATTAGAAGCTATGAGACTAATGCGACTCTTCCTAAAAGCGGTGACATGCAGATGGGAGAGGCGATTGATCTAAAAGCACATAAGCCAAAAGTGGAGCACAAGCCAGTGAGCGAAAAGAGAGAGCATGCGGCTCCAGCGATGGACTATCACAAAGAAATAGTCAGACAGAGTGAGCGATCATCAAGTAAGGAGAGCTCTGAGCTCAAGCAACAAATTCAACAGATTCAGGCAGAACTTGCTCGCCTAGTATCATCAGCTGACAAAATAGTGCAGGCGACATATGGCGAGTACCAAGTAAATACTGCACCGAAAATCGGTAAATACCATATTAATTTCCTTTCCTGGATGGTCCTTGTTATTCAAGATGCTCGGAGAAAGGTCGAAGATTCCGGAGCTTGGCTATCTGCAGCAAAAGGCAAGGGTGGCAAGAAAGATTATTGGAGTCAGTACAAGAGTAAAGGCACATCATTTGGCATGTCTAACGAACGCTCAGTAGCTACCCAGACTGGATAAAATATTGACAAACAAAGCTACTGGTTTTACAATAACAAACAATGTCTAGAAATCTTCTTATTGTCGTTTCAGTCCTCCTTCTTACAGAAGGCGGCTGTGACGTGGTAAGAAGATAATATCTAAAAACCATCAGACACACGACCGCCTCCCAAATGGGAGGTTTTTTTGTGGAAAATACGGCCTAGCTTTGAACAACAGCGTTCAAAAACATAGGAAGAAGATTCTATACGTGATGTCTCGTACCTTAACAATTTCTCATCAAGATAGCTGAAGACTCATCCTTTATCCACTCAAGTTCCGCATAACGGAACTAGAGCGGGTAAAGGGTAGAGCGCTCTACATACACCCGAATCACTGGGACTACACCCAAAGGAGAAATCATCATGGGAGTTCAGATACTTGGACCAGTTTCACAGTACCCAAGCGCTGAGGCAGATGAGCTGTCTCGGCTCTTCGCCAACCCGCGAAAGGCCTTTAAAAGGCAAAATACGTTTCGCAACTTTGCGGAGTTCATGGCATGCGCACTTGCACGTGCCAAAGCACTCGAAACTCTTAAAGAGCACGTCGACAACGTTCCTGAGACAGCAGACCCTGTTCGGTTTGTCGATCGATGGATCATTTTTGACAGCGGCTTCGTCATGCCAGTACTTGGCGGAACATACTCAGATGAGTATGTTTGGCCTGCCAATCCAGAATGCCCAGCGTATGTTCCTGTGCTCAAAAGGGCCGACTGTGGTCAAAAGAATGCATGGAGAATCAGCTGGGGAGCGACCATCGAGGAAGCAAAAAGAAACGTCACGAGTCATTTCTCGGAGAAGCTCAACAACACGATCCGTGAAGGAAGAAATCCCAATAACGCACTTCGCACTGCGCCGGCATAGCCGATCTCTGATGAGAAATTTTTCCGCTACATGCGGACTACCCGTACCGTCCCGATTTTCATCGGGACGGTACATCTAGCTTTCATTGTTACTCTCCTTCATTTCTGATAAAATTCATTTCATTCGGGCTCATAGCTCAGTTGGTTAGAGCGCGTCATTGACATTGACGAGGTCAGAGATTCGAGTTCTCTTGGGCCCACTTAATTCTTTATTCTTTCTGCTGTATACTATCCTTATGGACCGCGACCAAGCTTTCAAAATCCTCACCAAGTACGTCAAAAATCAGAACCTCATCAAGCACTGCTACGCCACTGAGGCAGTCATGAAGGCACTTTACAAGAAATTCTATACTGGGCCCAACTATACGCCAGAAGGAGAAGCGGAGTGGGGGATCACAGGACTTTTACATGACGCTGACTATGAACTCTGCAAAGGACGACCTGAGATACACGGCACTCTGCTCATTGATAAAGAAGGCGACAAGATCCCGAAGGAGATAGCCTACGCCATCAAGGCTCACAACTATGAAAGAACCCTCGTTCTTCCGAAGACACTTCTAGATTGGTCAATAGCGATCTGTGATCAGCTCACTGGGATCATTGTTGCATGTGCGCTAATACACCCAGATAAGAAACTCGCACCACTCACTACAGATTTCATTCTGAAAAGATTCAACTCTAGCTCGTTTGCTAAGGGCGCAGATAGACGCATGATTGAAAAATGTGAAGAAAAGCTTAAAATACCGCTAAAAGAATTTATCGAAATTAATCTAAAGGCGATGCAAGGGATAAGTACAGATTTGGGATTGTAAAGACAGATTTTCCTATCTATACTTTAGACATGGTTTCAGAAATTCAGCCACACGAAAGAGCAGTTCATAAATATTCATTTAAGAGAATTATGGCCAACAACTTTGTTGGTGGCGTTTTCTGGGCACTAGGCGTAACTATCGGATTCTCACTCCTTCTTGCACTATTGACACTTCTTTCAAGCTACATCAATCTCGTCCCTATTGTTGGAAAATTTACATCAGATATCATAGACTTTGTTCTGTCTAACAACAGCAGTATTCCTCGCCCATAACTCATATTCCCATGGATCCTACATACCATGACATTATTTGTTTTGACGTTGATAGCACGCTTGTGTCATGCGAAGGAGTCGACTGGCTTGCTGACCAAAAAGGTGTTGGAGAACAGGTGAGGCGTCTTACCCAACTTTCCATGGACGGAGTAGTACTCATCGATGAGGTCTTCCAGAAAAAAATTGACATCCTTGCGCCTTCAAGAAAAGAGCTTCAGGCAGTGGGAGAACATTATCTAACCTGTCTTACGCCAGGCGCTAAAGAACTTGTATCACTTCTTCACCAGCGCAACAAAGAGCTTTGGCTAGTCACCGGTGGCCTACATGAAGCGATAGTCCCACTATCAAGATTTTTAAACATCTCCAATATCCAGAGCAACACAGTCTTTTTTAATGCGAATGGAGACTATGCAGGTATCGATCCAAAAAATATCCTGACTAGGGCTGATGGCAAAGCAACATTTGTTAAGAACTTTGATCCAACAAAGGCTGTTGCATTTGTAGGTGACAGTGTCACAGATCTCGCAACTAAGCCATATATCAAAACCTTTATTGGCTTTGGGGGAATAGTCGTCCGAGAAAAAGTTAAGAAAAACTGTGAATTTTATGTTTCAACCAAAAATATGCTATCGCTCATTGATCTACTTTTAACTTCTGAAGAGAAAATAAACCTTACTACAACTACGGCTTTATAGAGATACGTAATTTTGCTATAGTACAGCTATGAACAACTCAGAGTCTCTCGAACATATCCGCCACTCAACAGCTCACCTTCTAGCTGCTGCAGTTTTACGAATGCACCCAACTACCAAGCTCACCATTGGTCCTGCGATAGAAAGTGGATTCTATTACGACATGGAGCTTCCAGCTGGAGTTACGTTTTCTGATGCTGATTTTGCAAAAATTGAAAAGATGATGCACGATACTCTCAAAGGCTGGGAGGGATTTGTTAAGCGAGAAGTGACAGAGGAAGAAGCAAGGACATTTTACAAAGACAACCCTTACAAATTAGAACTTATCGATGAAATCGTAGCCAAAAATGAACCGATCACTTTCTACAAAGCAGGCTACTTTGAAGATCTCTGTCGAGGCGGACACAGCGAACACCCAAAAGAGGATATCGGTTCTTTCAAACTTCTCTCAGTTGCTGGCGCATATTGGAGAGGCAGTGAGAAAAACAAAATGCTTACTCGCATATACGGCACTTCTTTTGCCTCAAAGGAAGAACTAGATCTCCATCTTTCAATGCTTGAAGAGGCGAAGAAAAGAGATCATAAGAAATTAGGTCGCGAGCTTGACCTCTTTATGTTCGATGAGACCTCGCCGGGCATGACATACTGGCTACCTAAAGGGCTCACCATCTACAATTCACTTTATGGATATGCACGCGAAATGTACAAGAAGTATGGATACCAAGAAGTTGCAACACCACAGCTCAATAAGAGTGATCTCTATGTAACTTCTGGCCATTGGGAACATTATAAAAACGATATGTTCGTCTCAGACATGGGTGAGGGAGAAGTCTTTGGCATCAAGCCGATGAACTGTCCAAATGCTATGCGCATCTTTGATCTACGCACGAGATCATACAACGAACTTCCACTTCGACTTGCTGATACCAGTCTACTTCACCGCTTTGAACTCTCAGGAACACTCAATGGGCTCTTTAGAGCTCGCCAATTTAGGCAAGATGATGGACACATCTTCCTCATGCTTTCACAAGTCAAGACAGAGTTCAATTCACTTATGAAAATGATCGGGGAGATGTATGCTCCATTTGATCTGACATATAAGCTACGCTTTGGAACTCGACCAGAGAACTTTATGGGAGAGGAGAAAGATTGGAATGAAGCAGAATCTATTCTCAAAGGAGCACTTGAAGAATCAGGCTTTGAATTCTTTGAAGCAGCGGGGGAAGGTGCGTTCTATGGACCAAAAATAGACATTCTTATGAAGGACTCTCTCAATAGAGAGTGGCAGACAGGGACAATTCAGCTAGATTTCCAACAACCAAAGCGTTTTGACCTGTCGTATATCGACAATCAAGGCAAACAACAGACTCCCGTTGTCATCCATCGAGCTATCTACGGGTCACTAGAACGGTTCTTAGGGGTCCTTATTGAGCACTATGCAGGTATCATGCCATCTTGGCTTGCTCCTGTCCAAATAATGCTCCTCCCAATCGCAGATAGACACACTTCACACGCTGAAAAGATCGCAGAGATGCTTCAAGATTTAGGTATTCGAGCTGAAATTAACTCACATTCAGATACACTTCAGGCCAAGATACGTGAGGCTACTTTACAAAAAGTACCCTTTATGGGTATAATAGGGGACAAAGAAGTAGCAGACGATGCTATTTCTATTCGTTTGTTGAATGGGGAAGATCTGGGTACACTTGGATCAGACCAAATTCTACAAAAGGTAAAAGAAACAATTGATAAAAAGAAGTAGAGCCAAACAGGAGAAAAAAGTCTATTACAGAACAAATGATCGAATTTTTGGTCAGCAATTCAGAGTACTAGATGCAGATAACAAACAAATTGGAGTGCTGTCCCGCATGGAAGCGCTCGATCTTGCTCGAGAACAAGGACTTGATCTCGTAGAAGTTGCTGCCACTGCAAAGCCACCTGTTGTTAAAATCGTAGATTTTAACAAATTCCTTTATCAGCAATCGAAAAAGAAGCAGGAAGAAAAGAAAAAAGCGAAGGTATCCGAGACAAAAGAAATTAGACTTGGACCCTTCATGTCTGACCACGACCTTGAAGTCGTCGTTAGAAAAGGTAGAGACTTTCTGGAAGATGGAGACAAGATCAGACTCGTTCTCAAATTCAGAGGACGACAGATTACTCACCCAGAATTTGGCTACCAAACAATGGGAAAAGTGACCCGCGCCCTAGATGACGTATCAAAAGTTGATAGAGATCCTAGAATCGAAGGCAAACAAATGGTCGCACTAATCTCACCTGAAAGGAAGAAGGCCCAGCCAGAAGCTGACCAGCCATCAACTGAAAATAAAAATGAATAAGAAAAAGATCAAAGGTGCAGTATCAAAACGCTTTAAAGTCACAAAGACTGGTAAGGTGTTGTTCTCTCATCAATATGGGAGTCACAAAAAACTTTTGAAGTCAAAAAGACGCATTAGAAGACAGAAAGAAACAGGTATTTTAACAGGAGCATTTGCAAAAAAGATTAAGCAGATGTTGGGAGAAGCATAATTCTATGGCAAGAGTAAAACGAGGCGTCGTCTCACGCAGAAAACATAATAAACTTCATGATTTAACGAAGGGTTTCCGTGGTACAAAGTCGCGACTCGTTCGCGTAGGCCATGAAGCTTCTCTTCACGCTGGTGCTTATGCATTTCACGGCCGCAAACTCCGCAAGAGAGATTTCCGCACGCTCTGGATTACTCGTATTGGTGAAGCTGCAAAAAAGCACGACACCTCATACAGCGCTCTCATGAATCAACTGAAAAAGTCTAACATCGAGATCGACAGAAAGATTTTAAGTGACTTGATTGTTAACGATCCTGAATCATTCACAAAGCTCGTTGAGCACGTCAAAAAAGCATAATATGATTTCATCAACACAGAAATTTTCTTTCTTCTTTACTTTCGCGTAAGCGGAGGTAAATTTGATGAAAATGCACCTCCACTCCCTTGAAAGGGACTACGTGGAGGTTTTTTTATGGCAAAACAAGAACAACTATCATATTCACTTGGAAAAGCTCCTTTATCGGAGATCTCAACTGCGATTGAACAAAGAGTTCGACAAGAGCGAATCCTTGATGAGGGAGCACTCCATCCGCTCAATGCAAATCCAAGATATGCTGAGGCAGGGCCTATCTATGGATATACAGAATTGCTTGGAGAGATAAGTGAAAGAATCACAAAGACTACAGATGAAGACCAAATAGATGCAGTCCTTGGACACTATGAATCAACTCAAGATATTTTAGGCAAAGATACTGATCCTCAACAGAGCCAGCTCTCGCTTGAACGAACAATCTCAAAACAAACATTTTATCTTGCTAGAAAAAAAGTTGAGATTGCTACCAAGAGAGTGGGTAGCCAAGCAATTAAAAGTGCAATTTCTGGATACATCCCTGGATTCTCATAGTAAAAATTGCTAAATGTAATCTTTATACGCGAGACTAACTTGTGATACAGTAAGCATATGGAAAATGAATTAATGAACATCAAAAATAATGCCGTTTCGCTGATTTTGGATGCAAAAAATAACGAGGATCTTGATGAGATCAAACTTCAATTCCTTGGTAGAAGTGGCGCACTGACTTTAGCAATGAAAGAGATTGCCCAGCTCCCAATCGAATCTCGACCTGAGATGGGTAAGCTCGCAAATGAAGTCAAATCAATTATTGAAGATGCGATGAAAAGCGCGAAGGGGAGTAGCCACGAGAAAAAAATTGAGCAAATAAAAAAGATCGATGTCACAGACCCTGGCATAAGACCACCACTTGGCCACCTTCACTTAGTCACACAGGCAATTGCAGATATCACCAAAATTTTTGAGAGCATTGGCTTTCAACGCGTTAGTCATCCCGAGGTTGAGTGGGACTGGTATGCTTTCGGTGCGCTCAATTTCCCCGACAATCATCCAGCTCGAGATGACTGGGAGACATTCTTTATTGAACAGGAAGCAGATAAAAAATATGGATCAGTTCTTCTCACACCTCATACTTCATCTGGGCAAATTCGAGAAATGGAGAAAGGAGTCTTTCCGATTAAAATGCTCAACATCGCCAAAACATATCGAAGACAGTCTGATGTCTCACATGTCCCAATGTTTCACCAATTTGAGACCCTTGTGATTGGTGAGGATATGTCGATCACACATCTGAAAGGAGTTCTGGACTACTTCGTAAAATCATATTTTGGAAAAGAACGAAAGTCGCGTATTAGACCTTACCATTTCCAATTCACCGAACCATCATTTGAGACAGACCTGTCCTGTGGCGTCTGCAATGGCACTTCCAAGCTCTCAAATGGAGATACTTGCCGAATGTGCAAAGAGGGTTGGCTAGAATTGGGCGGGGCAGGCATGGTCCACCCAAATGTCATCCGCAACGTTGGTCTTGACCCTGAAAAGTATTCTGGCTTTGCATCTGGTTGGGGAGTTGAAAGGGTGCTTACCATGAAAGAAGGACTTGATCTTGATGATCTTCGATTGCTGTATGCAAATGACCTAGATTTCCTAGAGCAATT
>CAZHKZ010000001.1:44219-48316 GCA_964533055.1 uncultured Gammaproteobacteria bacterium | reverse complement strand
ATTACTAAAAATATGAACATAAAAATATTAGACAGCTGGTTACGAGAACACGTAAAGACAAAAGCGACTGCGCACGAGATTGCACGTCAGATGTCTCTGAGTAGTATCTCAATTGAAAGAGTTGAAAAACTTGGATCTGACTTTGTCTATGACATCGAGATAACCACGAATAGACCAGATCTTGCAAGTGTCGTAGGACTTGCAAGAGAAGCTGCGGCAATACTGCCTCAACAAGGAATATGGGCAGAGTTCATTCCGCAAAAAATCGAAAAACCTACTGTTCATAAAAAGGACGCGCCTCTTTCCATTCTTACCGATGATAAAGTAACCAATAGAATTTGTGCCGCAATACTTGATGTCAAAGTAGGAAAATCTCCAGACTTTATCAAAAAAAGACTCGAGGCGTCTGATATTCGCAGTCTCAACAATGTCATCGACATCACCAATTACTGCATGCGACTGACTGGACATCCAGTTCACGTCTTTGATTACGATAGGATCATGACCCATATCATCAGGCTTAGGGAGGCAAAAAATGGCGAGTTGATTACGACACTGGATGGAAAGACATACCCACTGCCAGGTGGTGATATCGTCGCTGATGATGGAGAGGGAACGATCATAGACCTCATCAGTATCATGGGTCTTGAAAATAGCGTAGTTACTGAAGACTCAAAACGCATCATACTCTTTATTGATAATGTCGATCGTCATAAGCTGCGTAAGACCTCAATGACTCTTAACATACGAACTGAGGCCGTACAGCTCAATGAAAAAGGTGTTGATCCAGAAATCGCTATGGATACGCTTCTTACCGGGATTGAGCTATATGAGAAGCACGCCAAAGGTGTGCTCATTGCTCCAGTTATTGATATTTATCCATCTCCAAGACCTTTAAAGAAAGTGTCCGTGACACTTGAGAAGATCCAGACTATCATGGGTATTCCAATTGAGATGGAGAAAGCTGAGCAAATCCTTAAAAGCCTTGATTTCAAAGTCTCTGTGCAAAAAAATATTATCACTGCACAAGTCCCATTCTCTCGCTATGATGACATAGATATTCCTGAGGACCTTGTTGAGGAAGTAGCAAGAATCTATGGGTATCACAATCTCCCAAGCATTCTCCCTCCAGTCTTTGCAGGAGAAATAACGCAATCTGAGAACATTTTCTTCTGGGAAGACCGGATTAAGAAGGCTCTAAAATACTGGGGGATGACTGAGGTCTACACCTATCCCATGGTTTCTGAATCGATGTATGAAGGTCCAATTGAAGACGCAGTCAAACTAGCAAATCCACTTGGAGAAGAATTCGTCTACATGAGGAAAACACTGATACCAAGTCTTCTAAAAGTTTTGGAAGACAATAAAAAACGTGATATTGTCTCAATTTTTGAAATTGCCAACGTCTATGATCGACGAGATGACGATCTACCCATCGAGCGAAGAGTGCTAGCTGGAGTTATCAAGGATACCTCGCTCACATTCTTCCATGTCAAAGGCATGCTTGAACAACTCTGCGCAGATCTTGGTATTAAAAAGATGTCTTTGAGATCACGAAGCCACGCAGGTCTTGAGACATCTATTATTATCGACAAACAAGTAATTGGGGAGATTGAAGTACTTGATGATGGACTTTATAACTTTGAATTAGATGAGTCCAAGCTTCTTTCACATGCATCAACTAAGAAAACATATACGCCTTCGAGTAAATTCCCACCAGTAGTTGAAGACATCTCAGCGATAATTGCTGATGAGATCCCAACTGAAGACATCATCACGACCATTTCTCAAGTAGACCAACTCGTCTATGATGTCACTCTTAAAGATAAGTACAAAGACACAAGAACATTTCATATTATCTATAAAAGTTTCACAGAAAATCTAACTGATAAGACTGTTGCACCGATTCGAGAAAGAATTATTGATACTCTGATAAAGACACACCATGCCACTATCAAATAATCAGCAATTTATTGCCTGTGCTGCGATTTTTAATAGCAAAGGCGAGATACTTCTCTCGCAGCGAAATAATCCTTCAAATCCTGCCACCCATATGCTTTGGCAATTCCCAGGTGGTGGAATTGAGCACGGAGAAAACCCGTCAGAGACAGCTATACGAGAACTCAACGAAGAACTTGGCATAAGACTTTTACCAGTATCAAATAGACCTCTTGTCGTCTCTAGTATCATTTACGAGCAAAGCGATGTCCATATCTGCATGATACTTTATGGGTTTTCACTTGAGACATACACGACACATGAGGGTCTAGATGAAGAAACGGGTGCTGTAAAATGGTTTAAATTAGAGGAGTTATCTTCAGTAAAACTACTTCCAAATAATAAAGAACTTGCTCGTGAGTGCTGGGAGATATTTAAGGGTTTGGTGTAGCAGTTGGGGCGAGTCCTATTCCTTGTCCCAGAACTTTCTCCTTAAGATCTACTGGTGGATTATAACGCTCCTCATCCTTGTGATTCTCTGTGATCCAGGTCTCAATGCCTTGCTGCCACCTATTTTGACCATCCACCGATACTGGATCTTTCTCAACAAATACCCAATAGTCTTTACCATCTTTATTCTGATAGAGCGGGGACTGCGATGTTGGCTCAGTCCCCTTGACGAAATACTCTGCCCGAGCTGGTTGACCATCCCTAGGTAGACCACCACCAAGCGGATCTATCTGTAGTGAGATGATAGTGTCTGGCTTATTGAATTGCTCATCTTTTGTACCTTTCAAAGTCATCACCATAAGGTCATGCCAGATCGGTGAAGCACCGGTAACACCTGATGCTATTGCTTGGTTCATAGGAGTATAGTCGTTATTCCCTACCCAAACACCCACAACTCTCGAGGGAGTATAGCCAAAAGTCCAGTTATCACGCTTCTCATCAGTGGTTCCAGTCTTTGCAGCCACAGTTCGACCAGCAATACGTAAATATGAATTCGTACCAAATTCTGCTGCACGAGCACTATTATCGAGAAGAATATGAGAGATAATAAATGCGATATCAGCTGGCAAAACCTGCTTGCCTTCTCGATCCTTATGCTCAAACATCTTACGCCCCGTACTACTTGTAACTCTCAAAATTGCCACAGGATCCTTCTTCTTACCCTCGTTGGCAAGAGCGCTGTATGCTGTCATCTCATCGATCATCGAGGTCTCGCGACCTCCAAGCACAAGCGACATGCCTACATTTTTCATATTCTCATCAGTTGGCTCCCATGACTCAACTCCCATATCGTAGGCTAGCTGCATACTGTCTTTAATACCCGCCAACCCCAACATCTTTACAGCTGGAACGTTTAAAGAATTTGCTAGAGCATATCTAGCCTGCACAGGACCTGAGTATTTACCATTGTAATTCACAGGAACGTAGCTATCTTCAGAATTGCTCGCCTTAAAGTCTGTCTTCACATCCATCAACATTGTTCCTGCTGTAAATCCTTTTTCCATAGCCTTCGCATAAACAAATGGCTTCATAGATGATCCTGGCTGGCGTTTTGCTTGAGTAACGACATTAAAATTACCGTCAATGTCTGTACTGAAATAATCCTTACTTCCAACCATCGCGAGGATCTCGCCATTCTTAGGATCAGCAATCATCGCAGCGCCATTACTTACTTTATATTTCTTGAGACTATCTATCTCGTCTTTGACAATTTTCTCTGCACCCTTTTGAAGATCATAATCAAGCGTGGTTGTAACCTGCAGACCTCCACCCTCAACTGCACTTTCACCAAATTGTTTAGCGAGCAACTCCTTCACATACATCACAAAGTGCGGAGCCTTCAAATTTGTTTCACGCTGAGAGAACGTATACTTCGAGATCTTCTTAAGAGCGTCCTCTGCCTGCTTTTTCGTGATATATTTATCATCTTTCATCCTCTCAAGAACAGCCTCTGTTCTATCAACATAGTACTTATTACCTGTAAATGGAGAGTACAGTGATGGGCTCTGGGGTAGTCCTGCAAGGAAAGCGGACTGAGCAAGATCAAGATCTTTTGCTTTGATCCCAAAGTACTGCTCTGAAGCAGCCTCTATTCCAATCGCGGTTCCACCATAGGGAATATTATTAAGATACATCTCCAAAATCTGATC
>CAZHKZ010000001.1:0-44119 GCA_964533055.1 uncultured Gammaproteobacteria bacterium | reverse complement strand
CCGTAGACACAAAGCCTTATGATAAAGCTCCAAAGTCCAACATTTTCAAGTGAGAGGAATGTAGGAAGTGAAAAACCCTTATGAACTCTACTGCGTCTTCTTCTGGGGCGGAAATCAGGCATAGATAACCTCATTATAGCAAGCGTATACACAATATCAAATAAATCACTCCCTATGATATACTTTGGCTATGGATCAGATAGACGAAATACTCCACAGGGGAGTCGCAAATATTATTTCCAACAAGGAAAGCCTCAAATCTGCACTTAACTCTGGCAAAAAACTGAATGTATACCTTGGTATTGATCCAACAGCGACGAGAATCCACCTAGGACACACGGTGCCGCTTCGAAAAATACAGGCATTGGCAAAGCTTGGGCATAATGTTACGTTCCTTATAGGTGATTTTACTTCACTCATTGGCGACACATCAGATAAAGATACTGAGCGACCCATTCTCACTGTTGAGCAAATTGAAGAAAATTTCCAGACATACAAAAAGCAGGCAGAAAAAATCTTGGATTTTACAAAAATTACCGTCAGACATAATCGAGAATGGTTATCTGAATTAAAATTTGAGGATGTTGTCAAAATTGCACAGCATTTTTCAGTCGGAGATTTTGTCGGACGAGAACTTGTAAGAAAGAGACTTGAAGAAAATAAGAGAGTAGGGCTTCATGAATTTCTATATCCTGTCATGCAAGGATATGACAGCTATTTCCTTGATACAGATATCCAAATTGGTGGAACAGATCAAACCTTCAATATGCAAGCAGGTAGAACTCTCCAAAAAGATTTGCGAGACAAAGAGTCTTACGTTCTCACAACGACTCTCCTTGAAGGAACGGACGGACGCAAGATGAGCAAATCCTGGGGCAACGCAATCTGGTTAGAGGATGAGCCATCAGATATGTACGCAAAAGTCATGGCTATCCGAGACGACCTCATCGTCAGATACTATACGCTTGCAACTGATTCCCCTATGGAGGAAGTCTTCGCTATTGAAAAAGAACTTGCAGGCGACGGCAACCCGATGGAAATAAAAAAGAAGCTAGCTGAAAGAATTGTAACGGAACTTCATAGTCCAGACCATGCAAAAAGTTCTAGTGAAAATTTTCAAAGAAATGTTCAGGATAGAGAAGTCCCTGCGGAAGTTACGACCTTAAAACTATCAGTTAGCGACGGTATCTATGTGAATGAAAACCTGCTTGTTAATCATGGGACTGCAACATCCAGAACTGAGGCAAAACAACTCTTTGCCCAAGGTGGAGTTAGCATTGATGGGACAAAGATTATGGACTCAAAGGATAGTCCAGAAATCAAATCTGGTAATATACTTAGAATTGGAAAGAGAAAAATTTTCAAGCTAGAACTTCCGGAATAAATATAAATATGAATATTTTTAGACAACACGAAAAGGCTTTTCGCATCATCATGGTGATCGGACTTATAGCACTCATCGTCTCATCATTTCTTCCTTTCCTTGCACTATTCTTCCAACAACCATAACGAATGGATCTCAATAGAAGTCTTACCACAGGAAATAGAAGCCTTAAGCTTTATGCTAAAAAACTCGAGCGCTTAGGACTCTATACTTTCCACGACCTTCTCTATCACTTTCCATCCAGGTACGAAGACTATTCGATCATTTCAAAAATAGATAAAGTTCAGGAAGGTGAGGTGGTAAGTCTCAATGGCAAGGTACTCTCTAGCAAGACAGTCTACACCAAAAGTTTTAAATCAATGCAACGAGTAGTCATAGCTGATGAGACTGGAGAAATGCTCCTTGTCTGGTTCAACCAGCCATTTCTCACAAAATCATTTGTCGTCGATGATCTTGTCTCAGTTGCCGGACGAATTGAAAAATTTTCAAATAAGCCAGCTATATTTTCTCCTGAGTATGAAAAGACGGAGATCGATCCGATAAATACGAGGCGAATAGTCCCAGTTTATCCAGCTACAACTGGGGTCTCATCAAAATGGATTCGAAAACAGATTTATCTTCTTTTACAAGAATATCTTCAATCTATACCCGAACCTCTTCCAGACCAAGTTCTCAAAAGAAATGGTCTACTTGATCTTAAACGTGCTCTGATGGATATTCATTTTCCATCGAGCTATGAAGTTAGCGCGACAGCTCGAGCTCGACTTTCTTACGACGAACTTTTCCTCCTTCAACTTTGTGCTCTTGAACGAAAGAAGCAATGGAGAATCGAGAAAAAGGGCATACCCATGAACGAATATAAAGAAAAAATCGAGGCTTTCATCTCATCACTTCCATTTTCACTCACCAAATCACAATACACTTCTTATAAAGAAATACTCGCTGATATGAGCAGAACTACTCCAATGAATCGACTCCTCCAGGGCGATGTTGGGAGTGGTAAAACAATCATCGCAGCCATTGCTGCCTACGAGACATTTCTCAACGGATATCAGACAGTTATCATGTCACCAACAGAAATTCTTGCACAACAGCACTATGCCACTATCAAAAAACTCCTTAGTCCACTTGGCCTGTCAATTGGACTCCTGACAAGTTCTCATAAACTTACGGAGCATGATGCATATGACATCATCATCGGAACACATTCAGTGGTGGCAAAGAGCACAACATTTACTCGATTGGGTCTCGTAGTCATTGATGAACAACAGCGATTTGGAGTTGAGCAAAGAGGCATTCTGCGTCAAAAAGGAGATAATCCACATCTTCTCACTATGACTGCAACTCCTATCCCACGTACTATAGCACTGACTCTTTATGGCGATCTTGACGTCTCATATCTTCTTGATATGCCAAAGGGCAGACTTCCTATTAAGACCTGGCTTGTAGAACCAGAAAAGAGAATGAACTCATATGAGTGGATTCGAAAAGAGATTGATACACACAATACGCAGGTTTTCTTTGTCTTTCCTTTTATTGAAGAATCTGAAAACCTTCAAACAGTTAAAGCTGCTACAAAGGAATTTGAAGTGCTCAAAAATGAGATCTTCCCAGGGTCGACACTTGGACTACTCCACGGGAAGATGAAGGCTAAAGATAAAGATAGCATTCTTCAGGATTTCAGAAATCAAAAATTTCAAATCCTTGTCAGTACACCAGTTGTAGAAGTTGGAATCGATATCCCACAGGCCACAATCATTGTGATAGAAGGAGCCGAACGTTTCGGGCTTGCACAATTGCACCAACTTCGCGGAAGAGTGGGGAGAAATGACATGCAGTCATACTGCCTCCTCTTCACAGAGAGCAAAAATCCACAGGCGATTGATCGACTTAAGGCAATGGAAACGATGTCGCAGGGTGCTCAGCTCGCAGAGTTTGATCTCAAGATAAGGGGAGCAGGAGAACTCTATGGACTGAAACAGTCAGGAAGTGGAATGCTTAAGATCGCCTCATTTGCAGATAGCGCGCTGATCAAACATGCTCGCGATGATGCCCAGGAAGTAAGTACTCAGATTGAGAAATATCCAGAACTTCTCAAGATGGTAAACGATAGTAATTCAAAAGCTGTGAACCCTGATTAAATTGACATCCCGACAGTCGCCTCATACACTAATATCATGCCGGAAATTACATCAGCTGAGCTGAGTGAAAAAAGAAGTAAGAAAAATATTGCTTATCTTATATTTATTCTTTTCCTCATAATTTTCTTCATCATTGGTTACCTGTCTCGCCAAAGCTCACAGCCACATGAATTCAGAGAGACTGTCCTTCAGCAACCTCAAGAAATGTCCAAAAGGGTCGTTTATGACAAGAGCGATCCAACAAGTCTTTATTTTCAAAAAGAATATTTTAATGACACATATATTGTTGTCGAAAAAAGTTCGCCGTACAGATCAATCCAGCTAACTATCGATAGAATTGAAAAAGCACGTGGATTTAATCAAATAACACAAGCTCTCTACTTTAATGGCGGCACTTGGGATAAGGCAATTATTACAACAATAACCACAAATAATGATATCTCCTCAAACTCTCTCCTAAGTGAACTAGCTAATTCGTCTGAGAATAACGGTAGTATGAGCGCGCAAATCATTATTCATAAAGAAAAAATAGCTTTCACTTCAAATCAACTTCAAAAAGAAGTGGCCATAAAGACAAATGGAGAAGGGGGCCAATTTATTTATCAAGGCAGTGGTGCACTTCTCATACATGATCAATTATCTCCTGCCTACATTTTCCACTCACGTGAATTTGCATTTGATGCTGCAAAAGTTGCTTATGTTATAAACCCTGCGAATGCAGTTAAGGATCGCAGCGTCTTCTGGGATAAAGAAGGGAGTTTCTATTTTTCAGAAAAACTTCAAAATGGTGTGCTCTCTGAGTCCAACAAGGCATTCTCGCTAGGAGTTAAGATAGATAGTCATGATCTTGTATTTAGAACCGACTCGCTAAAGACAACAATGACTACTACAAAAGATAAACAGACTCTTAAAACACTCTTTGGTGATAGTATCAATGATCTTCTTCAACTCCCAATCCAGGCTAAGAATCAGACTGCAGACGTGAATACTGAGAGAAATATGATAACTGCCGGTCTGGGAAAGATCATAAAGAGAGAGGGTAGGGGAGTTATTGGCGTTGGGCTTTCTACCAGTTACTAATTTTACAGAATTGTAATCCTCAATCCCAAATGATCTGAAAGAACATCATTAATCACAGAAAAATCCCTCGTCTTAACTTCTCTTGTTGTGATAATAAAATCAACTGCTAGTCCTGGTGGAAAGAGATGGTGTGCTCGATGAAGCTGAGGACTCAATGTATTCTTAAGATCAGCAATAATAGTGTGGTTAACATTCTCCCCAGTTATAATCTTTGTGACTTCTGTATTCTTCTCTACATTAAAATCACCGGTAAGCACATAAGGATGCTCGAGTGAATCAAGATATGATTTAAATATCTTTGCTTGTCGCAGTTTTTCTGGCTCATCTTTCTCATTTGGTCCCCAGGCAAGGTGGGCATTCACAAACCAAAGTGGTCCACCCTCATGCTCCACAAGCAGACTTAACGCGTTACGTGGTAGCATTCGTATCCGATCGAGATCATTATTGGTAAATGGCATAACAGACTCAAATGGGAGCAATGCTAAAACATCTGATTTTAAGACTTTTATTGATTTTTTATAGAATGTTGCATTACCGTCATATGAAGCTGCTTCTCCATTCATCGCAAATGCTTTTGCAAGAACACCTTCGTATCCAAGATGTTCTTTAATCGATTCAAAAGTATCATTATGTACTGATTTACTAAAGAATCCTCCAGCCACTTCCTGCATCTGCACAATATCGAATGAATGTTCCTTAATGTAGTTAATAACATCATCAAAGCGAACTGCCCCCTGGATATTCAGATGGAGAACTTGTAGTGGCATCTATTCATTATTGCAGATATTGCCAGTTGAGGCAAAATGAGCTACAATAGAGCCACTATGTCACAGGAACCTAAGAAAAGACATTCAAGACAACGCCAAGGCAAGAGACGCGCAGCAATCTCTCTGTCTATTCCTCGTACTGTAAAATGCGACAACTGCAGCAATCTCCGAGCTCCACACACTATCTGTGCACAGTGTGGGTACTATAAGGGCGAATCGATTATTGCGAAAAAGTCTCAAACAGTTACTGCATGAAAACCTCATTTGACCCTCGCCACATAAAAAGACAGCGAACTGTTCAAGACCTCTTTAAGACCGATTTCCACAAACAGCCAGTTTCAGATAAAGCAAAAGAGATCATCGCCCACATCGACTCAATTAATGAAAGTATTACGAAGGCAGCTCCAGAATTCCCACTTGATAAGATCAATAAAGTGGATCTGGCGATACTTCGCTTAGCTGTTTATGAACTTCTGATTGAAAAAACTGAGCCTGTAAATGTTATAATTGATGAAGCTGTAGAACTAGGAAAAGAGTTTGGCGGCGAAGCAAGTCCAAGTTTTATTAATGGAGCACTTGGCAATATAATTTCTCATGAAAAATCTTCCACAAATTAAAGATCCAATACTTCTTGAAAAGGCATTTACTCATCGCTCCTATCTGAATGAATCAAAAGGAGGTCTTGAGTCCAATGAAAGACTCGAATTCTTAGGTGATAGCATTCTCTCGTTTATTGTTTCACAACATCTGTATACAAATTTTGGCGATTTTGATGAAGGAATTCTCACAAATCTCCGCTCACTTCTTGTAAACACTAAAAGTCTCGCACAAGCAGCAAAGGCTCTTGAATTTGGCCAGTATTTAAAGCTCTCTCGAGGCGAAGAAGAGTCTAAAGGAAGAGAGAATGAATCACTTCTTGCCAACTCATATGAGGCATATCTTGGCGCACTGTACCTTGATCAGGGCATTGAGATTGCTCGGACCTTTGTTGCAGATACACTTTTCCCAAAGATTAAGGATATTGTCGACAAAAAAGCCTTCAAGGATCCTAAGAGTCTCCTTCAGGAATATGTCCAAGCACGAAAACAAAATTCACCTGTCTATAAAGTTGTCCATGAAGAAGGACCACCGCACGCAAAAACATTCACTATTGGGGCATTCGTAAACTCGGAATTAGTCAGTGAAGGCATGGGCAAATCCAAGCAAGAAGCTGAAGAACAAGCAGCAATCAAAGCACTTGAAGTACTTACTGGTAAGTCATCATCTACCTCTTAATTTTACTTGTAGATTGACCACCTTTCTGCTACAATAGCTTCATGGCAGTTGTAATACGCTTATCAAGAACCGGCAAAAAGGGAGAGAGAAAATTCCGTGTTGTCGTAAAAGAGAAGAGAAGTCGCCGAGATGGTGACAATATTGAGGTGCTTGGTTGGTACGAGATGGATAAGAATGGCGGCAAGAAAGAAGTTAAGATGGAGCGATATGAATATTGGCTCTCACAAGGTGCACTTCCATCACCTCGCGTAACTAAGATCGTATCTCTATGAAAGAAACACTCCACTTTATCGTAAGCGCAATCGTTGATGATCCAGCGGCCGTTGAAATCAATGAATTCGAAGAAGAAGGCGTAACAATCCTCACAATCTCAGTAGCCAAAGATGATATGGGTAAAGTTATCGGAAAAGAAGGCAAAGTTATCAGAAGTATCCGCAACATCATGAAAGTTAAAGCAATGAAGCATGATAAAAGAATTTCAGTCTCAATTGCAGACAATCCTCAAGAAATGGCTACAAATTAGTCTACCTCTATGAAGATCACCTTCATCACACTCTTCCCAGAAATGTTCGAGGGACCATTCAAGGAATCTATCATTAAGCATGCTCAAGAGAAAGGCCATGTTTCACTCCAATTTGTAAATATAAGAGATTTTGGCATCGGAGCACATAAGGTTGTTGATGATACTGCATACGGAGGTGGAATTGGCATGGTACTACGAGCAGATATCGTAAAAAACGCTCTTGAAGCAGTACGTGACCCCCAACTCAATGGAAAAGAGGTTGTTCTCCTCATGGTTGCAGATGGTACTACCTACACTCAAAGGATTGCAGAGAACTTATCGACATTTGAGCACCTTATTATCATTTGTGGACATTATGAGGGAATCGATGAACGAATTCGTAAATATGTAGACTTTGAACTCTCGATTGGAGACTTCGTCTTAACTGGTGGAGAGCTGCCGTCTATGCTCATTGCAGACTCAGTCATACGTCTTCTTCCTGGAGTACTTAAGCCGGGAGTGACAGATAACGAATCTTTCTCGCACATACAGAATAATTCCTACACTCTCGAATATCCTCTTTATACAAAACCATTAGAATTTGATGGGCAGACTGTCCCTGAAATTCTCCTTTCTGGAGATCATAGGAAGATTGAGGAGTGGAGAAAAGCAAAATCTCTTGAAAAAACTAAAAGAATTCGCCCCGATCTTATAAAGGAGTAACATCTGCACTATTCGTTGCGGGCTGATTATCCAAAACACTTGATGTTGCTTCGGGCGACTTATCTTTCCATATGCTCAGAGTCCGCAATAAACTTTCATTGTCAGGACTTAAAGAACTTATTGGAGCTAAATAACTTATCTTAAGATCTCTTGGGATCGATCGATAAAAAAAGATAATACTTAGATCTGCAACAGTCCCTTGATAGCTAAATGAGACTATTTCAGAGAGCGGTAACTTCTGTTTAATACTTGCCAAAAAGTTCTTGATATCTGAAAGCTCTCCTGAAACTGATAACTGGAATGAGATAGATTCATTGTCAGCAAGCTTTGCTGACTGAGTTGATAAATTACCAACACTAAATGAGTAATCATCTCTTATAACACTCGACTCAAGAGTAGCAAGATCAATTGCAGAAATAATTCCTGAATAGTCCTTTTCGTAGGGGAGAGCTTTTGTCGAAATATCAAACTGCTTATTTAATGAAACTTGGTCAATACTACCAACGATTCTTTGGTTGGCTTGAAGAACAGAAAGTTCTTTCTGGGCTGATTTAACTTGTGACTGCAAAGTGATCCAACTCTCCAATTGAGGTAAGACGAACCTTCCTACCATTGCAAACGAAATAAGCCCGATAACCACAACTAATGCAAGCACAAATTGGGGACTATCTTTATATTTAAAATAAAAGAGTCGGATATCGCCGATACTTCTAATCAATGAGATGTCTTCAATCATATTAGAGTAATGTGACAGCCAATTCTGCCACAAATCCTTTTACGCCAAAATTTTCATCCTGTATTGCATTAAGACTTACAAGATATACTGCTTTAAATGTTTGTTTCTGTCGAGCCTTTGCCTTCAAGCCATCGAGATACTTAGTTATTTCATCAAGATCATTTGCTGTGAAAGTTACATTAACAGTATTTCGCTCAACCGTCAGTTGAGTAATTTCTGCAGATTTTGGTAAACCTTTTTCAAAAACAGTAATTAGACCTTCAAAATTTGACCTGTTCTTAGTAATATCCTGAATATCTGAGAGTCGTGTATTCAATAGAGTTTGCTTAAGGATAACATCGTGAGAATTTGAGAGTGAAGCAACAACTGCATCTTCTTGTTTTTTAATTGCCGGAAGGGGAGAGGAGACTACAAGCAAAAATAAAATAACTGAGAGAAAACTAACAAATCCCAGTAATCCAACAGCAATCAAGCGCAAAAGTCGAACTTTAGCTACAAGCTGAGACTTACGAACCTGTTTTTTGTTATACAGTAAATTAATTTCTTCACTCATCGTTTCTCAGGGCTAAGCCCACTGCGACAGTGAAGCGCGGGCCCTGCTCCATTAGTTCAGGGGGAACGTTTGTAACTGCAGCTGTTTTCCAAGGATTCCCAATGCTAGTCTCAATATTTGTATTTGTCACAAAGAATACATCAATCCCAGGTAGGAGTGCGGATCCACCGGTAAGGAGTATCTGACTGATTGGTGTGTCATTTTTATACTTGTCGCTGTAATACGCAAGTGCCTTCTTAACTTCAGTTAAAATCGTCATCAAGATCGGCTCGATTGCCTTGGTGATTTTTCCTCCAAGACTTTGGTCTGCAATTCCATACGTCCGCTTATATTCTTCAGCCTGCACAAGGGTAAAACCAAAGTTGGCTGAAATCGCTCTATCCATTGCTAGTCCTCCCATAGGAATTGAGTAGGTAAAGACAACGACACCATTTTGTAAAATTGCCAATGATGTACTTAATGCTCCCATATTCACAACAAGTGTAACAATCGTAGAGGTAGATGGAACAAGTGCTCGTATCACGGAGATTATCTCTGTCTCCACTGCACTTATCGTTAACCCTGTTAACTCAAGTATCTGCTGGTAACGCTTAATTAAGCTCAATGGTGCTCCAACAAGCAGGACCTGCATCTTTGGATTGACCTCATTACTAATTCCCTTTCTAATTATCTTGTAATCAAGGGAGATCGTATTAAGCGGAGCTGGAATATGCTGCTCAGCTTCCCAGAAGATGGCTGATGCAAGCTCTTTTTCTGATAGCTCAGGCATCTCAATTACCTTTGTAAAAACTTGATTTTCAGGGAGTGCGACATTTACATTCTTTGTGGTAATCTTCGCATCGACAACAATCTTTTGAATCGCTTGAGACATCAATGCTTGATCGGCAGGGGACTCTGAATACATTCCCTTGGCAGGAGTAACTGTTAAAAGACTCGATTTGAACACAGGAAGACCCCGCTGCTTCTGCAACCAAACTAATTTCATCGATGTAGCGCCGATATCTAATCCAAAACTGCTCATATATTAAGGTGAGAAAATCCCCATTGGGAAAAACTCATTTGGGACCTTCGGAAATCCTTTAAATACCTGTATCTTCCTCTGTGTGTCACCAGAAACACCTGTTGACTGAATAAGTGATCCTTGTGCTGGAAGGTTGGGCCCTCCGGCACCAGTTGAAACTGCCATTACGGTTGGAGCGTAGAGAGGAATTACTCTCATTATTCTTCCAGCCACAACTGGCACAGTTACTCTATGTGCAAAGACCTTTCCATTTACGGTCTGGCCAGCCTGAATTGATGTTGAGAATCCATTTTCTTGCGCACGTAGTGAGCAAGGGTCATATGCATATCGCTGCATTTCTGGAGCAGTCAAATCGCTCCCTGAGATAAGTGCAATTTCAATCGCTGCCATAGTATTTAAGTCAGCATTTGATGAGCAGACCTCAGGGCTCTTACCCCAATAAATAGTAATATCGTGTGTCATGGGCGACGTGTATCCTGGATATGTCGAGAGCCAGACATCTGCACCATCATCTTTTGCAACCTGCGAGTAATTATTGATAAGAAAATGTGTTGAAGAACCTCCAACTGTTGTTGTACTTACTGAATATGATGAATCCGCGCCAAATGAACTATCTGACTTGCCTGTCGAGGCAGAGTTAATAAGCTGTTCTACGCCTGCCTCTGCAGCTGAAAAAGCCTTTTGCGAACTTGCATCTTCCTGTGTAGTACGAAGTGAAGTGATACTCCGAGTAACAACAGACAGACCTACAGTTAGCACCACCACCATGATTAACACAACAACGAGGAGAACTTGTCCAGACTCCATTGAGGTGTGCTTTTCCATGGCTATTCCATCGTAACAAGCCTAGATAAGATGTGTCAACACGAGTGAGGCTAGCGAAGATTTCTCACTGAGACTGTTGTCTGAAAGGATTGCTCTTCTTTATTCTCAATAAGATTGCTGGCGTTCTTCTTTTTTAAAGTAAATGAGGCTGTAATAACTGGCTTGGTGAATTCATCAGCTTGAATACAGCTGAATGAACAAGCTGTAGCTGCCACAATAGTATCATCAATTAAAGAAGCGCCATTTGAAGCAATTGTGCCATCTGGAATATCTAGACAAGAGAGTGAAACAGTATCGCCTTCTAGTGTTCGAATGTCGATTGAAGAAAGCGGAACTAATTCCTCTGCATCAATTGAACAAGTTGTACCTACGCCAACCCCAGAACCGCCTCGAATTATTCGACTGATTTGAGAGAGGGCAATCGAACCATTCTGTGCAATCGCAATTTGCGCATCTGACTTATTTGCACCTCGCAAAGAACTAAAAATAATTCCAATCATCACTGTGCCCACAACTCCGAGAACTGCAACAGCTGCAAGAATTTCAATTAGCGTAAATCCGGGATCAAATTTTATTTTCATTATGGCGAGAGTCTGTCTGTGTTACTTACAAGACAAGAGGATAACTCAGTCTTGTGACAATAGGGATTGTCTGCATCTGCGCATTGATTGTCACCGTAGGCAACTGAACTCACAACCTTTGTATATGAAGCTCCAACGATTGGATTTGCAGGCTTGCATGATGCGTTATCCATTGATATTTCTATCTCGCGCACATACATTTCACTAACATTCTTGTCACAACTCTCGCCAAGCTTCTTTCCACATGCACCAACCGAAGCTGAAAGAGACGTACACGTATCCGCAAGGCAGTATGTCTGATCAACGAGAGTCTTAAACGAGGTATAGTCATTGTTATGCATACCTCGAACAATTTCAAGACCGTCTTTAGCATATGCAGTAGCAGTTGACTGACTTGCTGTTTGACGAGAATTACGAAGTGAATTAATAGTCACAATTGTAACTGAAGTCAAAATCACTACAGCAACAGCTAAGGCCATAATTACCTCCAGAAGTGTATCTCCCTTTAAATTATAGGATCGAAATAGCGCCATAATTTGTTACCCTTATTGTCTTAGTACCTGATGAGTTCGTGATGCCAATATCATAATAATCTTGCTTCTCTGATTCTTGACCTGATTCTCCTTTAGTTACTGGTTCTCCCTGAATACGAAAAATGAAGGATCCAGATTGCACAAATGAGGCATTAACTATGTGCCTAGCAGTATTTACATGTAATAAATCGTAATTTACGCCACCACAACGAACCTGAATTTTATGACTATTAGGGTCTACGCAAGCAACTCCACAAAACTCAACCCTATAGCCTTCGAGCACTTTCCCCACACAATCATCTGGTTTTACTTGAGACTGCGCATATGATTTTGCCTGCTTAACTGTAGCAGCGACCTCATTAGTAGCCTGCTGAAGCTGCTGACTTCTGCTAAATGACCCGAAAGAGGCTATTGTCACTGCTGATATGATCCCAACTACACTAAAAGCTATAAGAATTTCAAGCAGTGTAAAGCCTGCCTGCCGGCAAGCAAGGCCTGCCTGAGACAAATATCGTGGAGACTTGATAGTCATCATGGATCAGTGACGTAGAAATACTTCTGCGTTGTACATGTATCAGCAGACAAAAGCGGCTTATCTGCCTCACTCTTGATGTTAGAATCTGCATCGTTAGTATTTTCAATGCATGCAGCTAAGTTATAGGTACTACCATCACTACTATAAAAATAATTCCCATCATAATAAACACTTGAAGCAGAACCTAGTGGATCACAAGGAACTTTCTTCATATAAACTGTGCCACCAACTGAGGCAAGCTCGCCAGATGTCATACAAGGCGAAGTTGTTAATCTGAATGTAGAAAGATTGACTGGATATTCTCCGTTGTCTGATCTATAGAGCTCAAGAGCAGACTGAATTTGGCGAATATCTGACTTGCGAGTCGCATCCCTGGCACGCTGTCTCACACCTACAAAATTTGCAGTCACAATCGTCGTTAGAATGCCAATAATTGCTACAACTATCAATAATTCAATGAGGGTAAAACCTGCCTGAAGATCTTTAAGTGAAGATAATTTTTGCTTAGCAGTTTGGGCAAGGTAATTCATAGTTAAGGATTGATATCGCTACTTGTAACTCCATAATTACATGTTGTACCACATGCTGTCGGAGCAACAGAATACGTTGACATATTTGCACATGCTTGGCCACCGTTGCAGGCCTGAGGGTCAGCACTTCCTCTTTCCAGACTAGCATAGAGAACATAACCCTGTCCAGACGATACAGAAACATAATAATAATTTCTATCAGTCACAGGATCTTTAGGCAACACATTCATATAAGGCTGCCATGGATTAGCCCAAGACTTTGCAACACCATTTATTGCAATCTTTCCACCAATGGAGGAGGGGTATGAGCCATTATCATGATAGTAAGATTCAATCGCTTGTGACACAGCAAGAAGATCGGCTTTTCTTCTTGCATCATGTGATTTGTAAATTTGCTGCTTTGGATTAATAATTGCAATGATCCCTGCCGCAAAAATCGCAAAGATACCAGCAACTAGCATCAATTCTAAGAGTGTAAATCCTGATTCAATTCTTTGTCTATTCATAATTAGCATGCGCCATCGCAATTTGATGCACAATAATCCCCATTGCCTACTCCTGCATCATTGCATGTAGGCGCGCAGATATAACGAGGAAATTGGCATCCCTGAGGAGCAATTGGTATTGTAGGAGTTGGAGTTGCATCTGCATCGACAACCGCATCAATATCACTTGAGGAGACTGGGGAGCCGTCTGATAATGAGACGCTGCTCAAATAAGGACAATCTACTGTCCCCGATGTCTCACAGGCCCATTGTGCAGTCATGTCGACAGGGGAGCAGCTTGATTGGCTCGCGATTTCGCAAGTACTTTGAACTGGTGCTTTTGAAAGCTGTGCAAAAAGAGCATTCCACTGAGGGCAAGTATCATCATTCTGTTGATAGACATAGCAATTTGTTCCATCTGATTTGCAGGAGGGATCTTGTGGCACAAGCTTCATATAGATCACGTTCTTCACTTTCCACTGCTGACCGAATGGTATAGCTCGTGGATAACAATTGTGGTCACTATAATATGCGTCCAGTGCAATCTTGATCTGCTTCAGATCCCTTTCCCGATTGCTGTCATTTGCCTTTGAGAATTGTCCAAGTGGATTAATCGACCAAATCGCAGCTAATAATAAGATGCCAAGTATCGCTATTACTACGATCATTTCAATTAACGTGAACCCCGCATGAAGGCTTGGGATAATTTTATGTCTATTCCTTCTAGAAAATTGATGATTCATGCGATTAGAACAGAAGAGAGATAATAAACGGAGAGATGATATTGCCAAAGAATATCATAATGAGTGTCCCAACGACTAAGAACGGTCCAAACGGGACACTATCTCCACGAAGCCTCTTTTTCTTTCCTAAAATTAGTATGAGAGAAGTAATCGCACCTGTCAAGAAAGCTAGATACAGTCCAAAAATCGTCCCAGGAAAGCCAAGCAGTAGTCCTGCCACTACACTATAAAGAACATCTCCAAATCCCATTCCTTTGCCCTTTGACAGTGCAAAGATCAAAAAGAAGAAAAGTCCGGCACCAAGGGACGAAAATAAATTAGGAACCAGGAGAGTAGGGGATTCAAAAATGATGAAAGTACAACTAAGTAAGATCAAAACTAAAAATGGAATTGGAATAATTCTCTTTTTGAGATCAACAATGAATATCCCAGCAAGTGAAAATGAGATTATGAAGTATCCTAGAAGTAGTAGTGGCGCATATGTGCTGAAACGAACGTAGGTTGCAATAAAGAGAATTCCTGTTGCCAGCTCTGATAGAAAGTAGATCCAGGAAAGTTCTTTATGACAATTTCTACATCGTCTCCCCTGAATAAGAAATGAGACAAGTGGAATAAGTTCAAACCACGAAAGCTCGTTGTGACAAAATGCACACTCAGATCTCCCTACTAGGATAGATTTCTTGGTGGTAATTCTGTCTGCTACAACATTAAGAAAACTACCCACACACAATCCAAGGCTAAAAATGATGATTAAGGCTACAAGCTCCATATCTATTCTAAAGTATTACAAAATCCAATAATTTAAACCATGCAGGATGTGAAAAATGATCTGAAATGCCAGCATTAACATGCATAAGGGTTGCACAAATTGAAAAAATCTTTTCTTGCTTAAAAAATATCCCCCGAAAATAAAGATGGGGAATATAATTGAGATGTATCGTAAATAGTTTGTAAATGTGCCAAATACAAATACCGTACCGAATATAATTGCATACCAAAACCAAATTTTCCCAAGATATTTATATATGAATGGTAGCAACAAGAGGAAAATAACTGCAAAAAATCTATCTACTATAGCTGAGGCAAATGATGGATACCCAGGTTCAATCGTATAGAACGCTTTTATAAATATATCAGGTGACAGAATATTTATCGTCTTAAATCCAATAAAAAAATTCTCTTGCTGAGAAAAAGACGTGAAGAAATCACCTGTCATCATCTTCATAAGGATAAGATATGCAACAAATCCTATCAACGGAAGACTAACAAAAAGACCCTGATACGGTATTCTCAATACTATTTTTTCAGAAAAACTTGGCAATGTAATTTGTTTCAATACTTTCTGACGATCTTGGTAAAACCAGATAAGAAATGGCAGAAAAATAAATATCCCGACAGGTCTAGCAAACGGGATAAAAAATGACACAACTCCTGCAAGAAAATATTTTCGCTCTACCAAGAACCAAAAAAACAAGAGTACTAAAAACAGAAAGAGCGATTCGGAATAGAGAATAGATGAATAAAAAGATGTTGGAAAACAAATAAAGAGGAGTGAACTTATATATGCTACATCCTTATTCCAAATCCTTTCTACCAATCTATAAAAAAAGTAGATCATGCCAAGTGAGAGAAGCGTTACGAGAACATATCCTGCAAGAATACTCTGCGGAATAATAATTCTAAAAAGTGAGATCAATAGAGGGAAGAGAGGGTAGAACGCCGCAGAACTGCCTGCATGGCTGTATCCATTCTCAGCTAAGAAGAGATAGTGTTGGCCATCCCATGTTTTGAAGACAGAATATAGGTCGAATTTTTCTCCGTGGGGATAAATAAAATTAGACTGATAGAAATCATTCTGATGAGGTAAGAAAAAATATGATAAAAGAAGTGTGCTAAAAAGAAGAAGTTTTATAAAAACAAAAAATAAAAGTATTTTCTTCATTTTGCACTTCCACTTTCTGAAGCAGCATTCTTAAAACTATTGAAAATTTCTTGATCAAACAACTTACTAAATGTTTGAGACAAATCTTCAACTGCCATCTTATTCCCACACCCAAGATAAGCTGTATATAAGTAAAAATAATACTTTTTATCTACAGGTTTTAGTTCAATTGCTTTTTTTATGTAGGGAATTGCAGATTTGCAGTCATTTCTTTTAACAAGATACAACGATCCCAATGATGCCTGTGCCGTATCAGAAGTTGGTGCTATTCTTATGGCCAATTCAAGGTATTTCTTAGCATCATCTATCAAAGAATACTCAATCAGTTTTTGAGAGTGACCGACGAGTGCCTGAGCATACTCTAAAGGTATGCTTGCAATTGTTAAATTGCCCTCTGCTATTCTCTTGTCTTTATCCATTGGCAATTTCATAGCCTGCCATACTTTGTCCCTGGTTTCTTTATATTCCTGTGAGGTTAATTCTTTTTCACGTGGAGACCGGAGCTCGTAATATAATCCAAATGGTATCCACTCATACTTTTTATCATAAAGATCATACTTCGTATCAGAATACACAGGTCTTATACTATCAATCACTTTTATTTTTCTAGCCATTAATTCGGCCTGCTTCTTATCAGGAATCTTACCTCTCAAAGACAAATCATTATAAAGAATGCTATTTGAAAATGAGATGTTACCTCCCCCTAAGAGTAGGACATCTTCTCTCACACCCAGAGCATATCTAACATACTGTGTGTTAAAGTAATTTGTGTCCCCAGTAAGATACAGTATCGCATTCTTTGGCAATGGCTTAAGGTAGTTGATGCCTAAATCATCACCGATTGTGACATCATGTAGATTTGTTTTTGGATAGTTATAAAAGAAAAGCTGAATTGGTATCAAGAAAAATATGCTGATAAAGAGAACTTGAAATCCTTTATTTGTAAAGAATCTTGTGATAATTGATGTAAATGAAAATAAGCCTTGAGGAAAAAATAATATAAATATAATAAATGACATGGTAAGAAATCGCTCATATATTCCAAAAAAGAAAGTGTTATTGAGTGGAAATCCAGAGTATGCAATAAAGAGGGGACCACTTATGCATATTCCAAGCAAAAGTGCGAAAGATTGCATTTTATTTTTCCTTATCGCGACAACCATGCCAATAATCGAAAGCAAGAAGACTGGAAGGCTTGACTGTGTAATAAATGTGGTGAAATATGCCTTAAGTACAATCAATCGAGATACGGGTGTTTCGACAGTGAAATGTCCTAATGTGAACGTGCCATAGACAGCCCTTGTAACGAGATCAAAAAAAGTTCTAGGTGAGGTTATAACACCCCAATCTATAATTGGGTGTAGTGATGATGCAACTATCACATAAAGGTATATCGAGAAACCAAATAGCCCTAATCCAGCTAATTTTATAATCAAGAGTGGATCTCTTTTAATTTCTCCAAAAATATTAAAGCAAAGTAAAAGCAGAGTTGGAAATATAAAGACGATAGTATGATGATTGGTCAACGAGAACCCAGCAAAAAAAGCGAGGATATATAGCACTACCTTTCTCCCAGTATCTCTATATAAAAGAGCAAGATAGATGAGTAAAATAACGAAAAAACTATTGAGTGCGAAGACTTCAGCAATCTCAGCATAAAACCAGTAAGGATATGAGAATGCCAAGACTAATGACCCAATTAATGAGGAGAGTCTATTCTTTGAAATTCTTACACTAGAAAGATAGAAAAAGACAATGCCTAGTGATCCAGAGACAGCTGAGATGAGACCAACCGAATAGGCTGGACTGAAATTAAACACAGAAAACAATCGAATAAGAACTCCTCCTACTAATGTAAATAGGGGATATCCCGGAGGATGAGCAACGCCCCAAACAGCTGCAGATGTCACCAAATCGCCGACATCACCACCATAAACACTACGAGAAAGATTTAAAATATAGAGGCAGGATATAAAAAGAAAAAGAGCGAACAAAGTCGCTCTCTCGAATCTTGACATCGAATTTATTGAACAGCGCAGTAGTAGCAGTCAGTTCCAGCAGAGGTTTGAGACTTGCAACCAGTAGTAACAGTACCAACCTTTGCATACTTTGCCTCTGGATCTCTTTGACCAGACTTAGACTCTGGAAGATAGCAAGCAGTAGCGGTATTACCAGCTCCAGATATATTAATTTTAGATAGAATACCCGACGCATTTGTGAATGAGGTCTTAAGCTCGCCGTCTGCTATTAATCCAGCGACACACTCAGTACCGCCTGTAACATTCAATGTAGCTGTAGACACAGTTCCAAGATTAGCTGTAGGAGCTCCACAACCAGTATAGCCACCATCAGTAACTGGAGCCCAAGGCATTGCACTATGAGTAGTATAGTATCGAAGATTCGCATTCAAGAACTCAACCATTGTATTTTTAACATTAGAGTCATTTGCTTTTCTTAATTGCTCGAAAGGATCAATTGTAGCAATAAGTGCAGTTGCGAGGATGCCGAGAATACCGATAACAACAAGTAACTCGATGAGGGTAAAGCCTTTTGCTTTTGCGGATGAAAAAATGTTTTGGGCAGTCATGTTTTTTAAGTTAATGTAATTAACTCTGTAATCATTATTGTCAGGAACTAAAGACCTTGTCAATAGGGCAAAATAGGGCATTATTGAATCTGAGAGATCAAATTGTAAATCGGAGTAATGATGGAAATTACCAAAAATCCGACACCAACTGCAAGAACAATAAGGATGAGCGGCTCCATGGCAGTGGTTAGTGCTTTAATTGTCTGCTCAACCTCTCTTTCATAGTACTCAGACACACGAATAAGAGCCTCATCCAACTTACCTGTTTGCTCGCCAATTTTAACCATTTCTACAATAATAGGAGGAAAGAGATCGTCGGACAACATCGCATCTCCAATGGTTACGCCTTTCTCAACCTTTTTTCCAACTTCAAGAATTGCAATCCTATAATGAACATTTCCGACGACCTCAGCGCTTTCATTAAGGGACTCAACGATAAGCGAGCCAGTTCCAGCTAGAAGACCAAATGTTCTTGAGAACTCAACCATGATTGACTGCTGAATAAGCTTGCCGAAAATTGGCACCTTTAATAATCCACCATCAATAATCCTTCTACCAGTCTCAGTTTTTTTCCACCTGTTAAAGAAAACGAACCCGCCAAATCCAACTCCAGCTAGAAGCGGCCAAAACTTTATCATAAAATCTGAAATACCAATCACGATTTTTGTCGCAAGTGGAAGCTCTATACTCATACTTGTGTAGAGACCAGTAAGCTGTGGGATAACAAAGATCATCATAACTGTAAGAACTGCCACCATCATGATAAGAACGACAATCGGATACATCAAGGCAGACTTGATCATGCCATGTAGCTTTTGCTCCTTTTCTAAATTGTCTGCAAGTCTTAAAAGAATCTTATCTAATAGTCCCGCAGATTCTGCTGCCTTAATGAGGGATGCATAAATTGAGGTGAAAACTTTGGGATATTTTGTGATTGCAAGTGAAAAAGTCTTCCCTTCTTCAATACTGGTTATGATACCAGCGACTACCTCAGCCATAGCAGGATTCTGAATTTGGTTTCTAAGAATTGTGAGCGACTGCATTAATGTTAGGCCTGAGGAGAGCATTGAAGAAAGTTGACGTGTAAAGAAAACGAGATCAGAACCAGCATTCTTTCTCTTAAGCATCGCCATCAGAGATGGACCGGCCTGAGCAGTGATCTTAATAGGAACAAGCTCTTGTTTGCGCAAAAAGCCAGCGGCCTCTGTTTCATCCTTAGAGTCTACAAGGCCTTTAACAATTTTCCCCTGCTGATTGACTGCGCGGTAGAAGAGTTTCATAAATTATCCCACCACCCGCATCAACTCATCCGGATGATTGGCAAATCCCTTTGCTATCTCAAGACTTACTTCTCCACTTCTGACATATCCAGCAAGAGAATCTTCCAATGTAATCATCCCTATGTCTTTTGAAGTTTGGATCGTCGAGTCAATCAGATGCGTTTTAGCATCACGAATATTACTTGCAACTGCAGTGGTCCCTAGAAGTATCTCTGTTGCAGCTAATCTACCTCCAGAGATTGCAGGAACTAAACGCTGGGAGATAATGCCTTTTAGAGTTGAAGCAACTTGAGTTCTAATTTGTGAGCGCTGATGATCTGGAAATGAATCGACTATACGATCCACACTTTGTGATGCAGAATTAGTATGAAGAGTGGCAAATACAAGATGTCCAGTCTCTGCAATAGTTAGCGCTGCCTGCATTGTCTCAATATCTCGCATTTCTCCAACTAAGACGACATCGGGATCCTCGCGAAGAGCACTCTTGAGAGCCATCACCCATGAGTGAGTATCTGACCCCAATTCTCGCTGAGACATAATACTCGTCCCTTTTGGATAGACATACTCAATTGGGTCTTCGATTGTTAAAATGTGCATCGCCTTATTAAGGTTGATCTCATTAATCATCGCGGCAAGAGTGGTTGACTTCCCATGACCCGTTGGCCCAGTTACGAGGACGAGACCTTGACGAGAATTGGCAAAGTCATGACATATCTTTGGAAGTCTGAGCTGCTCAATTGTCTTAATAACTGGCGGAAGAAAACGAAGTGCTGCTGCCAGATATCCTCTCTGGAAATAAGCATTGATACGAAATCTTCCAAGATCACCATATGCACCACCGCCAAATCCAAATGAGAAATCCAACTCCTTGTTAGCTAAAAGTAATTCTTTTTGCTCAGGTGTCATCAGGCTATAGACAAGCTGTGCTACATCATCCTCAGTAAGAATAGGGTAGGTTGAGAGATAGCGAAGCGATCCGTCTATTCTAATTGAGGGAGGAATACCCACCAATAGATGGAGATCTGACGCATTATTCTTAACTGTTAATTGTAGTAGCTCTTGGATAGTCATACTATTCTTGTGCGACTCTTAAGACCTCCTCTAGTGTCGTTACTCCTTTCAAGACTTTGAGATACCCATCCTGCATCATGGTCGTCATGCCCTCAGCAATTGCTTCTTTTTCGATTGTACTACTATCTGGATGCTGCAAAATGAGTTGGCCTATTTTTTCAGTCACGGGGAGAACTTCATATACGCCGACTCTCCCCTTATATCCAGAGCCCGCACACTCGTTACAACCATTCCCTTTATAGAACAGTGACTGCTGATTGGCCGGGAAAAGGGGACCCAGGACCTTCTTGACGCTCTCAATTACCTCAGGTGCTGGAGCAAATGAGACCTTACAACTTGCGCATATCTTTCTCACGATACGCTGACCCACAATAGCAGTAATTGTCGAAGCTAGAAGAAAATTTTCAGCTCCAAGATCAATAAGTCGGGGAAGCGCGCCAGACGCAGTCTGAGTATGTAACGTTGAAAATACTAAATGCCCAGTGAGTGCGGCTTGCAATGCAAGATCGGTTGTCTCTTTATCTCTAATTTCTCCTACGAGAATAATATTTGGATCTTGGCGCAAAAATGCTCGCAGTCCTGAAGCAAAAGTCAGACCTACTGCTGGATTGATCTGGACTTGATTAACTCCTGAGATCTGGTACTCGACCGGATCTTCAAGGGACATGATATTAACTTTTGGTGTATTTAATTTAGACAAAACTGAGTAAAGCGTGGTCGTCTTTCCACTTCCCGTTGGTCCTGTTACCAAAATAATCCCATGCGGTCTAAGAATAGATGTCTCCAGGTGGCGAAGCGCAACTCCAGCAAGACCAAGATCGGGTAGGGTAGGGATACCGCCAGATTTGCGCAAAAGACGCATAACGATCTTCTCACCATTGACAGTTGGCAGAACAGAGATACGAAGATCGACTTCTTCATTATTTACTTTAAAATTAAACCTTCCATCCTGTGGGGAACGATGCTCATCTATCTTTAGATCTGAGAGAATCTTGATACGAGACACAAGTGCTTCTTGCACATTCTTTGGCAGACTGAGCTTGTCATAGAGAATTCCATCGACTCTATATCTTACGCGAACACGATCATCTTGCGGCTCAATATGAATATCTGAAGAGCGAGATGTCACAGCAAACTCAAGGATAGTAGATACAATTTTAGCAATTGGTGCCTCTTTAATAATTTGAGAGATCTGTGCACTATCGACGACCTTCTTTTTAGAGAACTCCTCTGTCTCTTTGATAGCTGCGCCAACTTCACCAACAAGTTCTTGACGATACTGCTGATCAATTGCTGCTTCAACATCGGAAGCTGCAGCTGCAAATGTCTTTACAGTAAGTCCTGTCTTTTGTCTTACAAATTCTATCGCATCAAGATCGACAGGATTTGCCATTGCAATTGAAATTGACTGACTCTTCTCGTCATAAAAGAACGGGATAAGTGAGAATCGCTCAACTACTGCTCGAGGGAGAAAGCTAATTGCCTGAGGCGAGAAAGAGGTACTCGCAAGTGATATATATGGTACCCCTAAGAGTTGAGCCTTTGCTTCAGAAATTTTCTCAATTGGTACGAGCTTTAAATCTGTAAGAAGAGTCTCAACTTGCTTACCAGCTTCAGCACTTTTAACCATTACTTCTTGTGCCTGCTGTTGTGTTATCAAGCGCTGTGTTATAAGGATATCCAAAAGACTTAGGCTCGCTGGATCAGCATTTGCTGGTGATGGTGATTGAGATGATGGGGCTGACACTGGAACAGCCTGAACTGGTGGTGGCTGAACAGGAGAAATTGGTGCGATCTGGGCAGAATCCGGCATAATTTTAATAGTAGAGAATACTCGCTACAACTGTCAAGAAAATCTGATCGCAGATTTCGTATAATAGGTCATTATGCAAAGCTATATTATCCATGGCGGTGACCAAGATACTCGACTCGCAAAGTCTCGAGAACTTTCTCACGAACGTGGGGTAGATCAATTTGACATCTCTATTCTTTCAGGTGATTTAGAAGAAGAGAAGGCCACATCGATTGGAATAAAGGAAGTGAAAGCACTTCAGCAGAGGCTTTATCTTAAGCCATATAAAGGAACGGTCAAGTCCTGCATCATCCCCCAAGCAGAGCTTCTGACACTCCCTGCGCAAAATGCACTTCTCAAGATCCTTGAAGAGCCACCAGGGGAAACACTGATCTTTCTTCTCATCCAGAATTCTCGAACTCTACTCCCAACTATCAGATCACGCTGCAGCGAGATAGACATATCGCCTAAAGAAGCACCTCCAATCTTCGAGAATGAAGATGCACTGATGGAGGAGTGGGCATCGTTTAAGAATGGATCTGTGAATGAGCAGCTCAAGAGGGCACAAGACTTTGCAAAAGATAAGGATGAGAGCATCGCAAGACTTAAGAAATATCTCTTTACCCTCTCAAGAAGTCTACAAAAGTCGATAAGAAATAGTGGGGGAGATGCAATGGTCATAACGAGCGATATACATGCGCTACAAGAAGCACATACACTTCTCACCACAACGAACACCAACCCTCGACTTGTCTTCGAACACCTCTTTCTATCTCTGCGTTGACTAAGGAATTCATGAGTTGAAATACGTGAAAAGTACTGATATACTGAGTAACGTTCATGCCTAAAGACCAATCCTCTGACTATTCCGCACAGCAAATCCAGGTCCTAGAAGGACTTGAGCCCGTCCGCAAAAGACCGGGTATGTACATCGGATCTACTGATAGCACTGGACTCCACGAATCTCTCCGTGAAATTGTTGATAACTCAGTAGACGAAGCCCTTGCTGGCTTTGCGAAAAATGTCTGGGTGATCCTCAACAAGGACGGCTCTGCGACTGTCTCAGACGATGGACGTGGAATTCCAGTTGATATGATGCCTGGCTATGGCAAATCAGCGCTTGAAATGGTCATGACTAAGCTCCATGCTGGAGGAAAATTCGGCGGAACAGCCTACAAGATCTCTGGAGGTCTTCACGGCGTTGGTTCATCAGTTGTTAACGCACTATCAGACTGGCTCTGGGTCGAAGTCATCCGAGATGGAAAAATCTACCGTCAAGAATATAAAAGAGGCGAGCCTCAAACACCAGTTGAGGTTGTAAAAGAAACTAAATTAGAGGTTGCACTAGATCGCGCCCAGGGAACTACAACTACTTTTTTTCCTGATGCCACCATCTTTAATCAAACAATTGAATTCGACTTTGACTTCATCAAGAAGGTTATTCGAGAACGTGCATACCTTGTTCCTAAAATATTTTTCCACCTTCAAGATAATAGGGGAGAAGAGTCTAAAAAAATTAATTATTATTTTGAAAGTGGCATCAAGGCTTTGGTTGAAAAAATCAATGAAAATAAAAATCCACAGCATGAAGTTATCTACTTTAATAAGCAAGTAGGGGACGTAGAACTTGAAGTTGCGATGCAGTACAACGACACGTACGCAGAAAGTGTCGAGTCATATGTCAACGTTATCAATACTGTTAACGGCGGTACTCATCTCACTGGATTCAGGATGGCACTAACTCGCGCAGTCAATGACTATGGTAAAAAAATCGGAGCTTTCAAGACTGAGGAGGATTCAATCATTGGCGATGACACAAAAGAGGGTCTTACTGCTGTCATCTTCCTCAAGATGCCTCAAGATAGAATTCAGTTCGAAGGCCAGACCAAGGGAAAATTAGGCAACTCTGAAATCCAACCAATCGCCAATCAAATCACCAAAGAAGGCCTTAACCTTTTCTTTGAAGAAAACCCCTCTGAGGCAAAAAGAATTCTTGAAAAAGTCTATCTCGCAGCCAGAGCACGTCTAGCAGCAAAAGCTGCAAAAGAGGCTGTCATCAGAAAAGGTGCACTTGAGGGATCTTCGCTCCCTGGTAAATTAGCTGATTGTCAGGAAAAAGATCCTGCACTTTCTGAAATCTACCTCGTTGAGGGAGACTCAGCAGGTGGATCTGCAAAGAGTGGTCGTGATCGTAAATTCCAAGCCATCTTGCCACTTAAGGGTAAGATCCTTAATACTGAGCGCGCACGCCTAGACAAAATGATCGAACATGAAGAAGTTAAGGCTCTCATCATTGCGCTAGGTGCAGGCATTGGAGACATGATCAATATGGAAAAGCTTCGCTACCACCGCATCATCATCATGACCGATGCGGACGTAGACGGAGAACACATCGAGACACTTATCCTAACATTCTTCTATCGCCACCTCCCAGAGATCATCAGACTTGGATATCTCTATGTAGCGATGCCTCCACTTTTCAAGCTGCAAAAGGGCAAAGAAATTCGATACTCATACACAGAAGAGGAGCGAGATGTTCATATGAAAGAGATGAAGGTCGGCAATGCCAATGTCTCGGTTCAGCGCTATAAGGGTCTTGGAGAAATGAATGCAGAGCAGCTTTGGGATACTACTATGAATCCAAAGAATAGAGTCTTAAAACACATCTCAATTCATGATGCAGAGGACGCTGATATGGTATTTACTATGCTGATGGGGGACGAGGTACCACCACGCAAGCACTTTATCCAGACAAACGCAATTACAGCAACATTAGATATTTAACCAGCCTACGCTAAAGCTACGGCAGGCAAGGGAGGTGAATCATAAATGAATATTTCAAAATTATCATCAGGTAAGAATCCAGAAGAAGGAGAAATTAACGTTCTCGTTGAGATCCCTAAAGACAGTGGTATTAAGTATGAGCTAGACAAAGACTCAGGTGTAGTCATGGTTGATCGCTTCTTACATACTGCGATGCGATTCCCAACTAACTACGGATTTGTCCCAAACACTCTCGCAGATGATGGGGATCCACTAGACGTAATGGTACTTTCAGAGTACGCAGTAGCACCAGGAACTGCTATCCCTGCAGTAGTAATCGGAATGCTCGAGATGGAAGACGAAGCAGGTATCGATACAAAGATCCTTGCTGTACCTTCCAAGAAGATCGATCCACTTTTCGGAGAATTTAAGGACATTAGTGATGTACCAGAAGCAACAAAGAGTAAACTCAAACATTTTTACGAGAATTATAAGTCACTTGAGCCTGGGAAATGGGTCAAGCTTAAGGATTGGAAAGATAAAGCAACTGCACTTGAGGCAGTAAAGAAATCTTTACAGAGCGTCTAGGCAATAGTTGGTAGCGTTTAGTTGAGAAACTAGACGCTATATGCTAGTTTCTAAGCGCTATCATTAATTATGGACAACAACATTGGAAAATTAAAAGAAGTTGACATCTCCCAGGAGATGCGCAAAGCGTACCTTAACTACGCGATGTCTGTTATCGTGTCACGCGCACTTCCTGATATTCGTGATGGATTAAAACCAGTCCATCGTCGTATACTTTTCGGCATGAATGAGATGGGCCTAGGTCCATCGGCAAAATTCCTCAAGTCTGCTCGTATCGTGGGAGAAGTCATGGGAAAATACCACCCACATGGCAACCTCGCAATCTATGATTCTCTCGTTCGTCTCGCACAAGACTTTTCTATGCGATATCCGCTCATCTTGGGTCAGGGTAACTTTGGCTCAATTGACGGGGATCCTCCAGCAGCTGACCGTTATACAGAAGCAAAACTCCAGGCAATCTCAATGGAGCTTCTTGTCGACATTGATAAAGAGACAGTTGATTTCGCTCCTAATTATGACGGTAGCTTTGACGAGCCTGTCTATTTGCCTGCAAAACTTCCGAACTTACTCCTTATGGGGTCTGAGGGAATTGCCGTTGGTATGGCGACCAAGATCCCACCACATAATCTCGGCGAGGTCATAGATGCTATTCAGTTCATGATCGGCAAAACTTCCTTTGTTACGCCTGCACCTGTTGCAAAAGTTGAAGCGCCTACGATTGCAGCTGAATCAGATGAGACACCACTCGCATCTACGACTGAAAAGGGTGTCGTTATGCATTCGGATGTCACAATAGATGAACTTCTCCAGTTCGTCAAAGGCCCAGATTTCCCTACAGCTGGGGCTATTTTTGACGCAACTGAGATCCGAAATGCCTATGTCACAGGTCGTGGCAAAGTCCTTATTCGTGGAATCGCTGAGATCGAAGAGATCGGACAGGGCAAATCAGCTATCATCATCACTGAGATCCCATATCAAGTTAACAAAGCTATCCTCGTAACTCGCATTGCAGATCTGGCAAAAGAGAAAAAAATCGAAGGTATTACTGATCTTCGCGACGAATCAGATAGAAGAGGTCTTCGAATCGTTGTTGAATTGAAGCGGGATGCTTCACCTAAGAAAGTCTTGAACAATCTCTTCAAGCACACCTCGCTCCAAACAAGTTTCCCAGTTAATATGGTCGCTCTCGTAGATGGAACACCTCAGACAGTCACACTAAAGATAATTCTTGAGGAATACCTCAAGCATCGCTATATCGTCATTCGAAAGCGTACAGAATTTGAGCTTCGTCAAGCAAAGGCAAGGCTTCATATCCTTGAGGGACTTAAAATCGCTGTAGACCACATCGATGAAGTCATCAGAACAATCCGCGAGTCCACAGATCAGGACGCTGCAAAAAAGAATCTTATTGCTAAGTTCTCACTTTCAGAGATCCAGGCAACTGCGATCCTAGACATGCAGCTACGCCGACTTGCTGCACTTGAGCGACAAAAGATTGAGGATGAGATCAAGATGATCAGTGAGACCATCGCAAAGCTGGAAGATCTCCTTGCACATCCTGAAAAAATTCTTGGAGTGATCGGAACTGAGGTTGGAGAGCTCAAGCAAAAATATGCAGATCCTCGAAGAACTCGAGTCTATAAGGGCAAGGTAGATGAATTCTCAGAGGAGGATCTCATTGCAAATGAAGCAACTGTCATTACGCTCACTGAAACTGGATATATCAAGCGCCAGTCTATGAATAGCTTCCAGCTTCAAAATAGGGGAGGCAAGGGCGTCAAGGGTATGACGACAAAAGATGAAGATGCTATTACGCACATCCGCTCATCCATGACTCATGACAACATCATCTTCTTTACCAACAAAGGTAAGGCATATCAGCTTCGAGCATACGAGATAGCAGAAAGCAGTAGAGTCAGTAAGGGCACAGCTATCGTCAATCTTTTGAATATCGAAGCGGGGGAGAAGGTCGAGTCCTTCATCACAGCTGGTAAAGATCTCAACAAGGGTTACGTCTTCCTCACAACTCGAAAAGGAACTGTCAAGAAGTCTAGCCTCAAAGAATTCGAGAACATCAGGCGCAACGGCATGATCGCGATCAAACTTGACTCAGATGACGAGCTGGTCTGGAGCAATATCTCAACTGGTGAAGACGATGTGCTCATGGTTACCAAGCAAGGTAAAGCGATCCACTTCAGCGAGAAATCAGTGAAGCCACAGGGCAGAGGCACAATGGGAGTAAGAGGTATCAAGCTTGGAGCAGGAGATGTCGTCATCAGTATGGATGTTCTCACAAAAAGCGATAGCACCTCAGAGCTCCTTACGATCATGGAGAATGGCCTTGGCAAGAAGACGGTCATTTCACAGTTCCCGTCCCAACAGCGAGGCGGACAAGGCGTAAAGGTGGCTAAAGTTACTGATAAGACAGGCGATGTAGCAGTGTCCCAAATCATCCCACCAAAGAGCAGCGAGCTTATCATGACATCGAAAAAAGGACAGGTCGTTAAACTTGAGATCTCAGCTATCCCTCGACTTCATAGAGATACACAGGGCGTGATCCTCATGCGCTTCTCCAAAGAGTCAGACAAAGTAGCTGCTGCAACCTGCATCGAAAACGAGTAAGTCCTCTCCTGCTATACTAATCTCATGAATTTTGTTGAGAAAAAAATCTCAATTGATGGAATGGCAGCGTACTATATCGAGAGCGGGGAAGGAACAGATGTCTTCTTCTTTATCCCCGGCTGGGCAGCGCATCCAACTGCATATCTAAAATTCCTCACGCTCATTTCAGAAAACTATCGAGTTATTTCTCCATATCCACCTGGATTTGGGAAGTCATTCACACCAGAAAAGCTTTGGAGCACAAAAGAGTACGCTGCATTTTTTACTAAAATGATTGAAGAGCTCTCTCTAAAGAACGTAACACTATGCGCACACTCATCTGCGAGCTCATTTGCAGCCCAAACTGCAGCTCAAAATTCACATATTAAAAAACTCATCCTAATTTCCCCATTTATAATCCCCACTGAAAACAGTATTTTGAGACTGGCCTCTCGATATGCCTTCGAATACATCAGAGAAGCCTTAGAGTCAGGGTTAAATTCAACACTTAGTGCACTAAAAAGTTCATTCTCCTTGCTTGCTAACGCTCCCTACATTATTCCATTTTCATTGTCTTTTTTTAGTAAATCAAGAGAATTTGACCAAGCAATTTTTACACAATTAAAGATACCTACCACTATCATCTGGGGTAAGAATGACTTTGTATTTGGCAGAACCTACGCAAAGGATCTAAGGGAAAAATTCTCACATGCCAATACAGTCTTAGTCCCTGGAATGCACAATCAGATCAATTATCATCCTGAACTCATACGCAAGTTCATCATTGTTTGACAAGAGGGTTGTTATTTGAGATCGTAGGTACATGATATCGTTTTCTGAAATTCCTCAGCCATCCGGGATGCCAACTGCTGTCTTGCGCCCTGAAGGAGCTTTGCCTGCCCAGCCAGATCGAGCACTAGATGCGAATAGACCACCTGAAAATATCGCACAGACTACCCCCGCATTTCAGAATGAAAATCCAAGCCTCAAACCTTTCCCCACACCACAAGAGATGATCGCACTAGGTGGAACACCGACAGAAGATACTCGCGTATTTACGCCAGATGATATCAGGGAGCTTAACAACATGTCGAGTATAAATCCTGATCAGGCCACTGACCGCAGACCTGTAACACTTCAGTCACTTGCTAGACCTTTTCCTGCTGAGAACTTACCATCTAGAGAAGAACCAACTAATACAGAAGCTCAAATAGACCAAGCGCTAGCAGAAACTGTCAGACAAGCTGAACAGCTCGCAAGAACTCAACAAGAGCTTAATGGACTAAAAACTCTTTCACAAAATCCTGAGTTTCAGAAGAATGTAAAAAGGGGCTGGTTCAGTGTTGAACTTCCAGACGCATCTGAAATGATAAGAGTGATGGGGGAAATATCACCCGAGGTACATGTATCACCTTCAATCACAAACATTGAGGACTATAGAGCTGATCGAGCCAGCAATACTCCACCTGAAACATCTCCTGCCAATTCACCCACAGATATAAGCAAAGCCCAATAACCATTTCTAGCCTCAAACCTTACGAATGGTATAATAACTACATGAAAATCGATGGGAAAAGTATTGCTCAGGCAATTTATACTAATCTAACAGAGAGAGTAGGGGAGCTACGAAGAAAAAACGTCACTCCAACACTCACAGTAATTCTTGTAGGGAATGATCCTGGATCAGAAAATTATGTCCGCCAAAAGCAAATTTTTGCTGAGAAAATAGGTGTTAATCTCGTGCTTAAAAGACTAGAGTCAGCAACCCTTGATGAACTAAAGCCGATTGTCGATGAGTTCAATCAAGACCCACTTGTTCACGGCATTATCATCCAAAGGCCCCTCAGCACCATCTCAGATAACGATCTTGATATACTTGTTATCCCCACAAAAGATGTCGATGGATTTCATGAGGACAGTCAGTATGATCCGCCAGTCGCGAAAGCAGTCATTAAGTTGCTTGAAAGTATTCATCCAGAAGGATTTGAATTGTGGCTAACACGTCAAAAAATTGTAGTGTTGGGGAAGGGGAGAACAGCTGGAAAACCCACTATCAAACACCTCTTAAAAAAATATGCTCTCAACCCAACTATCATAGATAGCAAAACTGAAAATCCAGCAAATATTCTTAAGAACTCGACAATTATCATCAGTGCAGTAGGGAAGAAAGATGCAGTTACGACAGAGATGATCGCAAATAATCCAATCCTGATTGGAATAGGGCTTCACACTGAGGAGGATGGCAAACTGCATGGTGATTTTGAAGAGAGTGTGGTTGGGCCGCTCACATCATTCTACTCCGGAACACCAGGTGGCGTTGGCCCTATCAATGTCGCAATGCTCCTTCAAAATGTTGTAGAGGCTGCAGAGAGCAAAGCAGATTGACAATACAGATCAAATTATTTAGTATAAATGCATGAACAGCGTGCTAGAACGATTAAAATTCCCAGTTCTTCTTATATTCATATCGATTCTACTCCTTAAAATCTTCGGACCTATCCCATTCACAATCACAAGTAGAGTTAACAATAATTCAGAAGTGTTTACTGCTACTGGAACTGGCGAGGCATCTGGTACACCTAAGACTGCTAGCTTTAGCGTTGGAGTGACCAAGACCGGAGACACTGTTGAGGCGACTCAAGACCAAGTTAATACTATTGTTGCCAAGGTCATTGACGCGCTGATTGGGCAAGGAATTGATAAAAAAGACATAAAGACTGATCAATATTCTGTAAGTCCAAATATTGACTATACAGATAGCCGCCAAACTACAACAGGATACACAGTAAGCACAATAATCACAGTTACACTTAATGACTCAAAGAAGGCAAATTCAGCTCTGGACGCAGCGACAAAAGCTGGAGCAAACGTACTTAATAACGTTAGTTTTGTTCTTAGTGAAGAAGACCGTGAAAAACTTGAGGATCAAGCGCGTGAAGACGCGATCAAAGAAGCAAAGAAAAAAGCTGCAAAAATCAGCAGCCAGACTGGGATTTCACTTGGGAAAATCATTGGCATCTATGAATCAACCCCTGAAGATCCAATGGCATATGATAGATCACTAACCAACGTAGCTGCAGGAGCAAAAGAAGTTATGGCTCCAACACAACTTGAAGCAGGACAAAATAAAATCAGCATCACAGTCACCCTCTCATACGAAACACTCTAATCCACTTTAGTTTCTTCCTCGAGAGGTGAATTGTCATTCACACCTGGTGCCTCACTATTATTACCACTGTGGAAGGCGCTATGAACCTCTCGTAACTGCTTATTAGTGATATGTGTATAGATCTGAGTTGTGGCGATATTTTTGTGCCCCAACATCTCCTGAACTGAGCGGATATCGGCACCATTGGTCAAGAGATCTGTCGCAAATGAGTGCCTAAACGTATGCACCGTAGCATCCACTGGAAGTCTCGCGAGTCTGACATACTTTTTGACCATACGCTCAACACTTCGAGCTGTAAGCCTCATTTTTTCACCCTCATCAAGGTCAATCTCGCTCCCTGAATAGCGTATAAACAACGGCTTGTAAACATCTTTACGTGCAGTGATGTATCGCCCCACCCAATCAGCAGCGCGTGTTGACACAAAGACAATGCGAGACTTCTTGCCTTTTCCAATAACCCCAAATTCACGCCGATCTAAATTGATCTGATCATGGTTGAGCCCTACCAGCTCTGATACACGAAGTCCTGTTGAGAACAACAGCTCTAAAATAGCTCGATCTCGAAGCCCATCAATCTTAGATGTATCAGGCATCGTGACAAGCCTATCTACCTGCTCACGCTCTAGGAACTTTAGGCTTCGACTCTCGGTTTTTGGAAGATCGATTTTTGATGGCTCCAGAGTGGCAATGTCATTTTTGATGAGATAGCGAAGAAAAGATCGTAGAGCGATCACATAATAATTCTGTGTGACTTTTTTTAAATTCTGACCATGCCGGTCTGTCCGATTGGCAAGATGGACTCTGAATTTACGGACATTGTCCAGACTCAGGGTATCGATACCTTGATCTGGATGGGCCATGGCATGCCAATTCTTAAATGTGAGTAGATAATGCCTATAGTCACGAATGGTGAGCTTACTTGAGTTCTTCTCGATCTCCATGTATTCGAGGTATTGATCTATGAGATCTGGCAGTGATTTAGTCATTAGTTATTGGATATTAAGACATTGTGAGATTAAGTAAGATGTACCTGTTTCTTAATATCTTTATATCAAATATCCTACTATCCATAGTATCTCTGAAGGGGAGGGGAGTCAAGATTCTACGACGCTAGGAGCAGGTTGCTTGAGGGATTGAGATGATAACCGTAGTAAAGCCAAGTGCCTTTAAAAGTGCAGTAAGCTGAGAACGAGCATTATTTGATGCCTGCTTTAAGATTTCCCCTTGGCATGCTGCCTCCCTAATAGCTTTCTCAGCAGAAGAGCGAGCTACAGCCTCTAAATTTTTATCTCCTTTCGAGAGGAGACCTAATTTGCGATCATATACTCGTGTCTCTTCGTTATTAAGACTTGTCATTAAGATCTCTGGCTCAGGAAGCTCCAGTCTCACGGTCGCACCATCTACTTTAATATTGCTATTTTCCAGCTTTGAGAAATCGATTCCAGCAATAACTTGACCATGTGCAACTAATAGAATTTTGTCGCCGAACAAGAACTGCTGGAAGACATTGCCTGACTTACCAGCATCAATGACCTTCTCAATCGTGAATTGCGCTGTCTCAAGCCTATTGAGGGCCTTAAGCTCCTTGATGACAGTCTGGGAACTAGTCTTTACTACGTATTCTGATGGGGCTCTAAAAAGTCTCACAACTGAAAGAATGCCGTATGCAGCGACTAACACAATGAGAGTGGTCAAAAATAATAAAACGATTCTGCGAGTCGTAGCTAAGTTCATAAAATCATTATACGCTGACCAAATTATGATTGACAAGTTCACGTTAAATATTTAGTATCGATTTATATGTCAGAAGGCTCACGCGGACCAGAAAGACCCAATTCTTCACATCTTGAAGCTCACCCTGAGAAACCTCTATTTACTGTCCCCACAAATCGGCTTGAGCAAAAACTTGATAAGATACAGCAAAGCGCAGCTGATCATGCTGGAGACGTAGAGACCTATGGCCGACGTGCAGTTCTCGGCGGAGGTATCTTGGGAATTGGTGCAGCTGCCAACTATCTAAAATCAAAATTCTCCCACGAAGCTCCTCAGGTTGAGAAAGAATATATCGAGCCGCTTCATAATGACATTATCTATGTTCAACGCGATCCTGAAACCCAAGAGCTCTCCTTCAGCGACGTCGCAGAATATAGAGATGCTGCATTTCATGGTGTAAGCACATCAGAAAACCCTGATGGGAAAATCTATGTTAGATCTGAGCATCGAGTGAGCTCGGATGAGGATAAAATGCAAGTACTGACTGAATCTGAAATAAATGGCAAAGACATAGGAGTTATTCGTGTGGCTGGAATTGGCGGATCTGATGCAAATGGCACAAATGACGACCCCTACTACTGCTTCAGAACGTCGATAAATGGAAAACCTGAATTCGCATATTTATGGCTAGCATTGGTTAAAAAAACTGATGACCCTGACAACCCATATATCTATGTTGACGGTCAAGGTAAAGAAAGTGAGACCCCATGGTTTGTAGGTCCAAAATTCGTTGATACTACTGTTCAACAATCTTCAGACAACACCGACCAATAAGCCCTCATTTACAAGACCGTAGGATGACCTAGAAGGCCTTCATTATAGAACCGACTACCAATTAGCTGTCCATTTTCTACAGACGATTGTAGGGCTTCATATTTTCGAACCATTTCCACCCCTCCGCACGAGCGTAGTGCTCCATGAAAAATAAGGCCAAACTGAGGCTAAATATGATGGTGAAAACATCATAGGAGCCTATAATAGGGAAGTTAGGCATGAATTAAGAATACTTTGCCATAGGGAGTATGGCCATAAAGCATAGAGATGTACATATGGTCAGAATATTTGAGTTAAATCGCACATTTAGTAATTATGACCACTCCTCTCAAACCTTTCATCACGTCGTAAAAGTATTATTCTACGACGTAAACTATATGAAATCCCCAGAGGTCAAGTAAGGTGAGATTCCAAAGGGTGCGAGCTATTCGATGAGGGTATGTGATAAGAGCTGCTGAGTCGTGCCTAATTAGCCTCCACTCCGGGACCCAAGATTTTATTAACTTTGTTATGCAATTTACTACATCTTAGCCTTAGTCCTAAATCCTGTGAAAAGTGTGACGTTATGGGCTGTGTGGGGTCCGACCCCTCTTCTCTGATATGCCTAAAAAATGTTATTTAGCTTGAATTATCAACCTATTTTTACTGTTTTAGCCTCGAAAAATTGCATTATTTCGTATTTCTTTCAAGCCTCTAGCCTCAAATGGGTGCATTCTCTTGTAATCCAAGACTTACTAGCCTCAAATTAGCTTCAAATAGCCTCGAAAAATTACAGATTAATGATAGTATGGGTGTCTTATAGTGTATCAAACTATATCAAATTATTATAGGACTTCTCTCTCCTACTTTCCCCATGAGGTAAATAACAACAGAACAAAACATACAGTAGCGCCCACCCAGACATACTCCCACATAACTCCTCTGAAAAGTCTCTTCTCAAACCAAACATGCGAGATCCCTACTATTGTGTAGAAGAATCCTGCTAAAAATAAAGCGAGGACTGTTGGTGTACTCGGCCAAAACCACACCACTGCTGCAATCTCGATCATACAGAGTGTCAATCCTCCAGCCCACTCTATCAACTGCCTATTTGGTGTCTTAGCTGGTGCGTAGCTCCAGAGTGATTGATATGCCAATGGAAATGTATAAAGTGCAATAAGTGGTAGTACGAAAATTAAATGAAGATGAAGTGTGAAAATAATGTTGGAAAGGAAGAAATATGACAACATCGTCAGGATAAATGAGACAATTCTTGCCCCTGAAAGCAGCGCAATTGTTCTAATAGATGAGACAGTAAAAATATTCTTACTCAAGAAAAGTGAATATGCTCCGAATGCAAAAAATGCGGTTAAAAGTAGTCTGAAGATCAGTCTTGCTGGAACAAGAAAGTAGAAAAGACCAAATGACAGGCTATAAAAAAATGGAAGAATGAAAACGCTTGGAGTAAAATTCTCCTTGAGATCTTCTTTAATCGCCCAATAAAGAATAGCGTCCATCAATATTCCAAGTATTACTGCCACAACAAGTCCAGATCTTCCAAATTGAAATTCAGAAACAAAGAGAATTCCCGAGAGGATAATGACACCTAAGACGAACTTTTGACGCTTATCAATTGCCAATATGAATTGACGTTTCCCCTTCTTTGCGCCTTCGGTTTGCAATGTAGATCTGACTTCCCTCTTCTTCTTTCGTTTAAAAAATAACATCACTTCTCTGCCACTTCTATATTCGCAAAAACTCTTTGTACATCTGGGTGCTCTTCTAACTTCTCCAAAAATGAGACTGCCTTTTCAGCTTCAACTTCTCCATCAATAACCTTATTTACTATAGGCTTCATTATTAACTCTGCAGATACTATTTCAATTCCATAAGTCCCTAGAACATCTCTGACGTTCCCTAACATGTCTGAAGAAGTATAAATGACCACTTCATCACCATCTCCCGAGTCTTCGACATCATCTGCACCTGCATCAACTCCGACAAGAAAAATCTCATCAAAGGTCATGCTACCCTTTTTAACAATAATCTGCCCTTTCTTCTCGAACTGATAGCTGACACTTCCAACAACACCCAGTGTGCCACCATTTTTATCAAACGTACTCTTAATCTCAGGGGTTGTTCGCTGCTTATTGTCGGTAATTGCCTCTACTATAACTGAGAATCCACCAGGCCCAAACCCTTCATAAACAACCTCAGACATCTCGCTTGCATCTTTTCCAGATGCACGAGCTACTGCACGATCAATCGTATCTTTGGGCATATTGGCAGTTTTAGCTGCATCTATTGCTAGCCTCAATTTGAAGTTAGATGCAGGATCAGCAATGCCACCGCCCTCTTTAACAGCTAGAGTTATTGCCATAGAAAGTTTGGTAAACGCTTGACCACGCTTTGCATCATTGGCACCCTTCTGCCTTTTTATTGTCGACCATTTTGAATGTCCGCTCATTTCAATGCCAATTATAGCCTCTCTGTATTGACTTTTGCAAATAAACGAAGTAGAATTTCATTCTATAAATTGTCTCAAATTTCTGCCAAATCCCTCATGACACAACTTAAAAATCAAGCAATTCAAACGGCACTTCTTGGTAAATGGGATGAGGCAATTGTTATCAATCAATCAATGCTTGATGAGTCTCCTGAAGACATTGATACCCTCAATCGCCTAGCCTTCGCACATGCTAGTCTAGGTAATGGAAAAGAGGCTAAGGCTCTCTATCAAAAAGTTCTCACACTTGATGCCCAGAACCCAATCGCACTTCGCAATCTAAAGAGGGTAAATGAAGGTTCATCCACAATGAAGTCATCAATGACCTCAACCACACTTGTAAGCAACCTCTTTATTGAAGAACCAGGCAAAACAAAAGTCATCGAGCTTGTAAATGTAGCAGATAAGAAGGTCATTGCACCACTTCGCTCAGGCGAGACTCTCCTTCTTGGAGTAAAGAGGATGAAAATTTTCCTCAACGACCAGGACAAGCAGTATATTGGTATGCTTCCAGACGATGTTGGAACAAGACTTATTCGATTTATTGAGGGAGGAAATACATATGATTCGTACGTAAAATCTGTTGAGAACAATAAAGTAACTGTCTTCATCCGTGAAGTCAAAAGGGTCACTAAGTTCAAAAATCAGCCGTCATTCCTCTCAACAGATAGGACCAAACTCTTTTCTGGAAATAAATCACCGAAAATTGATGCTGGAAGTGAAGATAAAGCCTATGATGAAGATGATACCTCAGAACCAGAAGAGGAATGATGTTGGTAGACAACTCTCCCAGACTTTAACGTCTCTTTAACTTCCTGAACATGCTCAACCTTTGACATTTTGTGAAGCGATCGAATTGCTAACAAAATTGAAAATACGAAAATTCCCAATATAACAAAAATAATCATAATTAAAATTTCGATGCAGAAGCCTGGTCCTTACCAAGAGTGATGATTATATCAGACAAACTTTGTTTGTTTGTTAAGACCGCTTTGACTCCGAGGATATTCTCTATTTTTCTAACCGAATAGCCCTTCTCTCCTGAAAAAATCACCTGTGTACTCGTTGCTACTTTTTCAGCATTTGTGACCGAAATAACGCTATAGCCCTTGTTCTCCAAAGCTCGCTCAAGCCTCTTGCCAAGCCCTGCAACACCAGCTCCGTTTATGACTGAGACACTCTTATTCTCATCTGCAATTGCTTGATCTAAAAAAAGCTCCTTTACGAGAATATCTAAATTCGCTGATTCAATTGGCAAAGAAACATCTTCAGAATGCGCCTCAGTGCTGGAAATTCCCTTAGCAAATAAAGACACTCTCAACAAATCATAAGCTGAGAGGACCGATCTCACTCTCCCTTTGTGGAAAAAAGCATCACTTGTATACATACCCACCTTTTCTACTCCTTCAAATGGCCTTGAGAGTGTAAGAATTGTATCTGGAACAATGCCAGTTTCTGTATAGACTTTTACAGGATCAACATCTCCTCGAATCGCCATATGTGACATCGATTTTGTACCTGGATCAAGCGAAACAATATCAACATCTTTTTTATTTACAAATGAAATTGTGTATCGATGATTTGCATCGAATGTACTTTCTCGCACGAGGGAAAAGAGACGAATGAGGAGAGAACCCGCTACGAGGAGACCTACGACTCCACAGAAAAGAATGAGCGTTCTAATACTTCTCTTAGATTCATTGGATTGAGTTTTTTTCATGGGCAGAAAAAAGTGATACCTAGATTACCAAGAATTTTTCTTTTTCTCGATACGCTCAGGCATCGTGTATGTAGGTGCTCCACTTTGTGCAAAACTACTCGAGTCTACAGGCTTATCGCCGGCTTTTCGCTGCTTCTTCTTTTCACCTTTAAAATAATTTCCTCCTTTTGCCATAAAGCATCACCTCCTATTGAGTCTATTATACAAAAAAATTGAAAGTTCTACACTGTTGGTATCATATGATCCATTACCTTAATCAATTCAGGAGGAAGAGGTGCCTCAAGAGACATGCTCTCCTTTGTTATTGGATGAACAAACGTTATGTGTGCAGCATGTAAAAAAACGCGGGCCAGAAGAGTCCGATCATCTCTCTGAGTCTTTCTCCCTGCATAGAGAAAGTCTGAGAAAATTGGATGACCAAGATATTGAAGATGAACTCTTATTTGATGGGTACGACCTGTTACTGGATGAAGCTCCAACATTGATAGTGTCTCACGTTTCTTATCATCAGATCGGTAATATGAAATAAGCTCGTAATGAGTCTGTGCTTCTTTCCCACCAGCCACTACTCCAAATTGTCGTCTATTCCAAGGCAACCTACCAACTGGAACATTTATCTCGCCAGTTGGGGGCGTAACCCTGCCATGAGCAAGCGCTTTATATGTCTTTTTTACTTCCCTATTCTTGAACTGAGATTGCATCTGTAGAAACACCTCTTCATTCTTTGCAAGAATAAGCACACCTGACGTCTCCTTATCGAGTCGATGAACGAGACCTGATCGACTCTTAAAATCTGATCCGTCTTCATCTGCCTCATCGATTATTGGACCACCACCTGCTTCACCTTTCTCCCAGCCACAATGCTCTTCCATCCAGTCTTGCACTGTCTGTTCCCCGCCTGTTGTGTCAGATCGATTTGCAGTCATTCCTGACGGCTTATTGATTACAACCAAACTCTCATCTTCAAAAATTATAGGTACATCAAATATCATAATATACTATAGGCTATGTAAGGTGCTTCTTCATTAGCTGCCCTTTTCGTTCTTGTCGTAAAAGAACGATTAGTGATGCAATGAGGAGAACTAAAAGCAAGAGATTGTCAAACTGCTTATAAAATGATAACTCAAAGTGCTCATGAGTAAGACTTGCAATCAAGAGAGTCGACGAAAGAATGATCACAATAAGACTTCCCATCGAGCCATCTTTTAACTCCCCTCGCACATTCAGTGGTAGAAGGACTTTAGCACTAAAAAATACAGTTGAAAGAAAAATAACTGGAAGGAGAACTCCCACAAAAAGATCCTGCATCCCAATCAATAGCTGTGATCCAAGTAGGCCGACTGGCAAGGCTGTTAAAAATGATAGAGCAAAGAAGTCTAAGATCCTTCCTGCTGGAATTTTCTTTCTCTTGTTATGAAGCATTACAAAAAGTATTCCCCCGATAATCCCACCTGGAAGCGATAATCCAGGGAAATACGGGAAGAGTAAAAACACTAACGGATTAAGATAATCAGAACTTGGATGAAGTGCTACATACACGATTCTTGAAAGAAGTATTCCGAGACCAGCTGAGTAAAATGAAAGGTTAAAAAGTGTCTCAAGAGTAATATTTTTACGCACAAAAACGAGATCTTCTTTTGCGAGAACATGCAAAGCAAAGAGATACACAACAAGGCTAAGAATGAGAATGATTATTAGAAATTGCATCAAAAATCAAAGAGTACTCGAGATACACCAAGGCTTAAGAGGATGACTGCAATACCGACTATTACTTTTTCGATACCAAATACATCCGAAAGGCTCCCTACAACTAAAATTGGGATAAGTGAAAATATGCCAACCAGCGCATTGAGTACACCGTATATCTTACCTCTAAATTCATCGCTGGTTTTTTCTTGAAGAATCGTATTGGATGGAACGAAAACAAATGCATTTGCAAATCCAAGAACAAATGCTATGACAACAACAATATGAAGAGTTGTAATATCAATGATCCTTGGCAAAAACTCATTCAACGTCTGGATGATCTGCCTAGCACTGATATTGGCGCCATATGGCAGAAGAAACATGGCTATTCCTGAGAGGAAAAGTCCAGCTGTTGATAACTTCTCTCGTGAACGATCATGAAAAAATGTCGCAAGCACAATGGCACCGACGAGAACTCCGAGTGCTGCAGGAGCGATAAAAAGAATTGGGAAATTGTTAACATTTACCTTCAGAATCTGCGTTGCGTATCCTGGCGCTATCACAGCAAGGACCAACAGTAGGATTTGAGAGAGCGCAAGAAGAAAAAGCGAATTATAAATTGGCTTGGAGGCTTTCATCATCGTGATTGCAGACTTCACTTCATCCATCATCGCAGCTTTTGAAGTCCGTAGGAGTGCCTTCTTCTTTTTTCCTGGATGATCAAGCTTAATCCCTGTTGTAAAGACAGCGCTTATTAAGAAGAGGATAGAGAGAAAAAGGAGAGTATACTTTGCACCGAGAAAAAGAATAACCGGGCCCGATATAAGATATGCCACTAAAATTGATCCGTAAAGACCGAGACCAAACATCGCATTTGCTGAGAAAAGAATATCTTTAGGGACAACGAGTGGTATGAGTGGCGTCTCTGCTGGAACAAAGAATTGTGTGATTACTGATATCAGAAACGAAATAATAAATACGAGTGCAAGATCATTAATGAAAAAAGCCAGTGGGATAATAATAAGTCCTCGCAAAATGTTAGCAAATAGAAGCACTCTTTTTTTACTCCATCGATCAACGAGAATTCCCGCTAAAATTCCAAAAAGAATTGCAGGCAGCGTAAAAGTGATGACGATGAGCGAAACTGCTGTATTTGATTTAGTGAGCTCAAAAACGTGAAGAATGAGGAAAAAATTAAAGAGATTAAAAGCTATCTGAGTAAAAATCTCACTCAGCCACAAATAAGAAAAAGAAGGCTGTCTAAAAGCGCGAAAGATTTTGTTAGTCATTTGCTTTTTCCGAATAAGCACCAGTTCTTGTATCAATACGGATCGACTCCCCGATATTAATGAACATTGGCACTTTAGTAATAATACCATTTTCAAGGGTCGCATCCTTAAAAACGTTCGTAGCAGAATTACCCTTAACACCCGGCGTAGTCTCAGTAACCTTGAATACCATCTTTGACGGAAGCGCGACAGATAATGGCTCGCCATCGAGCATACTTACATTAAACTCCTCTCCTTCTTTGAGAAATTTATGATCTTCAATCTTTACAAGATCGATCTGAATTTGCTCATATGTTGCTGGGTCCATAAAAAATGCTGAGGTGTCATCTTTGTAGAGGTACTGAAGATCCTTTTTGGCAACTGCAACGTTACTGACCTTTGCTCCATTAGTATATCCTTTCTCTAATGTCGAACCTGTCTTTAAATTTCTGACTTTAACTTTAATATTTGCACTGCCTCGACCCATTTTGATGTGCTCATAGGAGACTACCATCAATAGCTGTCCATCTTCTTCATATGTTGTACCAGCACGAAGCTCTGTAACTGAGATCATTTGGATGCCTTTCTCTTAATGCGAACAAATCCTGAACAAGCTACAACTTCAATGCCTTTTGCTTCAAGCGCATCCATGAAAAGATTTGCGCCGATCGAATCAGCTGCCATATGCCCTGCGTCAATAACATTGATATGAAGCTCACGAAGCTTCTTAAGTGCATCTTCGCTAACATGCATCTCAACCAGTGTGCCGACTCCAGCTTTTGCTAATTGTTCATAAAGCTTAACTGAGGGATTAGTACCACCTGTAAAACTAACTACCACTTTACCAGCACGAGATGAAGGACTCCCTGATACGAGATCTGGCCCTGATTTGGCTTTCATTGCCTCAACAAATTCTGGGATCTCCTGAACAGCTTCAAGAACTTCACCTGCTGTCTCAAATGTCTTGGAAGCAAAAAGCTTCTCCATGTAGTCATTGCCCATGTTATCCCAGATGGTGTGAAGTGCCATGATTGGAACATTCATGATCCGCGCAGCATCAACAGTCTTTGAATGATTTAGTGGATTAAATCTTCGTTGCACCTCCCCACTTCTTTCTTTGAATAATGCGTCGGCAACATTTACAGGAACTCCAGCCTTTGCAAACATATCTACTTGCATCTCCATCACTTCATGAAGACTGCTAAGCGCATGACCTTCTGGATGATGAGTGATAAGAAGATCGATCTTTTCACCTTTCTCATTAAGCCTATCGACCATCAAGACTTCAGAAACATCAGCATCAATTCCAGCAATAAGTTTTTTAACCGAAGTCTTTGGATCTCCAAAGAGGATTCGAGAATCTGAGTATGGAGAATTGAGTGTTTCGGAGTCAAAATACTTCTTTGATTTTTCTGAAGAATCTTTGTGAGCTTTTGCCCTCTTCTCAAGAAGGACTTTAACTGCCTTCTCACCACGAGGATCTGCTTTCATTCCCATTTCAACTGCGAGGTCGTAAATCTGTTGAATAGTCATACACTGAAGTATATAATAGACACACCCGTAATTCAAGGCTGAGTTACGCGTAAGTAAGATATGCCGGGATGGTGGAATGGTAGACACGAAGGTCTCAAAAACCTTTGATCGTAATTGGTCATGTGGGTTCGAGTCCCTCTCCCGGCACAACTTTATGGCAAATGACTATTCAGTAAATTTAATTAAGAATTACGAATTCTGGGAAGTCTACGTCCACGAAAATCAGGGGTATCTTGGACGCTGTGTAATTGTTTGCAAACGCGAAGACGCCCTCGACCTTACTCAAGCAACATCAGAGGAGCAAGCAGAACTATTTTTTATACTTCAAAACTTGAAGAAAGCTTCCGAAGAATTATTTCAACCAGATTGGTTTAACTATGCATTTTTAGGAAATGAGTTCAGACATCTGCATGGGCACTTTATTCCCAGATATGCAGAGCCTAGAACGTTTAATGGTGTCCTGTTTGAAGACAAACTTTATGGGCATAATTACAAAACAGATAAAAGTTTCAAAACTTCTACCAGCCTCCTCGGATCCATTAGGGATGGATATAAAAATATATTAGGATAATCTTCTCTTCTTGAACTACAAAAACGACCCCGCACTGCGAGGCCGTCTTTTATGCATATCCTAACGTTAGAATACTTAGATTGCTGATCCAGTTCCGCCGGT